>NZ_JAFEXF010000043.1 GCF_016905445.1 Streptomyces sp. G44
CCGCACCCCCGCCCGGACCCGCGCCGATCCGCTGCGCCAGGCCGAACAGTTCGTGCAGGGCCAGCTGCGCCACGACCGTCGCGCCGGTGACCGCCGAGGCGCCGCGCTCGCGCCCGGTCAGCCACCACGCGGCGGCCGTCGTGGCGGCGAAGGCGTACCCCACCGCCCACCAGGGCAGCGCGGCGCCGGACATGAGGACGTGTCCGAAGGCAGTCGTCACCACGCACAGGGCCGCGAACACGGCGGCTCGTGCGAGGCGGAACGCGGGCCCGGACGTCATGGGGAGCATCGTGCCAGGCGCAGGGAGACCGGCGGGCGGCGAGTCCCGGACTTGTCCGCGACGCACTTCAGCGGGGCGGAAGCGCAAGCCCTGACGGGTGTGACGAATACGGACCGTCAACCCCTTGACGCGCTGTGTGTTCACGGAAAACGATCTCTTCCAGCGGGTGGTCGGCATTGTCGAACCCTGTTCGCGCGTCGCCCCCTGCGCCAGGCATCACCGAACGAGTAGGCACCACCGAACAAGCAGCCACCACCGAACGACTCAAGCACCACCGAACGATGGGAACCGCCATGCATCTGCGTCACGCCGTCCGGTCCTTGCTGACCGCCGCGGCCACCCTCGCCCTCGGCGTCGCGGGCCTCGCCGTCCCGGCGTCAGCCTCCGCCCCGTCCGCCGCGCGGACCTCGCTCATGGACATACCGCCCCGCGGCGCCAACGACTGGTCCTGCAAGCCCGACCCGGCCCACCCGCAGCCGATCGTGCTGGTCAACGGCACGTTCAAGCTGATGGCGGAGAACTGGGCCGTCCTCTCTCCGAAGCTGAAGCGGGCGGGCTACTGCGTCTTCGCGTTCAACTACGGACACATGGCGACCGACCCGGTCGCGAGCTCCGCCGTCGAACTGAAGGACTTCGTCGAGGCCGTGCGCGGCGCGACGGGCGCGGCAAAGGTCGACCTCGTCGGCCACAGCCAGGGCGGCATGATGCCGCGCTACTACGTGAAGTTCCTCGGCGGAGCGGACAAGGTGGACGACCTGATCGGCATCGTGCCGTCCAACCACGGCACGAAGAACCCGCTGGCCAAGCCCCTGGGCGACACCGTCTGCCCGGCCTGCACGGACCAGATCACCGGCTCCGACCTGCTCAAGAGACTCAACGCGGGGACGCAGACCCCGCCCGGCCCCGACTACACCGTCGTGACCACGCGCTACGACGAAGTCGTGGTCCCGTACACGAACGCCCTGTTGAGCGGCCCCGAGGAGTACGTCACCAACGTCGTCCTCCAGGACCGCTGCCCCCTGGACCCGTTCATGCACGACCAGGCGACCAAGGATCCGGTCGTCGCCCAGTGGGTCCTGAACGCGCTCGGCCGCAAGGGCCCGGCCGACGCCGGCTTCCGGCCCCGATGCGTCTGACCGGGACGCCCCACGCCTGACGGCGCCCGGCCCGGACCGTACGGGCGCGAGTGCGCGTACGGCCTGGGCCGGCGGCCGGTCCCCGGCTGCTAGGACCGGTCGCCCGCGTCCTGCCCGTCCAGGGACTCGACCGCCCCCCGGGGTCCGGGCACCCGCGCGGGCCCGGCGGTGGCGGCGCTCTTCCCGCGCCGCGCGAGGGCATCGCCCACGAACCCGGCCAGCGGCTGCGTGTACCGCGCGGTGAGCGGGCCGACGATCACGAGGATCAGGACGTACGCCGTGGCCAGCGGGCCGAGCGACGGCTCGATGCCCGCGGCGACCGCGAGCCCCGCGATGACGATGGAGAACTCGCCCCGCGCCACCAGCGCGCCGCCCGCCCGCCAGCGGCCCCGGACGGAGATGCCCGCGCGGCGGGCCGCCCAGTACCCGGTCGCGATCTTCGTGAGGGCGGTGACGACGGCGAGCGCCAGAGCCGGGAGCAGGACGGGCGGGATGCTCGCCGGATCGGTGTGCAGCCCGAAGAAGACGAAGAAGACGGCGGCGAAGAGGTCCCGCAGCGGCGCGAGCAGTGCGTGCGCGCCCTCGGCGACCTCACCGGAGAGCGCGATGCCGACGAGGAACGCGCCGACGGCGGCGGACACCTGGAGCTGCTGCGCGATCCCCGCGACGAGGATGGTCAGACCGAGCACCACCAGGAGCAGCTTCTCGGGGTCGTCGCTGGACACGAAGCGGGAGATGAGCCGTCCGTAGCGCACCGCGAGGAACAGCACGAGCCCGGCCGCGCCGAGCGCGATGGCGAGGGTCAGGCTGCCCGCGGCCCAGCCGACGCCCGCCAGCAGGGCGGTGATGATCGGCAGATAGACGGCCATCGCCAGGTCCTCGAGGACGAGGATGCTGAGGATGACCGGCGTCTCGCGGTTGCCGAGCCGCCCGAGGTCGCCGAGGACCTTGGCGATGACGCCGGACGACGAGATCCAGGTGACGCCGGCGAGTACGACGGCGGCGACCGGGCCCCAGCCCATGAGCAGCGCGGCGATCGCGCCGGGCAGGGCGTTCAGCGTGCAGTCGACCAGGCCGGCCGGATACTGCGTCTTGAGATTGCTGACGAGGTCGCTGGCGGTGTACTCCAGCCCCAGCATCAACAGCAGCAGGATGACGCCGATCTCGGCGCCGATGGCGACGAACTCCTCGCTCGCGCCGAGCGGCAGCAGCCCGCCCTCGCCGAACGCGAGGCCCGCGAGCAGATAGAGCGGTATCGGCGAGAACTGGAAGCGTCCCGCGAACCGGCCGAGCAGCCCGAGGGCGAGGATGATCGCGCCGAACTCGATGAGGAAGACAGCGGAGTGCACGCGATCACTCCCGCCCGAGTATCGTCGCGGCGCTCTCCACGCCTTCGCGCGTGCCGATCACGATGAGGGTGTCCCCGCCCGCCAGCCGGAAGTCGGGCGCGGGTGACGGAATGGCGTCGGCCGTCCGCAGCACCGCCACGATCGACACGCCCGTCTCGGTCCGCATCCGGGTCTCGCCGAGGAGCCGCCCGTTCCAGTACGAGGTGGCCGAGAGGAGCACCCGCTCCGCGACCAGCCCCAGATCGGTGGTGTGCAGCAGGTTGGGGCTGTGGTGCGACGGCATCAACGCGTCGATCAGCGCTTCCGCCTCACCCGAACTCAGCCGCAGCGACAGGGCGCACTCGTCCGGGTCGTCGGACCGGTACGCGCTGAGCGTCCGCGCGCCGTCCCGGTGCGCGACCACCGACAGGCGCCGCTGTTCTCGGGTCGTCAGGTCGTACCGGATGCCGATGCCTGGAAGCGGCGTACGGCCGAGACGTGATGCGGGCACGGCTTTCCCCTTGTGCGATAGGTGATCATCCCGAGGTGTCACCCTATCGGGGTCAAGTCATGGCAAAATCACACAGACGTGCGGCGGGCGAGGACCGTCTCCACGGTGTCCGCCTGCTCCGGCGGCTTGTCCTCGCGGTAGCGCACGACTCGGGCGAAGCGGAGCGTGACGCCGGCCGGGTAGCGGGTGGAGCGTTGCAGGCCGTCGTAGGCGATCTCGACGACGAGTTCGGGACGCACCTGCACGACATGCCCGTCGTCACTGACCGCCAGCTCCTGAAGGCGCTCGGTCTGCCAGGCGAGCATCACGTCCGTCATGCCCTTGAACGTCTTGCCCAGCATCGCGTACGTCCCGTCGGACCGCCGTGCGCCCAGATGGAGGTTGGAGAGCTTGCCGGTCCGGCGGCCGTGGCCCCACTCGGCGGCGAGCACCACCAGGTCCAGGGTGTGCACCGGCTTGACCTTCAGCCAGGACGCGCCCCGGCGGCCCGCGTTGTACGGGGCGTCGAGCGACTTCAGCACGACGCCCTCGTGCCCGCGCGCGAGCGTCGCCTCGAAGAACTCCTGGGCGGCGGCGCGCGCGCCCTCGTCCTCGGGGTCGACCACCACGGTGCGCCGCACCCGCATCGGCTCGGGCACCAGAGCGGCGAGCTCCGCGTGGCGCTCGGTGAACGGCAGGCCGAGCAGGTCCCTTCCGGACACGGACAGGGCGTCGAAGAAGACGGGCGACAGGGGCAGCCCGGCCGCCGCGGCCTCGACGTCGACACGTGACCCGACGCGCCCCGCGATGTCCTGGAACGGCCGGGGCCGCCCCGTGCCGTCGAGGGCGATGACCTCCCCGTCCAGGATGAAGTGCTCCCCCTCCAGCTCGCGCGCGGCGGCCGTCAGCTCGGGCAGCCGGTCGGTGATGTCGTCCAGGGTCCGGGTGTAGACGCGTACGTCGTCCCCGCGGCGATGGACCTGCACCCGGATGCCGTCCAGCTTCTCCTCGACCGCGCACGCGCCCAGCTTGTCGATGCCCTCGGCGACCGACGCGGCGCCGTGCGCGAGCATCGGCAGCAAGGGCCGCCCCACGGTCAGCCGGAACTCGTCCAGCGCCGCCGGGCCACGCTCCAGCAGCGCTTCGGCGACCGGGCTGATGGCGCCGGCCAGCATCACCGAGCGCCGCACGGCCTCCGCCGGGGTCTTTGTGGCCACCGCGAGGCCCTCGACGGCGACCGCGTCCAGCGCGCCCTGGCGGACCTCGCCGGTGAGCAGTCCGAACAGGAACCGCTGCTCGTCCTCGGTGGCGGCCCCCATCAGCTCACCGATCAGCCGCCTGCGCTCCGCCTGGGAACCGGTGCCGGACACCGCGCCGATCGCCGTGAGCGCCGCGTCCACGCCGCGTACCGTCAGCGACGGCTCGGCGGCGGGCGGCCCCGCGTCCCTGAGGGTGCTCCAGCCGATGCCGAGCCGCCCCTGCGGCAGCCGTCCCGCCAGGTAGGGGATGACGATCGGCACGTCCTCCGGCTCCGCCGCCCGGAACAGCTCGGCGAGCAGAGCGATCTTCCGCGACCGCGCGGAGGTGGCGGCCACTTCCTTGGACACGTGTGCGAGCCGAGCCAGCAGCATGGGCTCATCCTGCCCCGGGGCGGGACGGGACGCACGGCCACGGGTAACGGCACCCGGCCATGTGACCGCTGTTACGCGACGGACGCGTGTGTGCTCCGTTGTGACGGGCACACGAATCGACACATGGACGCATACATGGACGGGCTCATCCACAGACGCGACGGCCGGACCGCCCCTCGGGGGCGGATGCGGGGCGAGTGGCGCAGATCACACAGATCTCTCGCCGTGATGCCGTAATGGCACCCCCGCCACGGGGTCGTAAGGGCACAGGGGTCCCGGGGGCGGGATCCCGAGTACCGGAAGAAACGCAGAAGTGGAGCTCGATCATGGCCGTCACCCTCCAGCAGCCCACCCGCGCCCGCCTCATCACCCCCGAGGGCCAGGAGCGCAACCTCCCCGTGGTCCTGCGCTACTCGGCCGAGGACCCGCTGGCGGTCCAGATCACGTTCCCCTCCTCCGCCTCGCTCGACGGCGCGGAGGTCACCTGGATCTTCGCCCGCAGGCTCCTGGAGGACGGTCTCGCCGCCCCCGCGGGCGGCGGTGACGTCCACATATGGCCGTGCGGCCGGGCGCGGACAGTACTGGAGTTCCACTCGCACCAGGGCCTGGCGCTGGTGCAGTTCGACAAGATCGCCCTGCGCCGCTTCCTGACGCGGTCCTACGCCGTGGTGCCCGAGGGCGGCGAGGAGACCGGCCTCGACCTCGACCAAGGGCTCTCGCGGCTGCTCGGGGGTGTGTGACAGCCGCGGAAGCCCGCGTCTCAGGAGCCGCCGCGCTCCCCGTACAGCGCCGGGCGCCCGGCCAGGCCGACCCCGACCCGCGCCCGGTCCCGCAACGACGCCACTCCCGCCTCGGCGACGACCGCCGCCGCGTACCCGTCCCACGCGCTCGGCCCCACGGCCCGGCCCTCCCGGGCGGCCGCCACCCACGCCCGCACCTCACGGTCGTACGCGTCGGCGAACCGCACCACGTAATCCTGGGGCACGTCCCCACACGCCCGGCCCGCCGCGTGGACGACCATCGCGCCCGCCTCGCCGATCCGCGCGCTGCCGCGCTCGCAGACCGCCTCGCACCGCACCTCGTACCCGAAGCCGCAGTTGACGAAGATCTCCACGTCGACGACGGCCCCGCCGGCCGTCTCGAAGAGCACCAGCTGCGGGTCGAGCAGACCCGCGGGCGCGCCCTCCGACGGCGTCGGCCGGACCACCGTCACCGCGGTGATCTCCTGGCCGAGCAGCCAGCGCGCCGCGTCGATCTCGTGGGACACCGAGCTGCTGATCAGCATCGAGGACGTGAAGTGCGGCGGCGACGACACGTTCCGGTGGACGCAGTGCAGCAAAAGGGGGCGGCCCAGGTCGCCGGAGTCGAGCAGGGTCTTCAGGGCCGCGTACTCGGCGTCGTACCGGCGCATGAAGCCCACCTGGATCAGCCTGCGCCCGAGCCGGGCCTCGGCCTCGACGACCCTGAGGGCGGCGGCCGAGTCGGCCGCGAGGGGCTTCTCGCAGAAGACCGGAAGGCCCCGCGCGCACGCCGCGAGCAGCGCCTCCTCGTGCGCCGCCTCCGGAGAGGCCACCAGCACCGCCTCCACCCCGGGAGCCTCCAGCGCGGCGAGCGGCTCGCCGTACACGGCCACCCGCCCCGCCACCGCCGCCTCGGCCCGCGCCGTGTCGGGGTCCGCGACCGCCACCACACGGGCCCCGCCCACCGCCCCGCCCAGCCGCCGCACATGGTCGGCCCCCATGTGGCCGGCGCCCAGCACGGCCACCCCCAGCGGTTCACTCACCAGATGGTCTCCTCACCCGTTCCCGTTCGCCGAACTCTCCCCTGAAGCGCGCCCGCCGCGCCACCGTGGCCGCCCGCCGCCGGATCGCCATGACCACGCCCGCGAGGACCGCGGCCATGCCCGCGATCACCAGCAGCACCGCGGGCCAGTCCGAGCGCTGCGGCTCCGTCCGCAGGGCCTTGCCCTCGGCGACGGCAGCGTGCACGGGACCCTGCGCGGTGCGGCTCGCCTTGGACTGCGGCAGCAGCGAGCCCACGGGCCGCACCTTCCCGGCCGCCGCGAAGCCCCAGTCGAGCAGGGACCGCGCCTCCTCGTACACCGCCCGCGCGCCGCTCACCTGCGGGTTCAGCACCGTCACGATCAGCGTGCGCTCGCCGCGCCGGGCCGCGCTGATCAGGGTGGAGCCCGCGTGGCTGGTGTAGCCGTTCTTGACGCCGAGCAGCCCCGGGTAGGGCGCCACGCCGTCGGCGCCGGTCAGCAGGCGGTTGGTGTTGTGGATGGGGTACGACCAGCCGCCGGCGGGGAACCGGGCGACCGGGGTCGAGCAGTAGCGGGTGAACTCCGGGTCGGCGAGCCCCGCCTTGCCGAAGACCGCCAGGTCGTACGCCGACGAGACCTGCCCGGCGGCGTCGTAGCCGTCGGGCGACACCACGTGCGTGTCCCGGGCGCCCAGCTCGCGGGCCTTGGCGCGCATCTGCTCCACGGTCCTGCGCATCCCGCCGTTGAGCCGCGCGAGGACGTGCACGGCGTCGTTGCCGGAGCTGAGGAAGACCCCGCGCCACAGGTCGGCGACGCGATAGGCGCGGCCCGGCGCCACGCCCACCAGGCTGCTGCCGTCACCGACGTGGTCCAGCTCGTCCCGCGCGACGATGTGGCGCTGGTGCGGGTCCAGGTGGGGGAGCGCCGCCAGGGCGAAGAGGGACTTCAGCGTGGAGGCTGGCGGCAGCGGCCGGTGCGCGTCCTTGGCTGCGAGCACCTCACCCGTATGGGCGTCCGCCACCAGCCAGGCGAGGGCGGAGACGTCACCGGGCAGCCCGGGCGCGGCCGGCCCGGGCCGGACCTGTACGCCCGGCCGGTCCAGGAGGGTGGAGGAGTACGCGGGGACCGGCCGGGGCGGCGCGGGCTCGGCGTGCGGGCGGGCCGCCGCGACGGGTGTGGGCAGGAGGACCAGAGTCCCGAGCGCGAGGGCCGCGGTCCTTACGGAGGAGGAGCGCGAGAGGTACCTGATGACCATTCAGTCACCGTAGGATCGCGCCCGCGAGTCCGCAGATCGGCTTCGTCCGCCTGGAGGTATCGCCCCGTCCTCCCCCAGCCCCGCGTCCCCGGCCGGGGCGCGCGAAGGACCGGACCCGCCTCCGCGCCCCGGCCGGGCGGAGGATCAGGCCGGCAGGTGCTTCTCGATCGCGGCGACGACCTCCGGGGCGTCCGGTTCGACGCGCGGGCCGAAGCGGGCGACGACCGCGCCGGAGCCGTCCACGAGGAACTTCTCGAAGTTCCAGCGGATGTCCCCGGTGTGTCCCTCGGCGTCCGCCGTCCCGACGAGGCGCGCGTACAGCGGGTGCCTGCCCTCGCCGTTCACGTCGACCTTCTCCGTCATCGGGAACGTCACGCCGTACGTCGCCGAGCAGAACTCGGCGATCTCCTCGGAGGTGCCGGGCTCCTGGCCCATGAACTGGTTGCAGGGCACGCCGAGCACGCTGAAGCCGCGCTCCGCGTACTGCTCGTGGAGCCGTTCCAGGCCCGCGTACTGCGGAGTGAGGCCGCACTTGGAGGCGACGTTGACGACGAGGACGGTCCTGCCCTCGAACTGGCGCAGGTCGGCGGAGCCGCCCCGCAGGGCGCCGATCTCTTCTTCGTAGACAGACATGGGACCGAGCCTACGCCCGCCCCGGAACCCGCCCGGACGGGCTCGGCTCCTCGCGGTGCAGCCGGCCCCGGGAGACCAGTTCGACCGTGAGGGCCACCGCCACCGCCTGGACCGCCATGAGGGCGATCAGCACGAAGAGCTGCACGGCCCCCGCGAGCACCGGGGACGCGCCGCCCAGGAGCATGCCGACGAAGGCGCCGGGGAGGGTGACGAGCCCGACCGTGCGGGTCTGGTCGAGGCCGGGCAGCAGGGCGTCCGAGGCGGCCGGGCGGACCAGTTCCAGGCGGGCGTCGCGGTCGGCGAGGCCGAGGGCGAGGCCCGCCTCGAACTCGCCGTGGCGGGTGCGCAGTTCATCGAGGCCACGGCGGCCGGCGAGCACCGTCGCGGTCAGCGCGCCGCCGATGAGGATGCCCGTGACGGGGATCATCGCGATGCCCCGCACCGGGAGCAGCCCGGCCAGGGTCAGGCCGGTCACCACCGGGACGACGGGCCCCGCGATGGGCAGCGCCGCCCACCACCACGTGCCGTTCGGCGTGACGCGCCGCCCGGCGGTGCGCGTGGCCACGGCGAACATGAGCAGCAGGAAGGCGAAGAGCGCCGCCGTGTGGTGCACCACCCAGCCGATGGCCAGGGAGACGACGGCCAGTTGCGCCGTCGCGCGGGCCCCGGCGATCAGGATCTCGCGCGCTCTGGCGCGCGAGCCGTCGGGGGAGAGCCGGAAGACGGCCGCCGCCGCGGCGGCGGCGAGCAGCAGCACGAGCAGGACCACGGCGAGCGCGGTGTTGACCGGCAGCAGGGCTTGGGCAGCGAGATCACGCACGTGATCACCCTAGGCCGCCCGGGTCGCCCGGGACACGAGGTGATCGACCTGGAACGATGGACCGGAAAGACGTGGTGGAAAGACGTGGACGGAAAGAAGGGCTGAAGTCATGGCGCAGCAGGTGCGGGGCG
This sequence comes from Streptomyces sp. G44, assembly GCF_016905445.1. Taxonomy (GTDB): domain Bacteria; phylum Actinomycetota; class Actinomycetes; order Streptomycetales; family Streptomycetaceae; genus Streptomyces. Next base: position 9,467 of record NZ_JAFEXF010000043.1, read on the forward strand.
TGATCGCCCGCGCGAAGGGCGAGCCGGTACGGATCGAGACGATCACCGTGCCGGACCCGGGGCCGGGAGAAGCCGTGGTGAAGGTCCAGGCGTGCGGCGTCTGCCACACCGACCTGCACTACCGCGAGGGCGGCATCAACGACGACTTCCCGTTCCTGCTGGGGCACGAGGCGGCGGGCGTCGTCGAGTCGGTCGGCGCGGGGGTCACCGAGGTCGCGCCCGGCGACTTCGTGATCCTCAACTGGCGTGCGGTGTGCGGCCAGTGCCGCGCCTGTCTGCGCGGTCGCCCCCAGTACTGCTTCGACACGCACAACGCGAAGCAGAAGATGACCCTGGCCGACGGCACCGAGCTGTCGCCCGCCCTCGGCATCGGAGCCTTCGCGGAGAAGACCCTCGTCGCCGCCGGCCAGTGCACCAAGGTCGACCCCGAGGCGTCCCCGGCCGCGGCGGGCCTCCTGGGCTGCGGTGTGATGGCCGGGATCGGCGCCGCGATCAACACCGGCGGTGTCGGCCGCGGCGACTCGGTCGCCGTCATCGGCTGCGGCGGTGTCGGTGACGCCGCCGTCGTGGGCGCCCGGCTCGCGGGCGCCGCGAAGATCATCGCCGTGGACATCGACGACAAGAAGCTGCGGACGGCGAAGGAGCTGGGCGCCACCCACACCGTCAACTCCCGCACCACCGAGCCGGTCGCGGCCATCCGTGAGCTGACCGGGGGCAACGGCGCCGACGTCGTCATCGAGGCGGTCGGCCGCCCGGAGACGTACGAACAGGCCTTCTACGCCCGTGATCTGGCGGGCACCGTCGTCCTGGTCGGCGTGCCGACCCCCGACATGAAGATCGAGCTGCCGCCTGGTACGGGGACTGCCTGCCCTCGCGCGACTTCCCGATGCTCATCGACCTCTACCGGCAGGGCCGCCTGGACCTGGACGCGTTCGTCACGGAGACCATCGCCCTGGCAGACGTGGAGAAGGCGTTCGAGCGGATGCACCACGGCGACGTCCTGCGTTCGGTGGTGATGTTCTGATGGCGGCCGAGCCGGCGGCCGGCGCCTCGGGCGCCCGCGTGGACCACCTCGTCACGTCCGGGACGTTCTCCCTGGACGGCGGCACCTGGGAGGTCGACAACAACGTATGGATCGTGGGCGACGACCGCGAATGCGTCGTCATCGACGCCGCGCACGACGCGGACGCCATCGCTTCGGCGGTGGGGGACCGGCGGCTCGTGGCGATCGTCTGCACCCACGCGCACGACGACCACATCGACGCGGCCCCGGCGCTCGCCGACCGCACCGGCGCGCCGATCCTGCTGCACCCGGCCGACACGGAGCTGTGGAAGCTCACCCACCCCGACCGGGCCCCCGACGGCGAACTCACCGACGGGCAGGAACTGGCCGTCGCGGGCACGGTGTTGCGGGTGCTGCACACACCGGGCCACTGCCGCGGCGCCGTCAGCCTGTACGCCCCGGATCTCGGCACCGTCTTCACCGGCGACACGCTCTTCGCCGGCGGGCCGGGCGCCACGGGCCGCTCCTACAGCGACTTCCCGACGATCGTGGAGTCCATCAGGGAGCGGCTCCTGACGCTGCCGCCCGCGACGGTGGTGCGCACCGGCCACGGCGACGACACGACGGTCGGCGCCGAGGCGCCGCACGTGGAGGAGTGGCTCGCCAGGGGGCACTGACACCTCGGCACCTCGACGTTCCGACACCAAGGCGCCACCACCGCCCCGCGCGAGCGCAGCGCGGGGCCGTACGCGTACTGGCCTCGCTCCCCGATCTCCGATAAGTTAGGCAAGGCTTACCTAATGGAGGTTGAGGATGGGTGTCCGTCACAGCAGCGCGATCGTGCCCACAGCGGCGGCACGCGCTCGTTCCGTGCTCGCCACCGCGTGGTCCTGCGCGGTGACCACGGAGATCGGCAGGGACGAACTCGTGGCCGCGCACAGCTTCACCGAGGACGGGAGGCTGCGGCTGCGTCCGCCCGAGGACAGCGCCCTCGCCGCCGCCCTCATCTGCGCGCCGCGCGGCGAACCGTCCACGCTGGTCGAGTTCGTCGACGTCGCGCCCGTACCGCTCAGGGACCGGATCCGCGCCCGCCTGTGGCTGTCCGGATCGCTCGCGTTCGACGGCGAGGAGCTGTTCCTCGACCCGACGTGCGCGGTGCTGCACGAGTCGAACGGCGAACGCCAGGGCATCGAACTGGACGAACTCGCCCTGACCGTCCCCGACCCGCTCGCCGAGGCCGAGTCGCGGCTGCTCACCCACCTCGCCGACGCCCACCCGGACGCCGTCGAACAGCTCACCCGCCTCGTCAGCCCCGACAGTCTTCAGGGCGTGGTGCGGGTCCGGCCGCTCGCCATCGACCGGCACGGCATCTCCCTGCGCCTCGAACGCGCCCGCAGCCAGGCCGACGTACGCCTGCCCTTCCACGAGACCGTCGCGGACGTCTCCCAGGTGACGGAGTGCATGCACGCCCTGCTGACGAAGGCCGCCCGGCTCTCAGCGGCCCGGCGCGGGCGGCCCGTCGGCGGCTGACCGCATCGACCGCAGCGCGAGGAGCAGCGCCCCGATGTCGTCCAGGTAGACGGGATCGGGGAGCAGATCCGCGGGCAGCAGGAGATAGGCGACCGCGCCCCAGAACACCCACTGCCGCTCCACGGGGAGTCCGGCTCTGCGCAGGGCGCGGCGGGTGCGGACGAGGCGGAAGAGCAACACGACGGCGACGCCGAGCGTCACGGCGGCCAGAACGGCGGCGACGACGAGGAGAACGGTCAGGTCCGTGCTCATACGCCTGTACGTTACCCAGGGCGGCACCCGGCGTCGCGGTCCGGGGCGGGGTTCGGCGGGAAATGTTCCGCGGCGAGTGATCGGCGGTGGGCATGATGGGCGTGTGAACGAGCAGCCGAAGCCCGCCGGGCGACCGATATCCGCGGGGCCAGTCACATCGGAGGCGGCCCCCGCACCCGTTCAGGCCCTGATCCTCGTCGACATGCAGGCCGCCTTCGTCAGCGGCGACGGCGCCGTCCCCGACGCCCGGCGCCTGCTCGACCGGGTCCGGGACCTCCTGACCCGGGCGCGTGAGAGCGGCGCGCTCGTCGTCCAGCTCCAGAACGACGGCGAACCGGGCGCCCCCGACGAACCCGGGACGCCCGGCTGGCGGCTCCACCTGCCCGCCGAAGCCGAGCGCGGCGAGACCGTCGTACGCAAGACCGCCGACGACGGCTTCGAGGAGACCGAGCTGGAGGAACTGCTGCGAAAGGCCGGTGTGGAGGCCCTCGCCATCTGCGGCGTCATGTCCGAGATGTGCGTGAGCGCCACCGCACGCACCGCCCTGGAGCTCGGCTTCCGCGTCGTCCTGCCGCACGACGCCCACGCGACGTACGACATCCCGGCGGCGGAGGGCATCAGCGACCTGGTGCCGGCCGCGGTGGCCTCGCGCGTCGCCGAGTGGGCCCTCGGCGACGAGATCGAGATCGTCGCCGCGGCCCGCGATGTCAGCTTCACCAAGCCCTGACGGGCAGCGCGCACACCGCGACCGGCGCCCGGAACGGCTCGCCCGCGAGCCGGAGTTCACCACTGCGCCGGTCGACGCGGAAGACGCTCACCGAATCGGACTTCTGGTTCGCGGTGAACAGCAGCCGCTCGGTGGGGGAGAGTGCGAGGTGCCGGGGGAACTCCCCGCGCACCGGCACCGTGCCGAGGAGCCGCAGCCGGGCGCCGCCGCCCTCGATCGCGTACCGGGCGAGGCTGTCGTGCCCCCGGTTGGCGAGGAAGGCGAAACGCCCTGCGCGCGTCACGGCGAACTGCGCCGGGTAGTTGGTGCTGCCACCGCCCGAACCGGTCGGCTGCGGCTTGCCCGGCCTGAGGCGGCCGGTGGCGGGGTCGTACGCGCAGACCACGACGGAGTCGTCGAGCTCGTTGGCGAGGTAGGCGAAGCGGCCCGAGGGGTGGAAGGTGAGGTGGCGCGGGCCCGCGCCGGGACGCAGCGTCGCGTGGGACACCTGGCGGAGCGTGCCCGCGTCGCCGTCGAGCCGGTAGGTGTAGACCGTGTCGTTGCCCAGGTCGACGGCGAGGACGTGCCGGCGGTCGGGGGACGTGATGATCTGGTGGGCGCGCGGACCTTCTTGGCCCGGCCCCGGCGGCGGGGCGGAGTGCGTGACGGTGTCCGTCCGCTCGCCCAGCGCACCTGAGCCGTCGATGGGATGGACGGTCACGCTGCCCGAGCCGTAGTTCGCGCTGAGCAGCCACCGGCCGCCCGGGTGCACGGAGAGGTGGCAGGGCCCCTCCCCGCCCGTCCCACGCGTCCCCAGCACCTCGTGCTTCCCGTCCGGCGAGAGTGCGACGGCGGTCACGCCGCCCTTCTCCCGCTCGTCGACGGCGTAGAGCGTGCGGCCCGACGGGTGCAGCGCCAGATAGGAGGGGTCGGATACGCCGGTGAGCGTGCCGGTGCCGGTGACGCGGCCCGTCGTCTCGTCGTACGTCGCCAGCCCGATGCCCGGGCCGCCGCCGTCCTGGGAGGTGTACGTCCCGACGAACAACCGCCCCTCGCGGACGGGGCGGTGTGGGACGGACGGGTCGGGGGTCTCGCCCCGGCGGGTCCCGCCGGAAGTCTCGCGGCCGGGGCTCTCGCGGGCCGGCGGTTCCGGGGAACCGCATGCCGCGGCCGAGGACAGCGCCCCGGCCGCCAGCGCCGCCATGAACCGCCGCCGCCCCGGACGGCTCCCGGCCGCCCCGGCCGGTCCTGCTCCGCTGCCCATTCCTGCACCTCGCGCGTCGGTGGTGACGGATGTACCGGCCACCCTGCCCTGTACATGATCGAACCGACAAGAGGCGCACCGCGCGCCTGACACCGCCCGGATGACCGTCGGAGGGTGATCGTCGGACGCGGGGCTCCGCCGCCCGGGGGAGGAGACCGGGCCCGGAGGCCGACGTGGCGGCCACGCGCGCGCGAGAGCCTCGGGGAAATCGGCGTTCTCACTCCCTTGCCGCCAGTTCTCACCCCCTCACCCCCCAGGAGAAACAGTGACGGTCTCCGCGAACAGCTCCGGGACCGCGCGCGCACGGCGGAGCACCGGCGCCCGCCGCCCGCCCGGCCGGGCACCGTTCGCCGCTCAGGTCTGGGGCGGGCTCTACGCCCCGCTCCTCGTGGGCTGGGCCGCGACGGGCACCGCCGTGCCGCTCACCGCGCACACGCACCAGCCGGCCGCCCTCCACCTCGCCCAGGCCGCCCTGGCCCTCCTCGCCGCTGTCGCCTGCCGGGCCGCTTCCGCGCACCGTGCCCGAACCGGCCGTGACGTGGCCGGGGTTTCGCTCGTCCTGCTGGTCCCCGCCTTCGGGTGGGGCGCGATCGGACTGCCGATGCACTTCGTGACGCTGGTGTCGGGCGCCGGTGTGGAGAGTGCCACCGGGCTCGCCCACACGCTCCTCAACACCTGCGGCGCAGGGCTCCTCCTCATGGTCGCCGTCGCGCACCGCCGCAGAATGCGCGGCCGGTGCGCCCGCTGCGGCGGCGGGCACCAGGGGCGGGGCGGCGGCACATGGGTCCATCCGCCCGCCTCCACCGCGCCGGCGCGGACCCGTGCGACGGCGTACGTCCTCGTGTGCGGGCTGCTGCCCTGGGCCGCGGTCAAGACCGTCTGGCTCCTCGGCGGCGACGCGCTCGGCGTGAGCGGTGAGGCCTGGCAGCACGACGTGGAGTCGCAGGCGACAGGCGCCGCGCGCTTCCTCGCCTCGCTGGGCATCGACGTGACCGTGCTGGCGGCGCTGCTCGGGGTGTTCCTGCTGACCGGCCTGATGTACCGCTGGGGGCAGGTGTTCCCGCGCTGGACGTGGCCGCTCGCCGGGCGGCGCGTCCCGCGGCTGCTGCCGCTGATCCCCGCCTGGCTGACCGGCGGCACCCTGACGGCGTACGGCACGGGTCTCCTCGTCCACACCCTGCTCTGCGCGGTCGGCGTGGTGCCCGCGGTCGAACCCGTGGGGGTCTTCACCACCGTCGAGGGGATGACCTGGATGGTGGCCTTCGGCGGGCTGTGCTTCGCAGGCCTGGGCGGCGGCCTGCTCGTGGCGGCTCGTTCGTACGCGGCACGCACACGCCCGGTGTGCGGCGGTGTGTGAGCGACGACCGTCCGCACCGCACACCGCCGCGCCCGGGTCACCGCGTGCTGCGCGGACCGGCCCGAGGCCGCCATGGCGGGCGCGACCGGCCGTTCCTCCGCCTCGCAGGCGTCGACGCCGTGTGCCTCCCACGCCGGGAAGGGATCACCGAACGGCGCCTTCTCGCCCTCGGTCAGCAGACAGCGGTCGAGCGCGGCCCGCAGCGGACCGGCCCGCAGCTCCGTGCCGATGAACACCAGCTCCTGGCCCTGCGCGTCGTCCGCCGTGCCCGCCCCGGAGGACTCGAAGCGCGCCACCGAACCGGCCTGCGACCACAGGCCCGTGACCCGAGGACGGCTCGCCGGCCGGAAGAAGCCCTTGGAGCGCAGGATGCGGCCGAAGGCCCCGCTGTCCATCTCCTCACCACGCGGGCCAGGGGGTCGAGGCGCGAGAGTGGTCGCGAGCCGCTCGGCGGTGGCGGCGTCCACGAGGCCGAGCTTGTTGCGGACGATGACGTCGGCGAACTCCACCTGGTCCATCAGCAGGTCGCTGACGGTGCGCTCATCGTCCTCGTACTGGTCGAGGCCGCGCTTCACGAGGCCGTCCCCGCCGGTCAGTTCCGGGAGGAAGTTGGCGGCGTCCACCACCGTCACCATCGTGTCGAGGCGGGCGAGATCGTCGAGCGTCGCGCCGTCGTCTCGGGGGAAGGCGAAGGGGGCCGCCACCGGCATCGGTTCGGAGATGCCGCTGGACTCGATGGGCAGATGGTCGAAGCGGCCCGACCAGGCGTTCCCCGGCGCGCGACAGGGCGGCCTCGGCAACCGCGACGGCCTGCGCGTCGCGGTGATCGGCAACGACATGAGCGAGGTCAACATCGACGCGGCCCTGGTGCGCGGCGGCGCGGGGGCGGTCGATGTGTGTGTCATGCGGTCCGGCGCTCAGCTCTCCGGGCGCAGCAGGCCGCGCTCGTACGCCTTGAGCAGCCGCTGCGGGACCATGTGCCGCGTGCCGTCGACCGTGACGGGCACCAGCTGCGGGGTGCTGGCCTTCCACTGGGCGCGGCGGTGGCGGGTGTTGCTGCGCGACATCTTCCGCTTGGGTACGGCCATGTCGTCCTCCTGGATCGTGGGGGCGGGGTGCCCCGACGCTATATGAAAATGGATCCCATTAACAACTGGCGTCGCGTCTCACCCTCAGGTAGGGTGAGACTTCGGCTCGGGGGCCTCGGTCGGCCACCGTCTCGCCGCCCGCCCGCCACGACCACCTCCGCCCCGCCCCCGTCCCCGGGATCTCCTCCGGAGGTACGCGCAGGATGTCCCGGGACAGCGCGACGAAGTCCGCCGGCTTGCCCACCGTCACCGAACCGCGCTCGCGCTCCAGGAAGTTGGCGTAGGCCGAACCCCTCGTGTAGCCGTGCACCGCGGTCGCCATGTCCAGGGTCTCCGCGGGCCGCCAGGCGGGGCCCGATGCCCGGGCCGCCGCCGCGTCGCCGCCGTTGTGCCGACGGCCGGGCCCGACGTTCTCGGCCCAGTCCTTGCCGGGCCCGGCGATCTCGGGCGCGCAGTGGCGGGGCTGCATGCGGACCACGACGCCGAGCTCCGCGAAGCGCGGGGTGCCGCTGGGGCCGAGGCACTCACCGCGCACGACCTGGGGGCGGGCCTCGCGCGGCCCATGCACGGAGCGCGCGTGGGTCACGGCGTCCAGGACGGTACGGATGCCCCGGTCGCCCGTGGCGTGCGCGAAGCACTGGAAGCCGCGCGTCCAGCTTCGCCAGCAGCTCGGCGAACTCCTCCGCCGGGTAGAAGGTGCCGCCGCGGTGCCGCCCGCACCCCGCGTACGGCTCCAGGAGGGCGGCCGTGCGCGGTTCCGCGACGTCGTCCATGTACAGCTTCAGCGGGCCCGCGCGCAGCCGGTCGTCGGCGTAACGCTCCGCCGTCGCGGCGAAGTCGTCCAGGTCCGCGTCGCCGGTGCCGCGCGGGTGGAAGAGGGCGGCGACGATCCGCGACCGCAGCCGCCCCTCGGCGCGCGCCCGCTCGAACAGCGCGAGGCCGTCGAGGGAGTTCTGCGGTTCGACGACCGTGGTGATGCCGTAGCCGATCGCGTCGTCCAGGCTCTTGGCGAGCCGCCCGCCCTGCCGGTCGGGCGAGGCCCACGGCACGCCGAGCGCGCGCAGCGCCCGGTGGCTGTCGCGGCTCAGCCGCGGGCCCCGCCGGTGAACTCCTGGCGCTTGCGCATGAGTTGAGTACGCGCGTGGTGCTCGGCCGGCGGGGCGCGGGCCGCGGGGGCGCGCTCGTGGCGGCCCGCTCGGCGGCGCGGCGGCTGGTCGGGCGGGTGGGGGAGTAGCCCGAGCGGCCGACTGGCGAGGCGGTCCGCCGCCCCGCCGTGGGAGAGTTCCCGGCATGAGCGACTACCCGTACACGGCGCCCCCCCGGATCACGGTCCTCGGCGTCCAGCCCGGCAGCCCGCCGTTCCGCATCGTGGAGATCGACGGCGAGGTGGTCGGCACGGCGAAGACCGTCACGGATGTCCTGGACGCGGCCTCCATGGCCGGCATCACCGTGCACGACCTCGACGACCCGGACAGTGTGCGCTGGGTCGGCGGCGACAAGTTCACCTGGCGGCCGCGCTGACCTCCGCGCTGACCTCCGAGCTGACCTCCGCCCAGCGGGCAAGCCGTGGCGGCAGCGCCGGTCAGGGCCGCCCGGCGGCCGGCACCTCCTCCGCGGCGGGCACAGGACCCGGTGGTGTGCCGTCGCCGAACGGCCGTCCGCCCAGCTCCTCGCGGTGGTGCGGAGTCAGCCACCCGGCGAGGTCGGGGCCGAGCGGCACGATCCCCGTCGGGTTGATGCCCGCGTGCACCTGGTGGTAGTGCCGCTTGATGTGGTCGAAGTCGATGGTGTCCCCGAACCCCGGCGTCTGGAACAGATCCCTGGCGTACGCCCACAGCACCGGGTCCTCGGCCAGCTTCCAGCGGTTGCACTTGAAGTGGCCGTGGTACACCGCGTCGAACCGCACCAGCGTGCTGAACAGCCGGATGTCCGCCTCGGTGATGGTCTCCCCGACGAGGTAACGCCGCCTCGCCAGCCGCTCCGAGGTCAGCTCCAGGCGGCGGAACACAGCGCGGCACGCCGCCTCGTACGCGCTCTGCTCCGAGGCGAAACCCGCGCGGTAGACGCCGTTGTTGACGTCGCGGTAGATGCCCTCCATCACCGTGTCGATCTCGTCCCGCAGCGGTTCGGGGTAGAGGTCCGGCGCCCCTTCGCGGTGCAGCGCCGTCCACTCGGTGGTGAAGTCCAGGGTGATTCGCTGGTAGTCGTTCGTCACCAGCTTGCCGCTCGGCACGTCCACGAGGGCGGGCACGCTGACGCCGCCCGGACAGCCGCTCTCCCGCGCGTCGTACGCCTCGCTCAGGAACCGGATGCCGAGGACCGGGTCGCGGTCGCCGGGGTCCAGCGTGAACCGCCAGCTCCGGTCGTCCTGGATCGGGTCGGTGACCGCGAGGGACAGGGCGCTCTCCAGACCGAGCAGCCGCCGGGCCACCAGCGCCCGCCCCGCCCACGGGCAGGCGCGGCTCACCACCAGGCGGTACCTCCCCGCCTCCACCGGCCAGCCGTCGCGGCCGTCGGCGGTGACACGGTCCGTGAAGTGGCTCCTGGACCGCTTGAACTCCTTGTGGCCGTACGAGGCGTTGCCCTCCGCCGGGCTTCCCGCCGAGGCGCTCATGACCGGCCGCCCTCGCGCGCCGCGGAACGGGACACCGGAGTGGGCTCGACGCCGGACGGCGGTTCCGGTGAGCGCGGGAGCGGCGCCAGGTCGTAGATCCGCTCGAGCAGCACCGCTTCGTTCCCCGCGAGGCCGGCGCGGCGCAGCGCGTCGTCCGCCTCCGCGATCGGGCCCGCCAGCAGCGTCGCCGCGGCGGCCGGGGAGACCGCCGCGGTGTCGGACAGCGCGGCGCGCGCGGTGTGCAGCAGACGCAAGCAGGCCTGGGCGGCGAGCAGTTCCTCGGACGTCGTGCCGGTCATGTCGAGCGACTCCTCTGCGCTGGATGGCGTGGGCGGCATCGCGGCGATGCCGTCTCCACTCTCGCGCACGGGTCTGACAATGGCGCTCCTACACGGCCGGTGGGCGCCGGGTGAGCCGCAAAGTGAGACCGTCCGGCATGAGGGTCAGGCGCTCGGCGACGCGCAGCCGGTAGCCGGGGTCGGCGTGCAGGTCGTAGCGGCGCAGCAGCAGACCGAGGACCAACGTGGCCTCGTGCAGCGCGAACTGGCGTCCGATGCAGGCGCGCGCTCCGGTGCCGAACGGTTTGAAGACATGGGCGGGCCGCGCGCGTACCGCCGAAGGGGCGAACCGGTCGGGGTCGAACTCCTCCGGGCGCTCGCCCCACGCGGCCGGGTCCCGGTGCAGCATCGTGGCGAGGACCAGCGCCCACGCGCCCCTGCACATCGGATGCTCACCCCCGAGCACGGTGTCCTCGCGGGCCTCCCGGGCGAACGCTGGAGCGGTCGGCCACAGCCGCAGCGACTCGTCGAGCACCCGGCGTACGTACCGCAGTTTGGCCACGTGTTCGTACGCGGGTTCCCCGTCGGCGCCCCATACCTCGTCGACCTCCGCCCGCGCGCGGGCGAGCGCCTCCGGGGAACGCGACAGGTAGTGCAGGGCGAAGGACAGCGCTCCGGAGGTCGTCTCGTGCCCTGCGACGAGGAAGGTGATGACCTGGCGGCGGATGTTCTCCGGAGAGAGCCGCTCCCCGGTGTCCGGGTGGGCCACGTCCAGCATGCGGTCGAGCAGATCGCCGTGCCCGCCCTGCCCGGGCGCGGCGCGGCGGGCGGCGACCACCGCGTCGACGGTGCGGTTGAGGTACGCCATGTCGGCGTCGTTGCGCCGGCCGGCGCCGCGCAGCACCAGCGGGGCCAGCATTGGAGGGACGACGTTGCGGCGCTGGGCGAAGGACAGCGTGCCGACCATGGCCCGCACGAAGGGGTGCGGCGCCGACCGTTCGAACGAGCCGAAGTCGTGCCCGAAGCCGGTGCGGGCGATCGTCTCCAGCGTCAGCTTCGTCATGTCGCCCGGCACGTCCACCGGCCGTCCCGCCGCCTCCCGCTCGTCCCAGCGCGCCGTCAGCTGCCGGGCGACGTCCAGCATCAGCGGGTGGTACCCCGCCATCGCCTCGCGGCTGAAGCCGGGGGCGAGGACGTCGTGCGCCAGCTGCCAGTTGGGCTCGTGGTTGTACGCCGTGAACAGTCCGTCGCCCGCGACCGGCCGGAGGTTGGCCACCCCGAGGCCGACGTGCTTGGCGAAGCGCGACTCGTCGGCCAGGTCGGCGACGAGGCCGGCGCCCCACACGAAGACGAACTCCTTGCCGAACGCCTTGCGCCGGAAGATGGGCCCGAGCCGCTGTCCCATCCGCATCGAGTCCTGCAACGGCGTGCGCGCGTCGGCGCCCAGGACGTCGCCGAGCAGGGGCAGGCGGCGCGGCGGGTGCGGTATGCGGCGCAGCTCCGGCCAGCCCAGCTCCGCGCTGCGAAAGCCTTTGGGCGAAGGCGGCGAAGGCGGCGGAGGTGGCGGGGAGGGCGGGGAAACCGCCGGCGCCGGCTGCCCGGCCGCGGACCGCGTTGTCTGCGCCATGTGCCCATCTCCCTTGCCCAGAGACCCGGTTGAGGTCACAGGCGGACCCCGTAGCGGCCTGTTGTACGTGGATTCAATAAGCGTCCCCAGTCTGGTCCCGTTATTGAATTCGCGTCAAGTAAGTCGAGTAAAGTGCCCGCATGCCCGCGAACCCACAGGAGCGCACGCGCCGCAGGATGAGCACGCAGGAACGGCGTGAGCAGCTGCTTTCCGTCGGGGCGCGGCTCTTCGCGCAGAAGCCCTACGACGATGTGTGGATCGAGCGGGTCGCGGAGATCGCGGGCGTTTCACGCGGGCTCCTGTACCACTACTTCCCGACCAAGAGGGACTTCTTCGCCGCCGTCGTGCAGCGCGAGAGCGAGCGCATGCTGCGCCTGACGGCGGCGGTGCCGGGGCTGCCGGTGCGGGAGCAGATCACCACCGGCCTCGACGCGTTCCTCGGCTACGTGGAGAGCCACGCGCAGGGCTTCCGCGCGTTCCACCGGGCCGAGGCGGCGGGCGACCCACTGGTCCGCGAGGTCTACGGCGACGGCCTCGCGGCCCAGGAGCGGCAGATCCTCGCCGCCCTCGCCGCGGACCCGGAGGCCACCGACCTCATCCGGGAGCTGCCAGCCCTGCGCCTCGCGGTGCGGGGCTGGCTCGCCTTCATGGTCGCCGTCTGCCTGGAGTGGCTGGCGGAGCGGGAGCTGACGCGGGAACAGGTGCGCGACCTGTGCGCCAAGGCGCTGCTGGGCGCGATCACGCGCTGAGGCGCGGTTCCGTCCGCAGCGCCTCCCGCAGTGCGGCCGGGGTGGTGAAGAGGTGGCCGCGCAGGCCGGCCGCCTCGGCGGCCCGGATGTTCTCCTCGCGGTCGTCGACGAACAGCACCCGGCCCGGCTCGGTCTCCAGGGCGTCCAGGCACCAGCGGTAGGCGCCCGGCTCGGGCTTGGCGTGGCCGATACGGCAGGAGAACGCGCGTACCTGGAAGTGCCTGAGCCAGGCGTGCCGCGCTTCGTAGTGGAGGGCGAGCTCCTCGGGGATGTTGGACAGCAGTGCGATCCGCTCGCCCGCCGCCGCGAGCTCCTCGATCAACGTGACCATCGTGGCGTCGACGCGGCTCCAGCTCGCGATGTCGGCCTCGATGAGCCGCGCGACCTGCTCGCGTCCGAAGATGGTGCCGAGGGCTTCGGCCACCCGGCGCCAGTAGCCGGGGCCGGTCACGTCACCGCGGTCGTACGGCTGGCGCAGCCCCCAGTAGGCCTCCCAGAAGGGCGCCTCCGGCACGCCCGCGGTGGCGACGAGGCGGGCTCTGCCGTCCTCGGACTGGTGGCGCGCTATCACGCCGAACATGTCGAAGAGGAGGGTGCGGCGCACGCTGCTGCCGGGGCTGTCCGCCGGAGGGTTCAGGGGGTTCGTCCCTCGGTCGGTCCCTCGGTCGGTCCCTCGGTCGGTCCCTCGGTCGGTCCCTCGTCCCGTCGTGCGGTCCGTCTCTCGGTCCGTCGTGCGGTCCGTCTCTCGGTCCGTCGTGTGGTTCGTCGTGCCGTGCCTCAGGGGCACACCTGTCGTGTCGTGCATCAAGGTCACACCTTTCGTACGGTCACGCCCGCGGCGGCCAGCGCCTCCGTCTCCTCGTCCGGGGCGGCGTCTTCGGTGACGACGGCGTGCAGGGCGGCGGCGGGTGCGACGAACGCGAGGGCGGTGCGGGAGAGCTTGCCCGCGTCCGCGACCGCGATGACGCGGCGGGACGAGGCGATGGCGGCCCGCTTGACCGCGGCGTCGTCCAGGTCGTAGGCGGTCAGGCCGTCCGCCGCGGTCAGCCCGCAGCATCCGATGACGGCGGTGTCGAAGCGCAGCGCGGCCAGCGAGGCGGTGGTGAGCTGGCCGGTCAGGGCCAGCTCACCGGGGCGGGGGCGCCCGCCGGGCACGAGCAGGGTCAGCCGGGGGGCGCCGCTGAGCGCGTGCACCGCCTGGAGGGAGAGCGGCATCACCGTCAGCCGCCGGGGTTCGAGTGCGCGGGCGACCTCCAGGCAGGTGGTGCCGCTGTCCACGACGACGGACTCCCCGTCGGCGATCAGACCGGCCACCTCGGCGGCGATGCGCCGCTTCACCTCCAGGCCCTCCTGCTCCCGCAGCGCGAACGGCGGTTCCTCCCCGCGCAGCAGCAGGCTCCGCGCGCCGCCGCGATAGCGCTCCAGCACGCCCTGTTCGGCCAGGGCCTCCAGATCGCGCCGGATGGTCATCTCCGAGGCGCCGGTGAGCTCGGCGAGCTCCGCGACACCGACCCGGCCCGCCCCCCGCACGGCGTCGGTGATCTGCCGCAGCCGGTCCCTGCTCGTGCTGCTTCTGTTCGTGTGGGTCACTCGGCGATTCAAACACATAGTATGTTCGTTTAGCAATCTACCGAACACTTTCTATGTTCGATATGTTCGAAGACATGGAAAGAACACTGCGGGCCGGGCGGCTGGCCACCTTCGCGTACTTCGCCCTGAACGGCTTCCTCCTGGGGATGTGGATCGTCCACATCCCCGCCGTCGAAGACCGTGCGGGGATCAGCCACGCCGTCCTCGGCTGGCTCCTGCTGCTGCTCGGCGCGGGGGCCTTCGCCGGCATGCAGGTCGTCGGACCCCTCACCGACCGCCTCGGCGCCCGCGTCGTCGTGCCGGTCAGTGCCGCGCTGTGCAGCGCGGCCGTCGTCCTCCCCGGCCTCGCCACGAACGTCTGGGCCCTGGGCGCGGCCCTGCTCGCCCTCGGGCTCGGCAACGGCTGCCTGGACGTCAGCATGAACGCCCACGCGGTCCAGGTGGAGCGCGGCTACCGACGGCCCGTCATGTCCGCCTTCCACGCCACGTTCTCCCTCGGCGGTGTCCTCGCCGCGCTGGCCGGCGCCCGCACGCTCAGCTGGGGCTGGAGCCCCGCCGCGACCCTCGGCGGGGTGGCGCTGCTCGGCCTGGCCGCCGCCGCGCTGTCGGCGCCCGCGCTGCTGCGGCCCGAACCGGCCGCGGGTACGGAGACCGCGTACGGCGCGACGCCGGATGAGGGTGCTGCTCCCCTCGGTGGCGGTCCGGCGGTACGCCGCCGGACTCCCCGGCGTATCTGGGCCCTTGCCGCCCTCGCCTTCATGCTGATGCTCTGCGAAGGCGTGGCCAACGACTGGAGCGTGCTGCACCTCCGTGACGTCCTTGAGGCGCCCGCCGCCACCGCCGCCCTTGCCTACGGCGCCTTCTCCACCGCCATGACCGCCGGCCGCCTGCTCGCCGACCGGGTGGCGGCCCGCTTCGGCCCGGTGGCGATCCTCCGGTACGGCGCGACGCTGGCGGCGGGCGGCCTGACGGTGGCGGCGCTGTCGCCCTGGACCCCGTCGGCGCTCCTCGGCTGGACCCTCTTCGGCGCGGGACTCTCCGGCTGCGTCCCCCAGCTCTTCAGCGCCGCGGGCCACACGGACGCGGACGCCGCCGGGGTCAACGTCTCCCGCGTCGCGGGACTCGGCTACCTCGGCATGCTGGCCGGACCCGCCGTCATCGGGCCGCTGACCCGCCTTGTGCCGCTCAACATCACGTTTTTCCTGCCGGTGGCGTTCTGCGTCGTCGCCGTGTGCGCGGCCGGCATCCTGCGCGACCCTCGGCCTGAGCCGCGCACCGCGGAGACCGCCGTCCGCGTCTGAGCCGCCGCGCCGTTGACGGGGGTGGTGGCGAGAACGCGGCGAGGGGGCGGACGACGTGGCGGATCGAGCGCCGCAACAATCACTCGGCGGGTTCGATGCGCAGGACGGCGGCCTCGCCGAGGATGTCGACGACCTTCAGGCTCATCGTCTCGTTGATGGTCGCAGCGGGCCCTTCGCCGCAGCGGAGATGGACGCCGCCACCGCCCTCGGAGGACGTGCCGCCGCCACCGGAACAGCCCGACACGCTGTAGCCCGACCCCGTCAGCGGTGCGACCATCTCGACCTCGTCGCCGGTGACCGCCGTCACCTTGATCGGCCCGAGGCCGTACGCCTTCGGCACCCTCACGACGTCCCCCACGGCGGCCTTGATCTCACACGTCCCGTCCGCGCACGGTCCGGTCGGCGAGGGCGACGGTGTGGCCGTCTCCGCGGGATCGGACGCCGGAACCCCGGAGCGGGAGCCGCTGGGCCGGCTCTGGGCGGCAGACCCGCCCGAGGAGTCGGAGGAGTCCGAGGAGTCCGAGGAGCACGATGTGAGTGCGGCGGCTGTTGCGACAGCGACGATCACGGTGGCGACGACTTGACGAACTTCGCGCATGTTCCGACGTTAGCCCCAGCGGTCGGGCCTCGACAGCGAACGGCCCAACTTCGTTGCGAACGGGCGCTGGTGGCGTGCGGCCGGGCCGATGCGCTCGGCTGTTCGGCGCGCGGTGAGCCCGTCGCCGGCAAGGAGTTCCGAGCGGGCGGTACGACGTATGCGCGCCGTGAGTCAGGTGGATCACCCCCGGCTGCGTCCTGCCAGACGTGACCGACGCAGCTGCCGCCCCCACCCCCGCCTCCGCCTCCGCCTCCGCCGAGAAGAACCGCGGTCCGGCCGCCGAACCCGAGCGGCTCCCGGCCGGGGAGACCTGGCGCGCCCTGTACCGCCACTTCCGCCCGCACCGCGCCGCCGTCGCCCTCGGCGCCCTCCTCACGCTGATCGGTGCGGCGACCGGCCTCGCGCAGCCGCTCGCGGCCAAGGCGCTCGTGGACCGGCTCGGCGCAGACGACTCGATCACCGGGATCCTGGTGCTCCTCACCGCGCTCGTGGTCCTTGGCACCGCGATCGAGTCGGTCGGCGCGTACGTCCTGGAGCGCACCGCCGAATCCGTGGTGCTCGCCGCCCGCCGCACGCTGATCGGGCGGCTGCTGCGGCTGCGCCTCCCGGAGGTGGAGCGGACCCAGCCCGGCGACCTCATGTCCCGGGTCACCTCGGACACCACGCTGCTGCGGGCCGTGACCACACAGTCCGTGGTGTCCGCCGCGTCCGGCGGGCTGACCTTCATCGCCACGATCGTGCTGATGGCGCTGATGGACCCGGTGCTGCTGGGCGTCACCCTCGGCGTGATCGTGCTGATCGGCGGCGCGGTCTCCCTCGTCATGCCGAAGATCGCGCAGGCGACGCGGCGCGCCCAGGAGGCGGTCGGCACGATCTCGACCGCGCTCGAACGCGCCTTCGGGGCTTTCCGTACGGTCAAGGCCTCCGGCGCCGAGCGGCGGGAAGCGGAGGCGGTGCAGAGGGCCGCGCACGAGGCGTGGCGGCACGGCGTGCGGGCGGCGAAGTGGCAGTCGGTTGCGTGGAGTTCGGTCGGCCTGTCCGTGCAGGTGTCGTTCCTGGCGGTGCTCGGGATCGGCGGCGCGCGGGTCGCGTCCGGCGCCATATCGATCTCGACGCTGGTGGCCTTTCTGCTGTTCCTCTTCTACTTGATCGACCCGGTGTCGCGGCTCGTCGAGGCGGCCTCGCAGTACCAGGTGGGCTCGGCGGCGATCGCACGGATCGTGCAGGCGGAGCGACTCGAGACGGAAAGGACGGAGGAGACGGAAAGGACGGAGAAGACGGAGAAGACGGACGGGAAAGAGGGGACGGCTCAGGCGGCGGGCCGGGGGACGGACCGGGCGGCTGGACGGGCCGGCCGGGGCCCGGCGTCGGTGGCCTTCGAGGACGTGACCTTCCGCTACCGCGACGACCTCCCGCCCGTCCACCACGGCGTGAGCTTCGACGTGCCGGGGCCCGGCATGACCGCTTTCGTGGGCCCGTCCGGCGCGGGCAAGACGACCGTGTTCGGCCTGATCGAACGGTTCTACGAGGCGACGGGCGGGCGGATCCTGGTCGACGGCAAGGACGTACGGGAGTGGCCCCTGGCCGAACTCCGCGCGGCCATCGGCTACGTGGAGCAGGACGCGCCCGTCCTCGCGGGCACCGTCCGCGAGAACCTCCTCTTCGCCGCGCCCGACGCCACCGACGCCGAGGTCCGCGACGTCCTCGTACGCGCCCGCCTCGACGGCGTCGTCGCACGGCTGCCGGAGGGACTGGAGACGGTGGTCGGCCACCGGGGCTCCAAGCTGTCCGGCGGGGAGCGGCAGCGGGTGGCCATCGCCAGGGCGCTGCTCAGAAAGCCCCGCCTGCTCCTGCTCGACGAGGCGACCTCGCAACTGGACGCGGTCAACGAACTGGCGCTGCGGGATGTCGTGACGGAGGTCTCCCGCGAGGTGACGGTCCTGGTGGTGGCCCACCGACTGTCCACGGTGATGCTGGCGGACCGGATCGTGGTGATGGACGCGGGGAAGGTCCGGGCGACGGGGACGCACGCCGAACTCGTCGCCGCGGACCCCCTGTACGGGGAACTGGCGGCCACCCAGTTCCTGGCGGCGTCCACCTCGGCTTCGGCATGAGCGGCGGCCACGGCGAGGCCCCCGGCGGTGCGTTCCCCGCCGACCGGAGCGCCCCGCCGGCCGTCCTGAGCACGCCCTGGTTCATGCCCACCACCGTGCGGCCCGTGGTCTACCGTGGCGGCATGACGCGTCCGAACCCCCGTGCGGTGTACGACCGCTATGTCACTCGGATCTCCGACCAGACCGCCCAGTTGGTCTCCGCCGTCGACGGCGCCGACGCCGCCGCGCCCGTGCCGGGCTGCCCCGGATGGACCCTCGCCCACCTGCTGCGCCACGTCGGCGGGACGCACGGCTGGGCCGAGACCATCGTGCGGACGCGGGCCACAGAGCCCGTCCCCGACCATGAGGTCAACGACGTCACGCCCGGCGCGGACGACGACATCACCACGCTCACCGCCCGGCTCACGCAGAGCACGGCCCGGCTCGTGGAAACGCTGCGCGAGGCGGGCCCCGACGCCACGGTGTGGACGCCGGCCCCGGGCGGCACCCCGCTGTTCTGGGCGCGGCGCATGACGTACGAGACGGTCGTGCACCGCTTCGACGCGACCGCCGCGGTCGGCGGGACCTACACCCTGGACGCCGATGTCGCGCTCGACGGCCTCGACGAGTGGCTGGACTTCAGCACACTGCCGCAGGCCTACGCGTCGCAGGCCGCGTACCGCACGCTGCTCGGCCCCGGCCGCGGCGTGCACGTCCACGCCACCGACGCGCCACAAGGCACGGGGGAGTGGTTCATCGACCTGACCGGTGCGCCCGTCACCGTGAGCCACGCCCACAAGAAGGCGGGCACAGCCGTGCGCGGGCCTCTCACCGACCTCCTGCTCCTCCTCTACCGGCGCCGCTGGCCGACGGCCGCCGACGGCATCGAAGTCCTGGGCGACGAGGGCTACCTGGCCACCTGGCTGGAGGGCGCCGGCCATTGGCTGCGCAGGTGAGGGGGCGGAAGGGGCGCCGCTCCCGTGCGTTGTCACCGTCGACCGCATGCCTTCCGTACTTGTCATCGGTGATGACCCTCAGGCCCTGCCCGGCGTCGACGCTGAGGCCATTCGCGCCACGCTCGACAAGGAACTGGCGGTCCTCGCGGAGCGCGGCATCGACGCCGCGGTCTCGGGGATCGTGTTCGACGAGACGACCGAGCCGACCCTCGTCGCCTCGCTGAGCGAACGCCCTTTAGACGTGGTGCTCGTGGGCGCCGGCATCCGCAAGGTCGAGCCGCTTCTCCCGCTCTTCGAACGCATCGTGAACCTGATCCGTCGTCATGCGCCGCAAGCGGCCATCGCGTGCAACGCGGGACTCGACGACTCCGTGGAGACGGCGGAACGCTGGCTCTGAACGACCGGCCGGTCAGGGGGCTGGGCGGAGCAGACTCCACGTACGACGGCGCGGGCTCAGGCCACGGTGAGGACGACCTTGCCCCGCCCGTGGCCGGTGGCCACGAGCCGGTGCGCGTCCGCCGCCCGCTCCAGCGAGAACGTCGCGCGCAGCCGCACGTCCACCGCGCCCTTCTCGTACAGCGCGGTCAGCTCGGCCAGGCGGGCTGCGGAGCGGGTGCCGCCCCACTGCGGCAGGCCGCGGCGGGCCGCTTCCTCCGTGGTTCACGTCCGCTCCTCGGCTCGGTGGTGTGCTGTGCGACACCGACGCAGTCATGGAGCCCGCCCCGTGCCGAACACACCCGCAACGCGCCGCCCGGGTGCCCGGCGGTGGCCGACCGGTGCCCTCGGCGCGGTGCGCGGCGCGCGCCTCACGCGCGCATCGCTCCGGGGCGGGCTCGCGCGCCCCTCGCCGTGTACGCCGGTGCGCGCCCGGGCAGGAAGCACCGGACGGCCACGGCGGAAGAGGCAGGCGGCGGATCAGGCCACGGCAGGGGAGGGCCGCGCCGCGGCCACCGGACCAGGAGGAGTGGGACGACATGACACACCACACGGGCCAGGACTGGGAGTTCACCGACGACCGGGACCACCTGGTGAGGGCCTCGTACCGCCCGGCCCGGCTGGTCGCGTACCTGCCGACCGCCGCCGCGCTGCACGACCACGGCATACGTCCCGCGGGCGTCTTCGGCTCCGCGCACGACGACCCCGCCGCACCGGATCCGGCGAAGGCGGGCAGCCTGCCCCTGACCGGCCTCCGCTACTTCGGGGCGGGCTCCGCCTTCGACCTGGACGCGCTTCTCGCCGCGGAGCCCGACCTGGTCGTCGCGCTCACCTACGGCGGCGGGCAGGTCTACGGCATCGACGCGGAGGCCGCCAAGCACCTGGAGGAGCGGGTCCCCCTCGCCGTCCTCGACGTGGGCCGCGGCCGCAGTCTCGCCGGGATCAGGAGCCGCCTCACCGCCCTCGCGCGCGGCCTCGGCGCCCCCGAACAGCCCGAGGCGGACGCCCGGCTCGACGCCGCCGAGCGCCGCCTGAGCCGCGTGGCGGCCGGTGCCGTACGGCCGCGTGTGCTCGCCCTCTCCCCGGCGGGGCCCGACTCCGTCCACCTGGCGCGGCCCTACGCCTGGCCCGACCTCGCCGCACTCGCCGGGCTCGGCGTCGGCCTCGTGGACCCCGCGTCCGGGCACGGCGCCAACTGGTCCACGACCGGCTGGGCCGAGGCGGCCGCGCTGGAGCCCGACCTCGTGCTCACCGACGTACGGTCCAACGCGGACCCGCTCGGCGACGCCCTGGGGCCCGGCGTCCGTACGCTGCCCTGGAACCCCGAACTGCCGCCCAGCGCCCGGGAGCACGCCCGCTTCTGCACCGCGCTCGCCGACGCGCTGGAGGACGTGCGCCCCTGAGAGGCGGCGGAACACGAGGCGACGCCGTGACTCACTGCTCCCACGGGGAGTCCTGGATCACCTGGACGAAGTCACCGCGGGTGAAGCCCGGCACGAAGTGTTCCAGGACATCGGCCTTCACATTGCCGAAGGCGGTCTCCGGCTTCGGCGCGACGCCGTCGGTGAACGCCTTGAGGATGCGCCGCTTGAAGTCGGGGCGCGGGTGCAGGGCCGTGATCCGCGCGCGGTCGTCCGCGCTGACGCTGTCGTAGCCGATGCCGAGCACGTCGTACTCCACGCCGGCGGTCACGAGCGCCACCTCGGGTTCCATGAACTCGGGGATGCCGGGGGTCGTGTGCAGGGCGATGGCCGTCCACACCCGCCGCACGGCGTCCTCCGGCACGCCCCGGCTCCGCAGGAAGCGGCCCGCCTCGTCGGCGCCGTCGACCTCGAAGCGGCGCCCGCTGTCGTGGAAGCGGGCACCGAGGCCCAGGTCGTGGAACATGGCCCCGATGTACAGCAGTTCGGCGTCGAAGCTCAGCCCGCGGGCCCGGCCCTGGAGGCTCCCGAACCAGTAGACGCGGCGGGAATGGTGGTAGATCAGGTCGTCGGTGAGGTCACGGACGAGTTCGGTGGCCTCGGCGGCGAGCCGGGAGTCCGGGACGGAGACTCCCGCGGCGGAGCCCCCCGTGGCGGCGGAGGGGGCGGAGGAAGCGGCGGACGAGGAAGGGACGGTCATGGAAGGGCTCCCGTGTCGGTCGGCTCTGTAGATCCAAGACTGCGCCTCGTGCCGCCCCCGCCACCATGTCCGCACGGACACGCCCCCCACAGATCCGGACACCGGCACCGGCTACGTTGGAGCCATGCCCGCCTCACCCGTCGCCGCCCGCCCCCGCACCGCCCACCCTGTCCGCGCCGTGACCGTTCTGGCCTTCGACGGCGCGCGGCTCCTTGACGTGGCCGCCCCGCTGGAGGTCTTCCACACCGCGGCCGGCCGCACCGGCGCCTACCGGGTGCGGGTCTGCACCCTCGACGGCCGGGACGTCACCACCTCCACCGGGCTGCGCATCGCCGCCGACGTGGCCACCGCCGACGTCACCCGCACCGACACCCTTGTCGTCCCCGGCCCGGCCGACCTGCGCGTCCTCGACGAACGCCCCGAACTGGTCGCGGACGTGGCCCGGCTGGCCGCCGGCGCGGGACGCGTGGCCGCGGTGTGCACCGGCGCGTTCGCGCTCGCGGCGGCCGGTCTGCTGGGCGGCCGCAGGGCGACCACGCACTGGGAGTACGCCGCCGACCTGGCCCGCGCCCACCCCGACGTCACCGTCACACCGGACGCCATCTATGTGCGGGACGGCCCGATCCTGACCTCGGCGGGCGTCACCGCGGGCATCGACGTGTGCCTGGCCCTCGTCGAGGAGGACCACGGCCCCGACGAGGCCCGCCGGGTCGCCCGCGACCTGGTCGTCTTCCTCCAGCGCCCCGGCGGCCAGTCCCAGTTCTCCGCCGCCTCCCGCACCGCGACGACCCGCCACCCGGTGCTGCGCCCGCTCCTGGACGCCATCGCCGCCGACCCGGCGGCCGACCACAGCCTGGGGTCCCTGGCGCAGCGGGCGAACCTCAGTGCCCGCCACGTCTCGCGGCTCTTCGCCCAGCAGATCGGCAGCACACCGGCCGCCCACGTGGAGACCATGCGGGTGGAGGCCGCCCGCATCCTCCTGGAGCACGGCGCCAACGTCACCGAGGCCGCGCGGCGCAGCGGCCTGGGCAGCGACGAGACGCTCCGCAGGACCTTCGCCCGCCACCTCGGCACGACGCCCTCCGCGTACGCGGCACGGTTCCGCACCACGCGGGCGGGCTGACCGCCGCCCGTCATGGGCCCACGCCCGGGCCGCGTGAGGCGGAGTCGAGGTAGTGATGCAGATGGCCCGCGCCCTCCAGCAGCGCCCGCGTCCGCTCGTTCAGCACGGCCTCCCGCTGGGCCAGGGCCGATCGCAGCGCCTCGACGCCGCCGCTGCGGCGCAGGTCGTCGAGGACCGGCCGGATCTGCGTGAAGAGGTAGTGGCTCTGCCGCAGCAGGTGGACGACGCGGGCGTCGCGGACATCGGCCGGGAGGTAGACGCGGTAGCGCGTACCCGGCTCGCGTGCGGGCGCGAGCAGCCCGGCGGACTCCCACACCCGCAGGGCCGAGGCGCGTACGCCCAGATGGGCGGCCACCTCCCCGATGCGCAGCCGTGAGCGCGGCGGTGCGGGGGCCTCGGGGCCGCCCTCGGCCACGGCTTCCAGCGCACGGCCGGTCGCCCGCAGGGAGCGCCGCTGCTCGTGCAGGGCGGCGTGCCCCGCGTCGATGAGCGCGAGCGCCTGGGCTACGTCCCCTTCGTGCACCGCCCGCATGACCGCCCGCGCGGTGCCCGGACCGTGCCCGCGGGCCAGGACCCGGTAGGTGAGCAGGGCCTGCCGGTGGCTGTCGTCGAACCTGCGGTACCCGGCGGGGGAGCGGGGCGCGGGCGGCAGGATGCCCGCGTCCGCGTAGTTCCGGATCTGCTGCGTGGAGACGCCCGCCGCACGCGCGAGGTCGACCGGCCGGAGCCGCCCGGCCACCGCCTGCCGCGCGGCGTCGCCCGCCGCCCCGATTTCCTGACGGCTCATCAACCACCTGTCCCGCGATGTCGCTCCGCCTCGACGCGCAGATTACCGGGGAGCCGTGGTCCACCGGTGGCGAGGGCGAGGGCGCGACGGTGCGCTCGCCCCACTCGTCCGGCGCGACGTGCGCGCGGCCACGGATGCGGTGCGCGCGGTCCCGTCACGGCAGCCGCCGCGCGTGCGCCACGGCGTCCTCGGGCACGTCGACCACCGTGAGCGGCCGCGTCGGACGCCCCCGGCGCGGCCTAGACTCCCCGGCATGGACGACACTCAGCGGACACACCTCGGCGCCGGAAAATACCTGCTGGTCAGCAGTTACCGAAAGGACGGCACCCTCGTGCCGAGCCCCGTGTGGGTGGTCCCGGACGGTGACGCGCTCGGCATATGGACCGCCGCGGACTCCTGGAAGGTCAAGCGCATCCGGCGGCGAGCGGACGTCATGGTCGGCCCGTGCGACGTGCGGGGCAACCCCACGGGCAAGCAGGTCCCCGCGACCGCCGAGATCTGCCCGCCCGAGGTCACCGCGCGCTACCGCCGCCTCATCGCCCGCAAGTACGGCGTGCTCGGCTTCCTCACCCTGCTGGGCAGCAGGCTGCGGCGTGGGCTGAAGGGCACGGTCGGCATCCGCGTCACCCTCGCGCCGCCCCGCTGACGAGCTGAACCGGGGCGGCCCCGCGTCCCTCCTTCAGGAAGCGCTCGGCTCCCGCTGCCCCGTCGCCGCCTGGAGGGCCGAGATGCACGCGCCGATGGCCTGCTGGAGGTCTTCGAGGCGGCGGACCATGTCGTCCTCGTAGATGTCCTGGATGTCCTCGGCGTTCTGGATGTCGTCGAACGTCAGCTCCTCGAAGACCTTCGTCGCCTTCTGCAAGCTGCTGTAGAACTTCGCGCGCCGCTCCTGCACGCGCAGCTCCGGGTCGCTCTGGACGGTCTGCGCCACCAGGTCGCGCACCGTGTCGTACGCCTCGCGCGCCCACTCGCCGGACTCCTCCCCGTCGTCCAGCTCGTCGATGAGGGACAGGTGCCGCTCGGCCTCCTCGCGCAGCTCCGCCGGGGCCTCGATCATCTGGCCCGCGGGGGTCTTGACCTGCCCCTTCTCCACGATCTGGCGGACGTACCCGACGCGGTCGCCCGCCTTGGCCTCGGCGGCCACGGCCTTCTTGAGGTCGTCGGCGCGCACGATGTCGCGCACCAGCTCGGTGCGGAGCGCCGGGTCCTCGCCGACGCGGTCCATCAGCGCCCTCCGCGCGGCCTCGGCGGTGCCGGGGTCGGCGAGGATCGCGGCGCGCAGCGCGGTCGGGTTCTCCGCGACCTCCAGGGCCTTCGTCGGGCGGATGCCCTCGGCCTCGGCGGCCTCCGTGATCGCGGCGCCGCGCGGGGTCCGGGCGCTGGAACGGGAGGTGTAGTACGACAGCCACACGTCGGCGTCGGGCAGCTCCACGTCCATGCCGGGGACGAGCGCCTCGAAGTGCGGGACCATCCCGTCGTCGGCGGCCGCGTCCCAGGCCTTGTAGTAGCGCATGACGCGCTCCGCCGAGCAGCCCGCGAGCTCCGCGAACTCCTTGGCGGAGATCTTCGGCGTCTCGCCCGCGCCCTGCCCGCCCGGACGCACGCTGCGGGCCACCTTCAGGCCGAAGGCCCAGCCGCCGGTGCGCGCGTACACCCCGAAGGCGCGGGCGTCCTCGGCCACCAGGAGCGCCGCGTCGGCGGCCGGGGCCGCCGCGGGGGCGGAAGCGAGGGCCTCGGGAGCGAGGGCCTCGGAAGCGGCGGTCTCGGAAGCGGCGGTCTCGGACGGGGCGATGGCTGAGGTCACGGAAGCTCTCCAGGTGGGACAGGCGCGCGGAGGTGGACGGGATACTTTATCGCTCCTATTGGGATGGTTTGCACGCGAGTTGGCGGCGCGCTCCCCTGCGTCCGGCATCCACTGGCGCCGTGCCTTCTTCCCCGGGCGGCGGCTCGCATAGGGTGCGTGGATGAGCATTCTGGATGACGCCCGCCCGGGCATGAACCCCGAGATCCGCCCGCAGGACGATCTGTTCGGACACGTGAACGGCCACTGGCTGGACACCGAGAAGATCCCCGAGGACCGCTCCAGCTGGGGCCCCTTCGTGCAGCTGGCCGACACGGCCGAGGAGCAGGTCAAGGAGATCATCCAGGAGCTGGCTGCGGAGGCCTCGGGCGCCCCGTCCGAGGACGCCCGCAAGATCGCCGCGCTGTACGCCTCCTTCATGGACGAGGAGACCATCGCCGCCCGCGGGCTCGCCCCCGCACAGCCCCTGATCGACGAGGTCGCCGGGTTGCGGGACGTGCGCGAGCTCGCCGCCTTCCTCGGCCGCTTCGAGCGCGTCGGCGGCTCGGGGCTCTTCGGCTCGTACATCGACTCCGACGACCGCGACTCCGACCGCTACCTCTTCAACATCCTCCAGGGCGGCCTCGGCCTGCCCGACGAGTCGTACTACCGCGAGGAGAAGTTCGCCGGGATCCGCGAGAAGTACGTCGCCCACCTCACCCGGCTCCTCGCGCTCGGCGGGCACACCGCCCCCGAGGCCGCCGCGAAGACCGTGCTCGCACTGGAGACGAGGCTCGCCGCCGGTCACTGGGAGCGGGCCGAGACCCGTGACGTGCTGAAGACCTACAACCTCACCACCCTGGACGAACTCCTCGCGCTGGCACCGGAGTTCGACTGGCGCGGCTACGTCGAGGGGCTCGGCGGTTCGGACGCCGTCATCGCCGAGACGTGTGTGCGCCAGCCCTCCTACCTCGCGCACCTCTCCGCAGTCCTCGCCGAGACGCCGATCGAGCAGTGGCGCGAGTGGGCGCTGACGCGGGTGCTCCGTGCCTGCTCGCCGTACCTCACCGACGACTTCGTGCGGAACAACTTCGAGTTCTACGGCCGCACCCTGAACGGCACCCCCGAGCTGCGCGCCCGCTGGAAGCGTGCCGTGGCCTTCGTCGAGGACGCCATCGGCGAGGCCGTCGGCAAGGAGTACGTGGCGCGGCACTTCCCGCCGTCGTCCAAGGCGATCATGGACGACCTCGTCGCCAACCTCCTGGAGGCCTACCGCCGGTCCATCGCGCGCCTGGACTGGATGACCGACGAGACGAAGGAACGGGCGTACGAGAAGCTCGCCACCTTCCGCCCCAAGATCGGCTACCCGGACACCTTCCGCGACTACTCGGCGCTCCAGGTCAGCGCCGACGACCTGCTCGGCAACGCGCAGGCGGCGGCCGCGTTCGAGTCGGACCGGCAGCTCGCCAAGATCGGTTCGCCGGTCGACCGCGACGAGTGGTTCATGCTGCCGCAGACGGTCAACGCGTACTACAACCCGGGCACCAACGAGATTTGCTTCCCCGCGGGCATCCTGCAAAGGCCGTTCTTCTCGCCCGACGCCGACCCGGCGGAGAACTACGGCGGCATCGGCGCGGTCATCGGCCACGAGATCGGCCACGGCTTCGACGACCAGGGCGCGCAGTACGACGGCGCGGGCAACCTCAACGACTGGTGGACCGCCGCCGACAAGGCCGCGTTCGAGGCCAAGTCGAAGGCGCTGGTCAAGCAGTACGACGGCTTCTCGCCCCGCAACCTCCCCGGCGAGTTCGTCAACGGCTCGCTGACGGTCGGCGAAAACATCGGCGACCTCGGCGGCCTCACCATCGGGCACACCGCCTACCTCATCTCGCTCGACGGGGCGCCGATGCCCGAGAGCGACGGCCTGACCGGTTCGCAGCGGCTCTTCGAGAACTGGGCGTACTGCTGGCGCACCAAGCGCCGCAAGGAGCAGGAGCAGCAGTACCTCACGATCGACCCGCACTCGCCGCCGGAGTTCCGCGCCAACATCGTCCGCAACCTCGACGAGTTCCACGAGGCGTTCGGCACCGTGGAGGGCGACGGTCTGTGGCTGGACCCGGCGGAGCGCGTACGGATCTGGTGAGCCGGCCGGGTCCGCCCGGCGTCCCGCGGCTCAGGTGAGGAAGGCGGCGGTGGCCGCCGTGAACCGCGCGGCGTCGTCCAGCCACGGGAAGTGGGCGGCGCCGGGCTGCACGACGAGTTCGGCGTGCGGGAAGAGCGCGGCGACGTCGGCCATGGCGGACGGCGGCGAGTTGAGGTCGACCTCCCCGGCGAGCACCAGTACCGGCGCCCCGAAGCGGGCGAGCGCGGCGCGGGTGTGCTCGGGTGCGTAGGCCCCCTCGCCGCCGAACGCCGCCGCGGCCTCGTCGTTGCGCTGCCCGTCCTCGGCCGCCCGGTGGGCCCGCGCGGTCTCGTCCAGGCGGCCGTACGCGAACGGCGCGATCGCCTGCCAGGACGCGGCCGTCGCCCGCCCGGCCACGATCGACTCCAGGGCCGCGAACGCCGTCGGGAACCACGGCTCGTCCCGGCGCAGCAGCGCCGTCGCGCGCCGTACGTCACCGGTGACCGTGACGCCGAGGGCCGTCGTGCCCGGCGTGATCAGCGCGAGCCGCGCGACGCGTTCGGGGTGGCGGGCGGCGTACAGCACCGCGAGGTTCGCGCCGCCGGAGTGCGCGAGCAGGTCCATCGTGTCGAGCCCCAGGTGTTCGCGCAGGGCCTCCACGTCGTCGACGAGACGGTCGCATCGGTACGAGGTGACGTCCTCGGGCACCTCGGAGGCGCCGGTGCCCCGCAGATCCAGCAGGGCCAGCGGCCGGTGCGCGCTCAGGCCGCCGAGGTCGCCGAGGTACGCGGAGGCCTGCATGGGGCCGCCGGGCAGACAGACCACGGGGGCGCCGTCGGCGGCTCCGGCGGGTCGCTCGGGGCCTGCTCCGCCTCCGAGGACGTGGTAGGCGAGCTCGGTTCCGTCGGGCGCGGTGAAAGCAGGCATGGGCGTGACCTTCGCAGGGCCGGCGGGCAAGATCAACCGTGCCGGCTCTGCTGCGGCTCAGAGTTCGGCGCTGAGTTCGGCGCTGAGTTCGGTCTGTTCGCCGGTCACCGGGGCCACTTGGTGGCGGATGTACCACTCGGTGGAGAGCAGCCGCGCCCGCTTCTCCGGGGCGAGGGCGGCGATCAGAGCGGGCACGGCGCCCCGGTCCACCTCGCCGCGGTGGGCGAGCACGGCGGCGACCTTCTGGTCCAGCCAGGGGCCGACGTCCACGGTCGCGGTGACCCACGCGTCCGGCACGCTGTGTGCGGCCCTGCGCTCGCCGACCACGTCGCTCAGCGCCGCCACGGCCGTGTGCGGGTGCGTGGCCAGGTAGAGCGCGCGCGTGTGCCAGGGCGCGCCGGCCTCGGGACAGAGCCGTTCGAGCCCGGCGGCCTGCGCGGCGAGCACGGTCACCCGGTGCGTGTGGACGTGGTCCGGGTGTCCCGACAGCCCGCCGTAGGCGTCATGGGTGATCACGACGTCCGGACGGACGTCCCGGATGTGGGCCACCAGCCGCCCCACCGCCTCGTCCAGCGGCGCGTCGAGGAACCGCGGCTCTCCCGGGGCGGAATCCGGCGTGCGCGCGTCGGCGAAGCCGAGCAGGCGGGGCTCCCCGGCGCCGAGGATCCGCGTCGCCTCCGCCAGCTCCAGGGCGCGCCCGGTGCCCGGGGCCCAGGTCGCGGTCACCACGGCGGTGCGGGCGCCCGCCGCCGCGTGCCGGGCGAGCACGCCGCCGGACATCAGGGACTCGTCGTCGGGATGAGCGAAGACCGCGAGCAGGCTTGCTGCTGTCATCGAAGCGCCACCTTCCGGTACGGGAGGACACGGGCAAGCGGGGCCGAAGCTTAGGCCTTCCGTGGCTGTGGCTGTGGCAGTGGCAGTGGCAGTGGCCAGGCGCGTGGGGCGCCGGACGCCGGCGTCGCGCGGACGAGGGCGGCACCCCGTCGTGGAGGCGCCGCACCGGAGTGCCGCTCGCGCGCGGGTGCTCGATCAGGTCGCTGCGCACGGCGGTCAGGAGCGCGGGCGCGAGGAACTCGGCGTTCCGCTCGCCGCGCGCCTCGGTGAGCAGGGCGGTCAGCTCGGCGTGCCACAGTGCGTAGGTGTCGTTGCGGTAGTGCTGCCGCTGCCCGCGCTCTTGCAGAACTTCACCGGCGGTCACCCGCACGCCCGCGGCATCCGCGAGCGCGGCGAGATCGTGACGGCCACCGGGGACGGCCGGGTCGCGTTCGTGGACGCCGAGGACAGCGTCGCCGTCGGTGCCCGTGCCCTGACGGACGAGCACCCGCACAACACCGCGCACCTCATCACCGGCCCTCAGGCGCCGAGTACGCCGAGGCCGCCGCGACGCCCTCCCGCGTCACGGGCACCGCCGTGCGCCATCGCGCCGTCACCCGCGCGGCGATGCGGGACCGGCTGGCCGCCGACGGCATCCCGGAGCGCTTCGCCGCTCTCCTCGCCGGGATGGACGAGGCGATCGCCGGGGGAGCGGAGGACCGCACCGGCCCCGCCGTCGCACAGGTGACGGGCCGTGCCCCGCGTCCCTTCGCCGGCTTCGCGGCGGCGCACGCGGCCGTATGGCGCCGCTGCGGAGGACCGCACCGGCCCCGCCGTCGCACAGGTGACGGGCCGTGCCCCGCGCTCCTTCGCCGGCTTCGCGGCGGCGCACGCGGCCGTATGGCGCCGCTGAGGGCACGCCCGCGGCGACGCGCCACGCCTTCCCCGGCCGGCGGTGACCCCGATGCCTCTGCCGGAACGGCGCGGACTACCCCACGTTCCGCGTCCCCGCGGCCTTCTCCTCCCGCGCCGCGAGCGGCACCCCCAGCGGGCGGGCGAGGCCCACGATCCCCTCGTCGAGGCGCTGGAGGTGCCGCAGCACCCGGAAGGCGACCGAGCCGGTGCGCAGCACCTCGTGACGGCCGCTGTCCAGCATCGAGGCGATGCTCGCCCCCGACTCGATCTCCCCGCCTGTCTCCTCGTCCCGTACGTGCGCGGCGATCAGGTCGATGTTGTGCGTGATGCGCCGCCCCGCCAGGGCCAGCCGCGCGTCGGCCGCCACGCTCTTGCTGGAGGGCACCAACTCGGCCGTCGCCGCGAGGGAACGCGCGTGGTAGGCGCAGGTCTCCAGGAGCGCCACCACATAGCGGGCGTTCTGCCGCCGGGCCCGCAGCGGGGCGATCGGATGCGTCAACGGCTTCGTGGAGCTGCGCAGATCGTCCAGCGCGGTGTCCAGGTCCCGTGCCAGGTCCACGAGGTCGACCGCGGGCCCGCCGCTGAGCTGCGCCACCGCCGCCGAGACGACCTCCCGCAGACGGGCGAGGACGGTGCCGAGCTCCTCGTCGGTGCGGTGCGACGTGCGCACCGGCAGGACGAGGACCGCCGCGATGATCCCGCAGGCCGCGCCGAGCGCCGTCTCCTCGACGCGCAGCACCAGGACGTCGAGGCTGTAGGTGTTGAGCAGCGTGTAGAGCAGCCCCAGCATCGCCGTGACGAAGAAGGACATCAGCGCGTACGACAGCGGCGCGGTGAAGAACATCCCGAAGACGCAGAGGAGGACCAGCGCGAACGCGATCCACGTGTGGTTCCCGACGGCCCCGGCCAGCGCCACCCCCGCCACCACACCGAGCACCGTACCGACCAGCCGGCGGTACCCCTTGACCAGGATCTCCCCGGTGGAGGCGGTGTTGAGGAAGACGACCCAGCAGGTCAGCACGGCCCAGTACCAGCGCTGCGTGGACAGGAACTCACCCCCGACGATGGCCAGCGCCGACCCCACCGACACCTGCACGGCCGCCCTGGTGGTGGGGCGCCGCAGCCCGGTCGGCTCCTCCTCGGCGGCCGCCGCGGCCTCACCGGAGATCGATATCTCCTCCGCCTCGAACTCCTCCCGGGAGCGCGCCGCTTCCGGAGTGTCGTACTCCTCGTCCTGCGAGGCGTCCACCGCGAGCCGCAGACCCGAGATGGCGCGCGCCGCCTCACCGACCGCGCGGAAACAGTCCTGCACCGCGGGCGAACCCTGCGGAAGGCCCCGCTCCTCGCGGTAGCCGAGCAGCCGGTTGCGTACGTAGGGGAGCGCCGTGCCGCGGTCGTCGGGGACCAGGCGCACCACGAGCAGGAGCAGGGCCCGCAGGTCACGGCGCAGCGCCGAGCCCGCGTCCTGCGCGATCCGGGCGCGCGCCGGCATGGCCGCCGACGCGTTCGGCAGGTGCAGCGTCAGCGTCTCCACGCGCTCGGCGCTGCGGGCGTTGAGGAGCAGCACCCCGAGGCGCTCCGCGGCGATCTCCGCGTCGGCGACCCGCCGCTGGAGCAGCGCCGCCGCGGACGCGTCGCGGGTGCCCTCCTCCAGGCGGCCCTGGATCATCAGGGCGGCCTCGTGCAGGCGGGCGGTGCTGCGCCGCAGGTCGACCAGGACCGCGTCGACGTCCCCGGCGTCGGCGTCGAGGAGTTCGATCTGGTGCGCCACGAGCTGCGCGAGCCGGGCACGGAACGCCTCGCGCAGCCGCGCCAGGGTGCGTTCCGGTGTCTCCGGCACCAGGGCGAACCGCGCCACCGCGCTGCACACGAAGGCGATGGTGAGGGTCAGGAACAGTTCGGGCAGGGCCGACACGGAGGCGCTCACGAAGAGCGAGACGAAGTAGACCTGGAAGCCGATCAGGCCGAGCGCGGTGCCCCGGTCGCCGAACCGGCGCGAGTACACCGCACCGAAGATCAGCATGACGAAGAACACGTCACCCGCGACCACACGGGAGTTGAGCAGCGCGCCCAGGGATATCGCCGCCAGCGCCACGGGCAGGCCGAGCGCCAGCGTGATCGCCTGGCCGCGCACCTCCTTCTCCTGGATCGCGAACGTGGCGACCATCGCCGCCATCGCGCCCGCCACGAGATGCGTCACCGAGGTGTCCACGAGGGCGAGCACGGCGAGCGCGAGGAGGATCGCCCCGACCGTGCGCAACCCCGCCATCAGACGCAGGAGTCCCGGGTCCGACGCCGAGAACCGGTCCCAGACGCTCTTCGCTGTCCTTCGTGCCACTGCCATCGCGATGCCGTGCTCCCCGCTGTTCTCTCGGTACCTCTCGGCTCGTGCCCAGCATCGCACGAGCACATTCGCGGAGATCAACGCTGGTGGGAGGCCTGCCACCGGGTGCGGGCGGCGGCCCGCGAGGGACCCGCGCCCACCATCGAGTAGGGTTTCGGTCCCGTCGCTCGTCGCCGGACACTGCTACGTGCCACTGTTTTTCCGCCACTTGAGGAGGCAGCGTGTCGCCGATGGACCGAACGTCGCAGAGGGCCCGGACGTGACGCCGCGCGTGGCGGTCGGGGACACCGTCGAGGACTTCACGCTGCCGGACGAGACCGGCACCCCGCGCGCACTCGCCGAACTCCTCGCCGACGGCCCCGTCGTGCTGTTCTTCTACCCGGCCGCCCTCACCCCCGGCTGCACGGCCGAGGCCTGCCACTTCCGCGACCTGGCGGCGGAGTTCGCCGCGGCCGGCGCGCGGCCGGTGGGCATCAGCGCCGACGCGGTCGAACGCCAGCGGGAGTTCAACCAGCGGCACACCCTCGGCTTCCCCCTCCTCTCTGACCCCGAGGGCAAGGTGCGGGACCAGTTCGGGGTGACCCGCGGCTTCTCACTGGCGCCCACCAAGCGCGTCACGTTCGTGATCGGCCGGGACCGGACCGTCGCCGAGGTCGTCCGCAGCGAACTGCGCATGAGCGCTCACGCCGACCGTGCCCTGGCCGCCGTGCGCCGCCTCAAGGAGAGCCGGGCCTGAGCGGGGGTGTCACACCACGTGGGCTTCCGCCCGGCCCGCGTACCCGGTGCCGAAGCGGTCCGCACCGAAAGGGGTGATGTCCACGCACGGGCGTCGCCCCAGGTGCAGATCGCGGACGACCTCGCCCACGGCGGGGGCCTGGAGGAATCCGTGCCCGGAGAAGCCGGTCGCGTACAGGAAGTTGGGCACGGTGGCACAGCGGCCGATCAGCGCGTTGTGGTCCGGCGTGACCTCGTACAGGCCCGCCCAGCCCCCGCACGTCTCCATGCGGGCGACGGCGGGCGCCCGCCGTCGCATGGCCGCGCGGAACAGGCCGAGCCACTGCGGCGTCCACGTCGTGTCGAAACCCTCCGGCTGCCGGGGGTCGGCGAGGCCGAGGAGCAGCCCGTCGTCGCTGTTGTGGAAGTACGCCGACGACGCGAAGTCGATCGTGAACGGAACGCGGGGCGCGGCGGGCGCGAGCGGGACGGTGAAGGCGAGCTGACGTTTCAGCGGGCGCACCGGCAGGCCGACCCCCGCCATGGACCCGATGCCGGCCGACCAGGCACCCGCGGCGCACACGACCGTGCCGCAGGAGACCGGCCCGCGGTCGGTGTGCACGACGGTGACGCGGTCACCGGCCAGATCCATGCCGGTGACCGTGGTGTACGGGGCGAGGACGGCTCCGGAGAGGGCGGCGGCGCGCGCGTACCCCTGGACGACGAGGGCGGGCCGGGCGTGGCCGTCGGCGGGGGAGTGGGCGGCGGCGAGCAGTCCGTCGGTGCGGAGGTAGGGGCAGAGCGTCCGCGCCTCCTCGGGGCCGAGCATGCGGCTGGGGACGCCGAGCTCGTGCTGCGTCCGCACGCTGCCCTCGAAGTCCGCCACCTGCCGCGGGTCGGTCAGCAGGAAGAGATAGCCGACCGAGTCGAGGCCGATGCGGGCACCGGGGCGGCGCGGGAAGTCCCGGAAGGCCCGCAGGCTCCGCTGCCCCAGTTCGATGTTGAGGGGATCGGAGAACTGCGCCCGCACACCGCCGATCGGCTTGCCCGAGCTGCCGCCGAGTGCGCCGCGCTCGACGACGACGATGTCACGTACACCGGCCTCGGCGAGATGGAAGGCGATGCTCGTCCCCATCACCCCGCCGCCGATGATCACTACCTCGGCGGTGGGCGGGAGGGAGCGGAAGGCACTCGGAGGCGTCGGCGGAGGTGCTGAGGGCGTCAAGGGGCCGCTCCCTTCCAGGCGTCGGACCGAGCTGACCTGGCGTGACGGGCGAGGCCGGACCACTGCCCCGTCCGCCATGGTGCGCCACCGCGGACCGCGCCGTCCATGCGTGGTCCCGGCCTCCGGCGTCCGGGCCGCCACAATGGCCGAAGCTCTCCCCTGACGGACCGGCGCCGCGCCGCCGCTCCCCGAGCCGCGCCGCCGGCCGCCACGCCGCGAAGCCCGCGATGGCCACCAACAGGTAGCCGGGCACGAGCAGTTCGACGTCCGGCGACGACACCTCCGCGTGCCAGCCCGCGCCGCGCCGGTCACCCTCGTACACGATCCGGTTGACGGTCAGGAACGCCAGATGGGCGCCGATGGAGACACACAGTGGTGCACTCCGGACGGCCGCGCGAGCCGTCACCAGCATGAGACCGAACACCGTCAGCAGCACCAGATAGCCGACCGGGTCCTGCCCGCCGGGCGCCGCCCCCACCGGACCCGCCTCCCGGCCGAGCAGGCGCGCGGTCGCCGCGCCCACCACCGTCGAGACGCCCGGCACGACCAGGAACACGGCCGTCGTGCCGAACGCGGACGCCGCGCCGCCGAACCGCCCGCGCAGCGACGTCCAGACGTAACCGCGCAAGGTCGTCTCCTCGGGGAGGGCCTCCAGGAGGAAGGCGACCACGCCGTTCGCCACCACATAGGCGGCGAGCGTCGCCAGGTCGGGGCGGGACCAGCGGGGCAGCCCCGCCGCGGGCCCCCCGCCCCGCCCGAGCGCCCCCCCCGCGGCGGCCACCCCCCTGCCGCCGCGGAGCGGCCCCCGGGGCCCGCCCCCCCCCCCGCACCCGC
>NZ_JAFEXF010000440.1 GCF_016905445.1 Streptomyces sp. G44
CCGCCAGGGCCTCCACGAGGAGGAGACCCCGGCCCGCCTCCGCCTCGGGCAGCGGCGGCCGGACGGTACTCGGCGGGGGCCGGGCCCCCCCCGCGGCCGGCACCCCGATACGGAGGGGGTCCGTTGCGGGGAGCTGCAACGCCAGGCCGAAGCGTGTCCCGGGCACATGGCCGGGCAGCGCCGCCGTGTTGGCCCGCCCGGCGCCGGTGTGCACCGCGGGTTCGCACGGGCGCTCCCCGCCGCGGGGTGGGCCCCGCGCGGCCGCCCCGCTCACACGACGCGGGGTACGGACTGACGGCGCCGATGCTCGCGGGCGCCGCCACGATCTCCCCGCTGATACGCCCGCCGCAGCCGGACCACCGGTCCTCAGCGGCGCCCGGCCTCGCCAGGCCGCCCGCGGTGGGGCGCGGCGGCACGGGTGCGGACCCGCTGGAGACCGCTGCCGTGCCCCCGAGGACGGGCCCCCTGCTGGGCACCTCGCAGGCCCGGTGAAGCGACGGCCGAAGAGACGGTGCCCTGCGCTTCGGCGCGGGAACCTGGTTGAATCGCGGTGGGCCGTGCCTGCCGGGGGGACTTGGCGGGCGCGGGGTTCGAGCATGTAATCGGCTTCCGCCGAGGGCCAGTTGTGGGGAGAGCATGGACGAGGGCAGGCCCACGAAGGCCAAGTGGTGGAGCCGTCCCCGGCAGGAGTCGCCGGGGGCCACGCAGCAGCTGCCCGTGGCGGAGACCGAGCAGCCCGCCGCCGGGCACACCGGCCCCGCCCCGCCGCCCACCCACGCCCCGCTCCCCGTGGGCGCCGGCGCCCTCGGGGGCGCGGCCTGGCGG
>NZ_JAFEXF010000441.1 GCF_016905445.1 Streptomyces sp. G44
GGGATTTGAAGAAGGGGGGCAGCCACAGGCAGTCGACGCCGAGCCATTGCAGGTAGTCGAGTTTGGCGGTGATGCCTTTGAGGTCGCCGATGCCGTCGCCGTTGCTGTCCTGGAAGGAACGCACGAGTACTTCGTAGAACACGGCGCGTTTGAACCAGTCGGGGTGCCGGTCCTTGGCGGGCGTGTCCTCGAACGTGTCCTGGACGGGCTCGTTGACGATCATGATGTGGGTGACCCTCCGATCAGCGGTGAGGACGGTCGCAGGACGCGGAAGACGTGGGCGGGCGCGCGGCCCGGCTCCAGGCGCACATAGTTGGCCCTGCCCCAGTGGTAGGTCTCGCCGGTGAGCTCGTCGCGCACCGGCACGCTCTCGTGCCAGTCCAGGCCGAGTAGCGGCATGTTCAACGACACCGTGGCTTCCTGGGTGTGGTGGGGGTCGAGGTTGGCCACCACCAGAACCATGTTCGAACCGTGCGCGTCCGCGGCGGACTTCGAGTAGGCGATCACCGCTTCCTTGTCCGTGGGGTGGAAGTGCAGGTCCCGCAGCTGCCGCAGCGCCGGGTTGGCGCGCCGGACCTGGTTCAGCCGCGTGATGAGGGGGGCGATGGTGCGGCCCTCCCGCTCGGCCGCCGCCCAGTCGCGCGGGCGCAGTTCGTACTTCTCCGAGTGCAGGTACTCCTCGCTACCGGGCCGCACCGGGGTGTTCTCGCACAGCTCGAAGCCGCTGTAGACGCCCCAGGTGGGCGAGAGCGTCGCGGCGAGCACCGCCCGTACCTCGAAGGCGGGGCGCCCGCCCTCCTGGAGGTAGCCGT
>NZ_JAFEXF010000442.1 GCF_016905445.1 Streptomyces sp. G44
CCCGCGCCCGCAGCCCCCGCCCCCCCCCCGCCCCCCACCCTCCCCACCCCGTCCACATCCCAAGACCACCCCGAAACCGAGTCGCCGACCCACCCCCCTCCTCCCCTACGCTTGACCCGTGACCCCCGTCGAGCTCTCCCGCACCGTGCTGCGTGCCATGCGTCATGCCGTTGACGCCGGCGAGCTCACCGTCGCCGTGCCGGAGAAGGTGGGGGTCGAGCGGCCCCGGCCCGGAGGCTGCGGGGACTACGCCACCAACGTCGCCCTCCAGGTCGCCCGCGCCGCCGGCCGCACCCCCCGGCAGGTCGCCGAGGCCGTGGCCCCGCGGCTCGCCGCCGAGGACGGGATCGCCGGGGTCGACATCACCGGGCCCGGGTTCCTCAACATCACCCTCGCGCAGTCGCCCGCCGAAGCCCTCGTGCGTGACGTACTCGCCCGCGGCCGCTGGTACGGACACGTCCACCCCGGCACCGGGCAGCTCGCCCAGATCCACGTGCCCCACGAAGTCCGCGCCCTCGTCGTCGCCGACGCCGCCCGCCGCATCCTGCGCTCCCAGGGCACCCTCGTCCGGCTCACCTGCGACGCCGCCCCCGACCCGCGGTGGGCCGACGTACTCGGGGTGCGCGTCGACGCGTACGGCACCCCGCCACAGCAGCTGCCCGTCCTCCGCCCCGTGCCCCCCCCCTGCCGCCCCCCCCCCCGGGGGCCGGGTGCTCGCCCCCGGGGCGCACTCGCCCTCCCCCCTCCCCTCTCCCCCCCCTCTCCCTCCCCCCCCCCTCCGCGCCCCCGCGCCCCGCCCT
>NZ_JAFEXF010000443.1 GCF_016905445.1 Streptomyces sp. G44
GTGCGGGCCAGTTCGACGCCGTCCGCGTCGTGGATGAGGACGCCGCCGCCGAGGAGCGCGGCGATGCCGTCGGCGACGTCGCCCGCGCCGCCGCCGCGCAGGACGAGGTCGGTGAGCTGGTCGTGGGCCTGTTCCGCGCGGCGCATGGCCTGGCTGTGGGCGCGGATGGTCTCGGTGGCGGCGTTGAGGTCGGCGAGGGCGGCCCGTGTCTCCTCCAGGAGGCGCGCCCCGTCGATGGCGATGGCGGCGTGGTCGGCGAGGGAGGAGAGCAGGACGACCTCCTCCGTGGCGAAGTCGCGGGCGGCGCGGTCGGCGGCGTACAGCACACCGATGACGCGCGGGCCGAGGCGCAGCGGCACGCCGAGGATGGCCCGGAGCCCTTCCTCGCGGACCGCGCCGTCGATGGCGTCGGTGTGGTGGAAGCGGGGGTCGTGCTGGTAGTCGCCGGTGACGTAGGGGCGGGCGGTCTGGGCGACGAGGCCGCCGAGCCCCTCGCCCATGCCGAGCCGCAGCTGCTGGAACGCGGCGGCGACGCTGCCGTCGGTCACGCGCATGTAGGTGTCGCCGGCCGCCTCGTCGTTGAGCGAGAGGTACGTGACGTCCGTGCCCAGGAGCAGCTTGGCGCGGCGCACGATGGCCCGCAGCACCGCGTCCGGGTCGCGCAGCGCGGCCAGGTCGCTCGCGGTGTCGAACAGCGCGGTGAGTTCGGCCTCGCGGCGGCGGTGCGCGCCGAGGGTGCGGTGGACGCGCAGCGCCACGTCGGTGGCGTCGTCGAGCGCCGCGATGGCCTCGGCC
>NZ_JAFEXF010000444.1 GCF_016905445.1 Streptomyces sp. G44
GGGATTTGAAGAAGGGGGGCAGCCACAGGCAGTCGACGCCGAGCCATTGCAGGTAGTCGAGTTTGGCGGTGATGCCTTTGAGGTCGCCGATGCCGTCGCCGTTGCTGTCCTGGAAGGAACGCACGAGCACTTCGTAGAACACGGCGCGTTTGAACCAGTCGGGGTGCCGGTCCTTGGCGGGCGTGTCCTCGAACGTGTCCTGGACGGGCTCGTTGACGATCATGATGTGGGTGACCCTTCGTTCTCCCCCGGCTCCGGCCGGACCAGCACATGCGCCCCGCCCGGACGAAGACGCACGTAGTTGGCGCTGCCCCAGTGGTAGGTCTCGCCGCTCAGCTCGTCGCGCACCGGCACACTCTCGTGCCGGTCCAGGCCGAGCTGCGGCATGTCCAGGGAGACGGTGCCCTCCTGGGTGTGGTGGGGGTCGAGGTTGGCGACCACCAGGACCACGTCGTCGCCGTCGCGCTTGCTGTAGACGATGAGCGCGTCGTTGTCGGCCCGGTGGAAACGGAGGTTCCTGAGCAGGTGCAGGGCGCGGTGGCGGCGTCGTATCGCGTTGAGCGTGGTGATGAGGGGGGCGATGGTGCGGCCCTCCCGCTCGGCCGCTGCCCAGTCGCGCGGGCGCAGTTCGTACTTCTCCGAGTGCAGGTACTCCTCGCTGCCGGGCCGCACCGGGGTGTTCTCGCACAGCTCGAAGCCGCTGTAGACGCCCCAGGTGGGCGAGAGCGTCGCGGCGAGCACCGCCCGTACCTCGAAGGCGGGGCGCCCGCCCTCCTGGAGGTAGCCGT
>NZ_JAFEXF010000445.1 GCF_016905445.1 Streptomyces sp. G44
GGGCTTGCTTCCAGTAGGTGAGCTGTCTGCTTGCCGGGGAGTGGGGGTCGTCCTCCGTGCCGAGGAGCTCGTGCAGCCACAGGGTGTAGTCGGCGTACTGCACCGGCAACGGCGACCAGACCGGCGCGTGCCCCTGGAGCCGGGCGCGGAACGCGGTCTCCAGGTCCCGTCCGAGCGGTCCCATCGAGGCGCCGTCGCTCGCGATGTGATGGACGAGGATCAGCAGGACGTGCTCGTCGGCGCCGAGGGTGAACAGCGTCGTCCGGAGCGGGATCTCGGCGGCCAGGTCGAACACGTGCTGTCCCGCGTCCCCCAGCTCCGCGGCCAGCCGGTCGGCGGAGCACGTGACGTGCTCCAGCCGCAGGCCGGCGGCATCCGCGTCCAGCACGGTCTGGGCCGAGCCGCCGTCGGTCTCCCGGAAGACGGTGCGCAGGCTCTCGTGCCGCGCCACCACGTCGTTCAGCGCCTGTTCGAGAACCTCCGCGTCCAGCTCCCCGGTGATCCGGAACGCCACCGGGATGTTGAAGGTGGCGTTCGCGCCCTCCAGCTTGTCCAGGAACCAGAGGCGGTTCTGCGCGGGGGACAGCGGGATGCGGGCGGGGCGCTCCCTCGCGGTCAGCGCGGTCCTGGCCGAGCCCGCTTCCGCGACCCGGTCGATGAGGGTGGCGATGGTGGGGGCTTCGAAGAGGGTGCGGACGGGGAGTTCGATGGTGAGGGTGGTGCGGATGCGGCTGACGAGGCGGGTGGCGAGGAGGGAGTGGCCGCCGAGTTCGAAGAAGTTGTCG
>NZ_JAFEXF010000446.1 GCF_016905445.1 Streptomyces sp. G44
CCGGGCCGCACCGGGGTGTTCTCGCACAGCTCGAAGCCGCTGTAGACGCCCCAGGTGGGCGAGAGCGTCGCGGCGAGCACCGCCCGTACCTCGAAGGCGGGGCGCCCGCCCTCCTGGAGGTAGCCGTGCAGGATGTCCGGGGTGTTCACGAAGAGGTTCGGACGCAGGAAGTGCGCGGTCTCACGCGACAATTCCGCCAGGTAGGCGGTGAGTTCCTCCTTGGTGTTGCGCCAGGTGAAGTAGGTGTACGACTGCTGGAAGCCGGCTCGGGCCAGCGCCCGCATGACCTCCGGCCGGGTGAAGGCCTCGGCGAGGAAGATGACGTCCGGGTCGGTGCCGTTGATCCGGGCGATCACCTCCTCCCAGAACACCACCGGCTTGGTGTGCGGATTGTCGACACGGAAGATCCGCACCCCGTGCCCCATCCAGAACCGCAGCAGCCGCTCCGTCTCGGCGACCAGCCCCGGCAGGTCCCTGTCGAAGGCGATCGGATAGATGTCCTGGTACTTCTTCGGCGGATTCTCGGCGTACGCGATGGAACCGTCCGCCCGCTGCCGGAACCACTCCGGATGCTTGTCCACCCACGGATGGTCCGGCGAGCACTGCAACGCGAAGTCCAGCGCCACCTCAAGGTCCAGATCGTGCGCGCGCCGCACGAAGGCGTCGAAGTCGTCGAGCGTCCCGAGGTCGGGGTGGACGGCGTCGTGCCCGCCCTCCGGCGAGCCGATCGCCCACGGCACCCCCACGTC
>NZ_JAFEXF010000447.1 GCF_016905445.1 Streptomyces sp. G44
TGATGAGGCGGGAGACGTGCATCTGGGAGCAGCCGAGGACCTCGCCGATCTGGCTCTGGGTCTGCTCCTCCACGAAGCGCAGGTGGATGATCTGGCGCTCGCGGTCGTCGAGTTCGGCGATCAGCGGTGCCAGGGCGTGGAAGTCGTCGACGAGGTCGAAGCGGTCCTCGTCGACGCCGATGAAGTCGGTCAGGGCGGACTCGCTGTCGCCGTCGTCCCCGCTGAAGGCGGCGTCCAGCGAGACGGACGCGTAACCGTTCGACGCCTTCTGCGCCTCGCTGACCTCGGCCGGGTCCAGCTGCATCAGCTCGGCGAGCTCCGCGGTCGTGGGCGTGCGGCCCAGACGCGTACGGAGTTCCTCGGTCGCCTTGGACAGCTCGATACGCGCTTCCTGAAGGCGGCGCGGCACATGGACGGCCCAGCTGGTGTCGCGGAAGAAGCGCTTGATCTCACCGGTGATGTAGGGGACGGCGAAGGTGGCGAACTCCACCTCGCGGGTCAGCTCGAACCGGTCGATCGCCTTGATCAGGCCGATCGTGCCGACCTGGACGATGTCTTCCATCTCCTGCACGCCGCGGTGCTTGAACCGCGATGCCGCGTACTTCACCAGGGAGAGGTTGATCTCGATCAGGCAGTTCCGCACGTACTGGTACTCGTGCGTGCCCTCCTCCAGCTCCCCGAGGCGGTCGAAGAAACGCTTGGAGATCACCCGCGCGTCACGCGGCGCCACCGACGCCGG
>NZ_JAFEXF010000448.1 GCF_016905445.1 Streptomyces sp. G44
CCGGGGCTCCGTGGCGGGATCTTCCCGACCGGTTCGGGCCGTGGCAGACCGTCTACGAGCGGTTCGCCCGCTGGGAGGCGGACGGCACCTGGGCACGGTTGCTGGAGCACGTTCAGGTCCGCGATGACGCGGTGGGCCGGGTGGAATGGACCGTCTCCGTCGACTCCACCATCAACCGAGCCCACCAGCACGCAGTCGGCGCCCGCAAAAAGGGGATGTGAACGGGGACGAACTGGAAGATCCGGGCCGCTCGCAGGCGCGCCAGGCCCTCGGCCGCTCCCGAGGCGGACTGACCACCAAAGTCCATCTCGCCGTCGATGGCCGGGGCCTGCCCCTGTCGATTGTGCTCACGCCCGGCAATGTCAACGACGCGACGGCGTTCGGCCAGGTCCTCGACGGCATCCGCACCCCGCGCCTCGGCACGGGCCGCCCGCGCACGACACTGGACCGTGTGCTGGGTGACAAGGCGTATTCCAGCAGGGCCATCCGCCATCTGTTGAGGCGCCGGGGCATCGCTGCCACGATCCCCGAGCGCCGCGACCAGGCGGCGAACCGCCACCGACGCGGAGCCCTCGGCGGCTGGCCGCCGGCCTTCGACAAGGTCACCTACCGCGACCGCAACGTCGTCGAACGATGCTTCGCCCGCCTCAAGCAGTTCCGCGCGATCGCGACCCGGTTCGACAAGCTCG
The DNA here is from genome assembly GCF_016905445.1 of Streptomyces sp. G44. Taxonomy (GTDB): domain Bacteria; phylum Actinomycetota; class Actinomycetes; order Streptomycetales; family Streptomycetaceae; genus Streptomyces. The sequence goes on from NZ_JAFEXF010000448.1 coordinate 690, forward strand.
GCGACCGCTACCGTGCCGGAGTTGTCCTGGCTT
>NZ_JAFEXF010000449.1 GCF_016905445.1 Streptomyces sp. G44
CTGTTCACCAAGGCAGAGCGTCCGCAATGAGGCGTCGTCATGGATGGCACCTTTGCCAGGGTTCCATGCTCCGGACCGCATCCTGCGCAGCGTAAAGATTGCTTCGCCGCCGAATGTTCTACGACAGGCAGACGGACAGCCCGGGCGCCCCGAGGATCATGTAGGGGCCGAAGGCGATGCGCCTGCGGGTCCGTCCCTGCAGAAGGTTGACGGCGGCGGCGAGGACGAACATCGCGAGGGTTCCCAGGGCGGCGGCCCAGCTGTGCCATCCCAGGAGCGCGCCGAGGGTTGGGGCTAGCTTCACGTCGCGAGACCGACTCCGCCGAAGGCCATGAGGAGGAAGGTGGTGGTGAGCACGACGGCGGCAAGGAGCCGGCGAAGGGCGCCGTGCTCGCCGTTCAGGGTAGCTCCAGCCAGCAGGACGGTGGTGCCGATGAAGCCGGCAGGGTCAGGGCGGTAGGACGAGCTCACCCGGTTACGTTGACCTCGTGATCGACAGCCCAGGCCCAGTGCTCGGCCACGGTCCGGCCCGCGGTATCTGAGCCCGGGCCCTGAGCTCTGGCTGGCGCGGTGAGGCTCGCGTACGGGGCCGGGGTGGTCTCCAGCAGAACAGCGTGGGTGCGTTCATCCGGTACGCGCCCGGTCGCGAAGACGTAGGCCCTGCCAGCGGTCAGTGGTGTGGCCCCCTGCTCGTGGCTGACGGTGACTGTGCCGGGT
>NZ_JAFEXF010000044.1 GCF_016905445.1 Streptomyces sp. G44
GCGCGGGGGCTTCGCCGGGGCCCGTGGGGCGGGGGCCCGGCGCGGCGGTACGGCGTCGGCGGCGACCGCGACGGCGTCGAACCCGGTGGTCTCGATGAGCGCCTTGGTCAGGCGGCCCGAGGCCCAGGCCCGGGCGGCCTGCTCGTCGGCGAGGACCGCGTGCAGGGTCTGCTCGACCTCGCGGCGGGCGCCTTCGCCGAGCGGGGGGCCGGCCTCCTCGGCGAGGTGCGCGGCCTGGTCCGCCAGCGCGGGGATGAGGACGTGCCGCTGACGGGACAGCTCGCGCAGCCGCTCCCCGTCCAGGCCGCGATGTGCCTGGCGCAGCCCCTCCCCCAGCCGGACGAGCGGTTCCACCTCGCCGGGCTCCTCGCGTACGAGGAGGTTGCTGGCCCAGGCGGCCGGACTGGGACGCCGCAGAGCCTTGATCCGCTCGGCCAAGGGGCGGTCACCGTCCGCACGGGCCTGTGCCGCGCGCCGGTCGCGGGTGGCGGTGAACTCGTCCGGCCGCAGTCCGTACAGCTCGTCGGCGACGGTCTCCAGGTCCACGGCCGCCCGCTCCTCCCCGCCACTTTTGTCGTACCGCGCGATTTATGTGGTGATTGTTCCGGATTGCCGATGGTCCCAAAACCCGCCCGGCCCGGTTTCGACCGCTGATCCGGTGAAAAGCGAGACATGACAGCAGAGGGGGGCACAGAACTACCGGGAGATGCCTATGCGCGCCGTCACCGTCCGTCCGCCGTCCGCCGATTCCCTCGCCGTGCGCGACGTGCCCGACCCGGTCCCCGGCGACGGTGAGCTGCTGGTGGACGGGCTGGCGGTCGGGGTGTGCGGCACCGACAAGGAGATCGTCGCGGGCGACTACGGGTCGGCGCCGCCCGGCGAGGACCGGCTGGTCCTCGGCCATGAGTCACTGGGCCGGGTGCGCGAGGCGCCGCGGGACAGTGGGTTCGCGGCCGGGGACCTGGTGGTCGGGGTGGTGCGCCGCCCGGACCCGGAGCCGTGCGGGGCCTGCGCGCGCGGCGAGTTCGACATGTGCCGCAACGGCCGCTACACCGAGCGCGGCATCAAGGAGCGCCACGGCTACGCCAGCCAGTCGTGGACGGTGGAGAGCGACTACGCCGTACGCCTCGACCCCGGCCTGGAGAGCGTCGGGATGCTGCTGGAGCCGACCACCGTGGTGGCCAAGGCCTGGGAGCAGGTGGAGCGGGTCGGCGGCCGGTCATGGTTCGCGCCGCGGCGGGCGCTGGTCACCGGGGCGGGCCCGATCGGTCTGCTCGCCGCGCTGCTCGGCGTGCAGCGCGGCCTGGACGTGCATGTGCTCGACCGGGTCACCGAGGGGCCGAAGCCGGACCTGGTCGCCGCCCTCGGGGCGACGTACCACAGCGCGGACATCGGCGACGTGACCTCGGCGATCAGCCCCGACGTGGTCATCGAGGCCACCGGCGCGGGCTCCCTGGTCTTCGAGTCGATGGCGGGCACCGCGACGTACGGCGTGGTGTGCCTGACCGGTGTCTCGCCCACGGGGCGGAAGCTGTCGGTGGACGCCGGCTCGATCAACCGGGACCTGGTCCTGGAGAACGACGTGGTCGTGGGCTCCGTCAACGCGAACCTCCGCCACTACCACCAGGGAGCCGAGGCCCTGGCCAAGGCGGACCGCGCCTGGCTGGAGCGGATGATCACCAGGCGCGTGCCGCTGGAGCGTGCCGCCGAGGCCTTCACCCCGCGGGACGACGACATCAAGGTCGTCATCACCCTCACCTGAGGGCGGCGGCCCGGACGGGTCTCGTGGTGCGGACACGGTGGGCGAGGCGGGCCGTGCGGGTGGCGACGTCGACCGTGTACGCGTCGACGGTCATCGCCCGCCCGGACACCTTCAGGACCATGAAGCCGTGGTCGGAGAAGTTCTGCCAGGTGGCCGGGTGCCCGAAGTGGGCTCTGCCGTCACCGGCCTTGGCGGCGGCCCCGCACACGATCTGCCGCGTGCCGCCGGTGCGGGCGGTCGGCTCCAGGATCTGCGACGTGTGGTCGTGCCCGGACAGGATCAGGTCGGCACGCCCGCACACCACCTCCTCGTACAGCTCCTTGAGGTGGATGCCGCTGGTGTAGTGGCCGATCACGAAGCCGTCGTACGAACCGGCGCTGCCGTGCTTGCCGTTGTTGAGGTAGGGGTGGTGCCCGAGGACGATCTTCCAGCGCGCCCGCGACGCCGTGAGCGCGCCGTCCAGCCACCTGCGCTGCTCGCGCATGTAGGGGCCGTCCCACCGGTAGTGCGGGTCGAGCTGGGCGACGTACGAGGAGACGGGGTTGGTGTCGATGGCGAAGAACTCCACCAGCGGGTCGCCCCCGTCGGCGGCGGGCAGCGCGACGTTGTAGTAGCGGCTCGGCATGTACCAGCGGGGCGACCCCTTGGCGTACGAGACCTCGCGGTCGCCGCGTGCGGGGTCGCCGCCGCTGCCCGGGATGAGCCCGGAGCAGTCGTGGTTGCCGAGGACCATCAGCCAGGGCATGTCCAGACCGGAGTTGGGGTCCTCGAACTTGGTGCGGAACTCCGAGTCGTGGTCGGACTCGGGGCCGTTCTCGTAGATGTTGTCGCCGAGACCGACCGCCAGGGAGACCCCTTCGGCGCGGCAGACCGCACGCGCCGCCGCGGCCACCGCGTGCTGCGCCTCCTCGCCCGTACCGGCGTCCCCGGTGAGGAGCACCGCGTACTCCCCCGACGGGTGCGGGGCGGACGGCAGCGGAAACTTCCCGTCGCGCACGGCCGCGGCGGCCCGCGGTCCTCCGCCCGGCAGGACCGTCAGCGCCGCGGCCCCCGCGACCACGCCGCCGAGCACGGCCCGCCGCCGGGGCGCGCGCATGGCGCGGACCCGCTCCCCCACCGGTCCTTCGGCGAGGGCCGGGTCCGCCCGCAGCCACTGCTCCTCCGTCATGTCCGCGCTCGGCGGTATCAACTCGTCGTCACACATGGGGGGTTTCTCTCACGGCGGGGCGTGAGGTTGGTGGGGAATCGATGAACTCCTGGTGGACGTCCGGCCACGGACGGCGCCTCAGACCGCCGCGGTGTCCGCGGTCTCCGCCTCGGCCGTCCCGTCCGTCCCTTTGGCGAACTGCGTCCGGTACAGCTCGGCGTACCGCCCGTCCAGCGCGAGGAGCTCCTCGTGCGTGCCGCGCTCGACGATCCGTCCCGCCTCGACGACGAGGATGAGGTCGGCGGAGCGCACGGTCGACAGCCGGTGGGCGATCACCACGGCGGTGCGTCCGGCGAGTGCTTCGCCGAGGGCCTCCTGGACGGCGGCCTCGGAGGTGTTGTCGAGGTGGGCCGTCGCCTCGTCCAGGATGACGACCCGCTGGCGGGCGAGGAGCAGCCGCGCGATGGTCATCCGCTGGCGCTCGCCGCCGGAGAGCCGGTAGCCGCGCTCGCCGACCACGGTGTCGAGGCCGTCGGGCAGGGAGTGCACGAGGTCGTCGAGCCGGGCGCGGCGCAGCACGTCCCACAGCTCGTCCTCGCTCGCGCCGGGCCGGGCGAGGAGCAGGTTGTCGCGGATGGACTCGTGGAAGAGGTGGCCGTCCTGGGTGACCATGCCGAGGGTGGCCCGCAGGGAGGCGGCGGACAGGTCCCGTACGTCGACGCCGCCGATCCGGACGGTCCCCTCGTCGGCGTCGTACAGCCGCGGCAGCAGTTGGGCGATGGTCGACTTGCCCGCTCCGGAGGAGCCGACGAGGGCGACGGTCTGACCGGGTTCGGCGCGGAACGACAGCCCGTGCAGGACTTCCTCGCCGCCGCGGGTGTCGAGGGCGGCGACCTCTTCCAGGGACGCGAGGGAGACCTTGTCCGCCGCCGGGTAGGCGAAGCGGACGTCGTCGAACTCGACGGCCACGGGCCCGTCGGGGACCGGCACGGCGTCCGGCTTCTCCTCGATCAGCGGCTTGAGGTCGAGGACCTCGAAGACCCGCTCGAAGCTGACGAGCGCGCTCATCACCTCGACGCGTGCTCCCGCCAGGGACGTCAGCGGCGCGTACAGCCGGGTCAGCAGCAGGGCGAGCGAGACGATGGCGCCGGCCTCCAGCGTGCCTTCCAGGGCGAAGTAGCCGCCGAGGCCGTAGACGAGGGCGAGGGCGAGCGCCGAGACCAGCGTGAGCGCGGTGATGAACGCGGACTGCGCCATGGCGGTGCGTACGCCGATGTCCCGCACCCGGCGGGCCCGCGCGGCGAACTCGGCGGACTCGTCGCCGGGCCGGCCGAAGAGCTTGATCAGGGTGGCGCCGGGCGCCGAGAAGCGCTCGGTCATGCGCGTGCCCATGGCGGCGTTGTGGTGCGCGGCCTCGCGCTGGAGCCTGGCCATGCGGGCGCCCATGCGGCGGGCGGGCACGATGAACACGGGCAGCAGCACCAGTGCGAGCAGGGTGATCTGCCACGAGAGCGTGAGCATGACGGCGAGGGTGAGCAGCAGCGTGACGATGTTGCCGACGACGCCGGAGAGCGTGTTGCTGAAGGCGCGCTGGGCGCCGATCACGTCGTTGTTCAGGCGGCTGACCAGCGCGCCCGTGCGGGTGCGGGTGAAGAAGGCGACGGGCATGCGCTGGACGTGGTCGAAGACGGCGGTGCGCAGGTCGAGGATGAGACCCTCGCCGAGGTTCGCCGACAGCCAGCGGCTGAGCAGGCCGAGTCCGGCCTCGGCGAGCGCGATGGCGGCGATCAGCAGGGCGTAGCGCACGACGGTCGAGGAGTCGGCGCCGGACACGATGGCGTCGACGACTCCGCCGGCCAGGACGGGTGTGGCGACGGCCAGGAGCGCGGTGACGACGCTCAGGAGCACGAAGTGCCAGATGCGGCGGCGGTGGGGCCGCGCGAAGGCGCCGATGCGGCGCAGTGTGGCGCGGGCGAAGGGACGGCGGTCCTGCTGCGCGTTCATGACGCTGTGCAGCTGACTCCAGGCGGTGACTTCCATGCTCATGCACGGAACGTTAGGACCTCGACCAAACTTGAGGTCAAGGGTTCACCCGCACGCGTCACTCTCGTCGCCCCCACTCCTGCCGCGTCTATTGACCCGCATGTAGCAGAAACGTACTTTCGCTTCAACTCTTGTGGCCGCCGCAGGAGTTAACTCCCGCCCCGAGGTGAGAAGGCGAACGCATGCGTGATGTACGAAGGCGTACTCTGCTGTCCGCGATCGGCGCTACGACGGCCGCGGTAGGCGCCGCCGGGGCAGCGGAAACGGGTCCCGCGCACGCCGCGCCCGGCCGTCCGAAGCCTGCCGTCGGCCCGCACGACGACCGCGTCCGGAAGCTGCTGGACCGTATGACCGTCGAAGAGAAGCTGGGGCAGCTCCAGCAGCTGCCGTGGGGCTGGGACACGGGCCCCGGCGGCGGCGCGTCCGAGGCCGTCAAGAAGGCCGAGGACGCGGCGCGCGCGGGCCGGCTCGGGTCCGTCCTGAGCATCTTCGGCGCGCGGACCACCAACGCCCTCCAGCGGGTCGCCGTCGAGGAGTCCCGGCTCGGGATTCCGCTGGTCTTCGGGCTCGACGTCATCCACGGCTTCTGGACGACGTTCCCGATCCCGCTGGCACAGGCCGCGAGCTTCGACCCGGAGGTCGCGCGGACGGACGGCGAGGTCTCGGCCGGGGAGGCGCGTTCGAACGGCGTGCACTGGACGTTCTCGCCGATGATGGACGTGACGCACGAGCCGCGCTGGGGCCGTGTCGCCGAGGGCAGCGGCGAGGACCCTTACCTGACGGCGGCCTTCGCCGCGGCCAAGGTGCGGGGCTACCAGGGAGAGCCGGGCGAGGACGGCTCCGCGGCCCACGGCGCGAAGGACCGCGTCGCCGCCTGCGCCAAGCACTTCGTCGCCTACGGCGGCGCGGAGGGCGGCCGCGACTACAACACCGTGGACGTGTCGGAGTCGCGCCTGCGCAATCTCTACCTGCCGCCGTTCAAGGCGGCGCTGGAGGCGGGCGCGGCCACGGTGATGGCCTCCTTCAACACCATCAGCGGCGTCCCCGCGCACGGCAACTCCCACACCCTGACCGGCATCCTGAAGCAGGAGTGGGGCTTCGACGGTGTCGTCGTCAGTGACTGGAGCGGCGTCCAGGAGCTGATCCCGCACGGCTTCGCCGTGGACGGCGCGGCGGCGGCCCGCCTCGCCCTCAACGCGGGCGTCGACATGGAGATGACCAGCACCCACCTGCTCACCCACGGCAGGAAGCTGCTGCGGGAGGGCGGGATCAGCGGCCGTCGGCTCGACGACGCGGTCGCCCGCGTGCTGCGCCTCAAGTTCGACCTCGGTCTCTTCGACCATCCGTACGTCGACGAGGGTGACGCCGTCGGCGGGCCGACCGCCGCCACGCGCGCGGCGGCCCGCAAGGCCGCCGCGCGCTCGATGGTCCTCCTGAAGAACGACGATCTCCCGAAGAGCAGGCGTCGCCCAGGAGGCAAGGGCAAGGTGCTCCCGCTGGAGCCGTCCCTCCGGTCCATCGCGGTCGTCGGGCCGTTCGGTGACTCCGACGACCTCCTCGGCACCTGGTCGTTCCCGGCGGCCGTGCAGAAGTACCCCGCGGTGAAGGTCCTGGACGCCGTCCGGCGCGCGGCGCCGGGCGCGAAGGTGACGTACGCCCGGGGGATGGACGCCGAGGGCGAGGACACCGGCGGCCTTCGGGCGGCGGTGGCCGCGGCGAAGGCGGCCGAGGTGACGGTGGTGGTGGTCGGGGAGCCGCCCGCGATGAGCGGCGAGGCGGCGTCGCGCGGCGACATCGGCCTGCCCGGCGGGCAGGAGGAGCTGGTGGCGGCGGTGGCCGCGACCGGGAAGCCGTTCGTGGTCGTCCTCGTCAACGGCCGTCCGCTGACCATGAGCGGCTGGCTGCACGCGGCCCCCGCCGTCCTGGAGGCCTGGCATCCGGGCCTGGAGGCGGGGAACGCCATCGCCGACGTGCTGTTCGGCGAGGTGGTGCCCGGCGGCAAGCTGCCCGTGTCGTTCCCGCGCGCGGTCGGCCAGATCCCGGTCCACTACAACCACGAGTCGACGGGCCGCCCCTACGACGCCGGCAACAAGTACTCCTCGAAGTACCTGGACCTGCCCCCGGACCCGCAGTTCCCCTTCGGCCACGGCCTGAGCTACACGACGTTCGAGATCGGCGAGCCGAGGCTGAGCCGCGAGCGGATCGCGGCGCGCGCGCTGCGCCGGGGCGACACCCTGGAGGTCTCGGTGAGCGTCACGAACACCGGGGACCGGGCGGGCGACGAGGTCGTCCAGCTGTACGTCCATGACCTCACCGCGAGCATCACGCAACCGGTGCGCAAGCTGCGCGGCTTCCGCCGGGTCACGCTGAAGCCCGGCGCATCCCGGACGGTCCGCTTCCGGATCGGCGCCGACGACCTCGGGTTCTGGACGAACGAGCGGGACGGGGAGTTCCGCGTCGAGGAGGGCGCGGTGGACCTCTACGTGGGCGGCAGCTCGCGGGCCACGGCCAAGCGGAGGCTGACGGTCACCTGACGGAGGAGGCGTTCGCCCGAGGTCGGGAACGAGATGCGGTGAGCCGGACGAGCCCCCATGCTGGGGAGGACGGCTCACACCTAGGAGGCCGACGATGTCTGTGATGGACAAGCTCAAGCAGATGCTCAAGGGCCACGAGGACAAGGCCGGCCAGGGCATCGACAAGGCCGGCGACTTCGTCGACAAGAAGACCCAGGGCAAGTACAGCGGTCAGGTCGACACCGGGCAGGAACAGCTCCGGAAGCGGTTCGGCGGCGATCAGGGCCCGGAGCAGCCTCCGCGGTAGCACGTCTCGGCGTGGGCGCGACGGGCCGGCGGACCTCTCCCCCGGCCCGTCGCGTCGTTCCCGCGCCAGCCCGGTTCGAGGGACGTGACCCCGAGGACCCGCTCCCGCGCGAAGTCCGTGAGGGGGCCGGTGTACATGCGGGCCGTGTCGAACGTGGGCTTCATGCCGCGCGCCTCGTCCGGCGCCACAACCCGCGCGTTGGACTCGGGCGTCCATCGCGACCGGCCTGCCGTCCGCCTCGGCGGCCGGCGCGTCCAGCAGCGCCTCGGTGTCGGCGCGCGTGTCCGCGAAGAGCGGCCCGACGCGCAGGGCGTCGCGGCCCGGCCGCAGCACGCCGTACCCCCCGTCAGCCTGCCGTCGACGACGCGGGCGAGGGCGCGGTGGGCGGGCGCGGCCGCCACCTCGACGGGGCGTACGTGCCGGTCGGGGCCCTGTCCTGGTGACGGGGGTCCGAGGTGGCGCGGCGTGCCGTGCTCCCGGGCGACGCCGGAGCGGCGGTAGTTGGCCTGCTGGTCGGGGACGCCGTCCAGGCTAACCGTGCGGCCCGCGGCGCGCTCCAGGCCCGCCCGCCACGTGGTGAGGCCGAAGCCGCCGCCGCGCCGGTCGGGGCGGACGAGGTGGAAGCCGGGGGAAGGCGTAGTCCTGCCCGTGGTTGACGACGGAGAGCGCGGGCACGGGCTCCCCGTCGCGGCGCCCCACGAAGAACCCTTCGGGACCTGAGCGAAAAGGAGGGGGCGTCGCCCGGCCCGGGGCTCCAGCCCTCGTCCGCCGCCCACCCGGTCACCACAGCCAGTCGTCGAGGGTCGCCCGTGAGACCACGAGCCGCCCGGGGGTCGTATCCGTCATCCCGTCATCGCCGTACCCTGCTCGATTCGGCACGACCCGCCGTGCGCGGGCGCACACACCGGGTGCATCCTGCCGGGCCCGCCGCGGCCGACGCCTGTCTCAGCCGGAGCCCGCCACGTGCCGGTCCCGCGCGGCGCCGAGTCCCGCGGCGATCTGCGGCACGAGCAGGACGAGCAGCAGGACGAGCGGCACGGTCCAGCTGTGCGACGCGTCGTGGACGGCGCCGAGGACGGTCGGCCCGCCGGCGGCCAGGATGTAGCCGAAGCACTGGGCCATGCTGGAGAGCTGGGCGGCGTGCCGGGTGTCGGGGGCCCGCTCCACGATGAACAGCAGCGCCAGGCTGATGGCCGCGCCCTGGCCGAGGCCGAGCAGGGTCATCCACAGGTAGGCGCCGCCGACCGGCGCGGCGAGCAGCCCCGCGAAGCCGAGCGCGCACAGCACGGCGGCGAGCGCGGAGAGCGTGCCCGAGCGCAGCCGCCGGCCGACGATCACCGGGGCGAGGAAGGACCCCGCGATGCCGAGCAGCGAGGAGAAGGAGAGCATCCAGCCGGCGTCGCCCGGCGCCATGCCCGCGTCCTGGAAGACGGTCGGCAGCCACGCTGCCGCCGCGTAGTAGTTGAGGGACTGCAAGCCCATGTACGCGGTGACCTGCCAGGCCAGCGGGGAGCGCCACAGGCCGCGCACGGGATGGGCCGCCTGCCGGGCCGCCGCCGCGCCCACCCGTGTACGCGAGCGGAGCTGCGGCAGCCACACGAGCAGCGCGACGGCCGCGAGGGCGCCCCAACAGGCCAGTGCGGTGCGCCAGTTCATGCCGCTGGCCTGCTGCACGGGCAGGGTGACGCCGGCCGCGAGCGCGGCGCCGCCGAACAGCGACATCGAGTACAGGCCGGTCATCAGCCCGGCCCGCGCGGGGAAGTCCCGCTTGATCAGGCCGGGCAGCAGGACGTTGGCGGCGGCGATGCCCGCGCCGATGACGACGGTGCCCGCGAAGAGCGCGAGGACCGGTTCGAGCAGGCGCAGGGCCGTGCCCGCGCAGATCAGCGCCATGGTGCCGAGCAGGGAGCGCTCCAGGCCGAAGCGGCGGCCGAGCCGGGGCGCGACCGGCGCGAGGAGGCCGAAGCAGAGCAGCGGCAGAGCGGTGAGCAGGCTGGTGGCGGCGGCCGACATGCCGCTGTCGTGGCGGATGGTGTCGGCGAGGGGGGAGACGGCGACGAGGGCGGGGCGGAGGTTCAGCGCGAGGAGCACGACGCCGAGGGCCAGCAGGAGGGCACGGCGTCCGCGAGGCGGCCCTTGGTCCGCCGTGGGCGCGGCTCCTTCGTGCGCGGCGCGGGCGGCCGGTGCCGTGTCACTCATGCGCTGCTCCTGAGTCGTTCTTCGCGGTGTCCGGCTGGTCCAGCGGCTGGTCGCGCAGGACGGCCATGCCCTCGGCGAGATGGGCGAGTACGGCCGCCTCCGCGGCCCGGGGGTCGCGTGCCTCGATGGCGTCGACGATCGCCTGGTGGGCGTCGAACTGGTGGCGGACCGCGTCCGGCACGGGGGCGGCGACGACCGACTGGAGCGTCTCGCGCAGGACGTCGCTGAGGTGTCCGTACAACTCGGCGAGGATGCTGTTATGCGAGGCCTCGGCGACCGTGCGGTGGAAGGCCATGTCCGCGTCGATGAACGCCGCCGTGTTGCCGCTCCCCCAGGCCTGCCCGCGCTCGGCGAGGGCGGCCCGCAGCGTCGCGAGGTCCTCCTCCGTACGGCGCTCCGCGGCGTGGCGGGCGGCGTCCCGCTCCAGACAGGCGCGTACCTCGTACGCTTCGAGCACCCCGGCTCTGCGCAGTCTGCGCTGCACGGCCGCCCCGAAGTCGCTGTTGGCGCGCACGTACGTGCCGTCGCCCTGGCGGGGTTCGAGCATGCCGGTGTGCACGAGGGCGCGGACCGCCTCCCGCACGGTGTTGCGGCCCACGGCGAGCTGCTCGACGAGGAGCGGTTCGGCCGGGATCTTCTCCCCGACCTTCCACTCGCCGTCGGTGATGAGGCTCTCCATCTGGGCGATGACCAGGTCGACGAGGTTGGTCCTGGCGGTACTGCGCAAGGGCATGGGTCGGCACCTTCTTTTTCTCGGGGAGAACCCGGACACGGGAATAAGACATGGGAACATCCCATGTTTCGCGTGTCAAAGCGCCGCCATGGACGCGCGACGCGCCCGCCGCACTGATTTCGTTCGAGGTTTTACCTTCGCGAGCTGGTCTAGACCTTGACAGGTTCAGACCATTTTCGCTTGAGTCACCGACACCCCCATGGCGGCGCGGGCCCTGTCCTCCGCTCCGCCCGTTAGGAGATGTCGCATGATCAAACGCCTCACCAGCCTCGCGGCCTCACTGGCCGCGGTCGGCGCGCTGATCGTCCTTGGCCCGGCCGCCACGACGGCGTCCGCCGCCGAGTGCGCCTCGCCCTGGAGTTCCTCGACCGTCTACACCGGCGGCAAGTCCGCCTCGTACAACGGACACAACTGGACCGCCAAGTGGTGGACCCAGAACGAGACTCCGGGCCGTTCCGACGTCTGGGCGGACCAGGGCACCTGCGGTGGCGGCACGGGTCCGGGCAACCCCGATCCGTCCGGCTTCGTCGTCAGCGAGGCCCAGTTCAACCAGATGTTCCCGAACCGGAATTCGTTCTACACCTACAAGGGCCTGACGGACGCGCTCAAGGCCTACCCCGGCTTCGCCAACACCGGCAGCGACACCGTCAAGCGCCAGGAGGCGGCGGCGTTCCTCGCCAACGTCAGCCATGAGACGGGCGGCCTGGTCCACGTCGTCGAGCAGAACCAGAACAACTACCCCCACTACTGCGACAAGACCCAGCCCTACGGCTGCCCCGCCGGACAGGCCGCCTACTACGGCCGCGGGCCGATCCAGCTCAGCTGGAACTTCAACTACAAGGCGGCGGGCGACGCGCTCGGCATCGACCTGCTCAACAACCCCTACCTGGTGGAGCAGAACCCGGCCATCGCCTGGCAGACGGGTCTTTGGTACTGGAACACGCAGAGCGGCCCCGGCACCATGACCCCGCACAACGCCATGGTCAACGGCGCCGGTTTCGGTGAGACCATCCGGGCGATCAACGGCACCCTGGAGTGCAACGGCGGCAACCCCGCCCAGGTCCAGAGCCGCGTCGACAAGTACAAGGCGTTCACGCAGATCCTGGGCACCACGCCCGGCTCGAACCTGAGCTGCTGATACGTGTCCGGGCGGGCCCGCGAGCCGGGCCCGCCCGGTACGTCACACCACCGGAGACAGCCTCACGCCACCGGCGGCAGCCTCACCCCAGCGGCTCCAGCCGGAACACCGGGTGGCCCGCCGCCTCGGCGGCGAACTCCTCGTCCGACGACTCACCGGTCACGTCGAAGTAGGCCCTAGTGACCGGCACTTCGCGCCAGTACTGCCGCAGCACCGGCACACTCTCCTCGGGCCCGAGCTCGACCACCTTGAGCGTCCGCGACCTGCCGCCCCGGCTGAGCCCCACCTGCCCGGCCGCGCGGGCGTTGCGCACCCAGTCGCTCACCCCGTAGGCGGCGACGAGCCAGCGCTCGTCGCCGTGCGCCATCACGTCGACCGGCGTGGAGTAGGAACGGCCGGTCTTCCTGCCGCGCACCGTCAGGTTGTAGCGGTAGCCCTTGCCGAGGCCGAGCCGGGTCATCGTGTGGAACACGCGATTGATCACACGTGTGCCGGCGTTCATGCGATACGTCTTCGCCATCGCCCCTCCGTATGCCGAAAGCACGGAGCTTACGACGCGGCCAGCAACTGGGCGACACCGAGCCGGGCTTGGCGCGCCGGTTCGGGCGAGCCGGAGATCGCGGCGGCCGTCATGGCCCCTTCCGCGAGGAGGACGAGCGGGGCGACGGCACGCTCGGGACCGCCCGCCGCCGCCACGAGACCGGCGAGGTAGTCGTGGAACGCGCTCTTGTGCGCCCTGACGGCGTCGGCGACCGCCGGATCGACGGCGCCCAGCTCACCGTAGGCGTTGATGAAGGCGCAGCCCCGGAAGTCCGGTTCGGTGAACCACGCGTACAGCCAGTCGTAGACCGCGAGGACCCGCTCCCGGCCCGCGGGGCACGCCTCGACATGGGCGGCGAGCCGGGCCCGCCAGCGGCGGTCGCGGCGGTCGAGGCACGCCCGGACCAGCTCCGACTTGGACGGGAAGACCTGGTAGAGCCGCTTGAGCGAGACACCGGAGGCCGTGCGGACCTGGTCCATGCCGACCGCCTGGACGCCGCGTTCGTAGAACAGCTTCTCGGCGGCGTCGAGGAGCCGGGTCTCTGCTTCCGAGGTATCCATGGCACCTCCGGACAACCGGTCGAGAACGGACGTTCTCCCACCTTACTACGCCCTGTTACGCCCCCCGCGCCTTCCCCATTGCGCGAGAACGATCGTTCTCGCTACGGTGGCGCGGCATGACGGGAGAACGACCGTTCTCCCGCTGGCCGCCGACCGTCCGCGCCCCGCACTGCCCACGCCCGAGCCCACACCCCCGGAGGAAGCCATGGACAAGACCGCCGCCCGTCCCCCCGTCCCGCCCTTCACCCCGCAGTCGGCCGCCGAGAAGGTGCGCCTCGCCGAGGACGGCTGGAACAGCCGCGACCCCGAGAAGGTGGCGCTCGCCTACAGCGAGGACTCCCGCTGGCGCAACCGCGCCGAGTTCGTCACCGGGCGCGACGCCATCGTCGGCTTCCTGTCCCGCAAGTGGGCCCGCGAGCTCGACTACCGCCTCATCAAGGAGCTCTGGGCCCACTCGGACGACCGCATCGCGGTGCGGTTCGCGTACGAGTGGCACGACGACTCGGGCCAGTGGTACCGCTCGTACGGCAACGAGAACTGGGAGTTCGACCCGAACGGCCTGATGCGCGTCCGCCACGCCTGCATCAACGACCTCCCCGTCCGGGAGTCCGACCGGCTGTACCACTGGCCGCTCGGCCGCCGCCCCGACGGCCACCCCGGCCTCACCGACCTCGGCCTGTGAACCGGTGTCGCGCACGGCCGGGCAGAACGGACGGCGCGGTCATGTGTCACCCACTCCACGCGGGGCACCCGGACGGCGACAACGGCCCGGGGCACCGGGTCCGACCGCCCATCGACCGCCAAAGGAGGCCCACGTGACCACCGCACGCGACATCATGACGCCGGGCGCCGAATGCGCCGGAGCCGAGGAGACCGTCACCCAGGCGGCCACGAAGCTCACCGAACTCGGCGTCGGCGCCCTGCCCATCTGCGGCACCGACGACCGGCTCAAGGGCGTCATCACCGACCGGGACATCGTGGTCAAGGTGCTCGGCAAGGGCAAGGACCCCGCCAAGGTCCTCGTGAAGGAGCTCGCGCAGAGCGAGGCCGTGACGATCGGCGCGGACGACAGCGTCGACGAGGTCTTCGCGACCATGACCAGCCACAAGGTCCGCCGGCTGCCCGTGATCGACGGCCACACGCTCGTGGGCATGGTGGCACTCGCCGACGCGGCCCGCGCGCTGTCCGACCCCAAGGCCGGGCAGCTCCTGGAGGCCCTCTCCACCGACTGACGGCGCATGCCGCCCGGGGGCGGAGCGCGCGGCCCCATCCCCCGGGCGGCGCGCTCCGCCCCTCCGCATGCCCGCGGGCATGCGCCGACCTAGGGTGGAACGGCGGCGGGGCGCCGCCCCCGCCCGCACCGCACCGGCAGCCCACCGCGCCCGGCGTCCCGAGGAGGAACGGCATGCCCATCGCCACGGTCAACCCCGCCACCGGTGAGACGCTCGAAACCTTCGAGGCGATCACGTCCGCGGAGATCGAACGCCGCCTCGCGGCGGCCCACACCGCGTACGCCCACCACCGCACCACCGGCTTCGGGGAACGCTCACGACTGCTCCACCGGGCCGCCGACCTGCTGGAGGAGGACACCGAGAGCGTCGCCCGCACCCTGACCACGGAGATGGGCAAGCCGGTCAAGGCCGCAAGGGCCGAGGCGGCGAAGTGCGTCAAGGCCATGCGCTGGTACGCCGACCACGCCGAGGGCCTCCTCGCGGACGAGCACCCCGCGCAGGCCGACGTGACGGACTCCGGGGCGTCCCGGGCCGTCGTCCACTACCGCCCGCTCGGGGTCGTCCTCGCCGTGATGCCGTGGAACTTCCCGCTCTGGCAGGTCGTGCGCTTCGCCGCGCCCGCGCTCATGGCGGGCAACGTGGGCCTGCTCAAGCACGCGTCGAACGTGCCCCGGACGGCGCTCTGTCTGGAGGACCTCTTCCGCCGGGCCGGCTTCCCCGAGGGCTGCTTCCAGACGCTGCTCGTCGGCTCGGACGCCATCGAGGGCATCCTGCGCGACGAGCGGGTGGCCGCCGCGACGCTGACCGGCAGCGAACCCGCCGGCCGCGCGGTGGCGTCCGTGGCGGGCGACGAGATCAAGAAGACGGTCCTGGAGCTGGGCGGCAGCGACCCGTACCTGGTGCTGCCGAGCGCCGACGTCGAACGCGCCGCGCGCACGGCGGTCACCGCACGGGTGCAGAACAACGGCCAGTCCTGCATCGCCGCCAAGCGCTTCATCGTGCACGCCGACGTCTACGACGCCTTCCGGGACCGATTCGTCGCCGGGATGCGGGCGTTGACGGTCGGCGACCCGCTGGACGAGGAGACCGACGTCGGCCCGCTCTCCAGCGAGCGGGGCCGCGCCGACCTGGAGGAACTCGTCGACGACGCGCTCGGCCTCGGCGCGACCGCGCTCTGCGGCGGGCAGCGGCCCAAGGAGCAGGACCGGGGCTGGTTCTACTCCCCCACCGTTCTCGCGGACATCACCCCGCGGATGCGCGTCCACCGCGAGGAGACGTTCGGCCCGGTGGCCACGCTCTACCGTGTGGCGGACCTGGACGAGGCGGTGGCCCTCGCCAACGACACGCCCTTTGGGCTGAGTTCGAACGTGTGGACACGCGACGAAGCCGACATCGCGCGCTGCGTACGAGACCTCCAGGCGGGCGGCGTCTTCTTCAACGGCATGACCGCCTCCCACCCCGGCCTGCCGTTCGGCGGCGTCAAGCGCTCCGGCTACGGACGGGAGCTCTCGGGCCACGGCATCCGCGAGTTCTGCAACGCCACGACGGTCTGGCACGGCCCGGCCGAGTAGGCCACGCGGGACCAGGGCAGGACCCGTAGCCCGGGGCAGGGGTCAGGGGCAGGGGTCCGGGGTCAGGCGGACAGCAGCGAATCGTCCGTCGTCCTGGCCCCCGGCAGCCGGTGGCTGGCGGCCACGAGCGCCGCGTCGACGTCGCTGGTGCCGGTGGCCAGGCACAGGCTGTACGCGACGTCCTCGAACTCCTGCCGCGCCTCGCCGCTCCCCTGATCGGCCCGCAGCACCGCCAGGGCCTTGTAGCGCTCCACCAGGTCTTCCAGCACGGCGGGGTGTGCCAGCAGCACGAGGGCCTCCTGAGGTTCGGGTCGAACGTTGCTCGTGACCCGCCTGCCCCGCTTCACACGGTCGAATCAACGGTGCCGTGATCAATCGCCTCGGCCGGTTCCGCGTCGAATTGTCGTTTTCGCGGTTCGTGTGCAGACTCGGTGGCGTGAGCACGTCGAACGGGAAGCCCCGGGACGAGGCAGGACCAGGTGCCACGGCCGACGACCGCCGCGAGACGGAGAACGAGCGCGCCGACCGCCGCTGGACCGAGCTGATCCAGGAAGTGCGGGTGGCCCAGACCGGCGTGCAGATCCTGTTCGGCTTCCTCCTCACCGTGGTCTTCACGCCGCGCTACGCGGAGCTGGGCGACACCGACCAGAAGATCTACGTGGTGACCGTCATCCTCGGTTCGACCGCGACCGGGGCCCTCATCGGTCCCGTCTCCTTCCACCGCATCGTCTCCGGCCGCCGGATCAAGCCGCAGGCGGTGGTGTGGGCGTCACGGCTGACCCTCGCCGGCCTGGTCCTGCTGCTCGGCACGTTGACGGCGGCGCTGCTGCTGGTGCTGCGGGTCGCCACCGACAACACCGTCGTGCCGTGGCTGGTGGCCGGTGTCGTCACCTGGTACCTGCTGTGCTGGTTCGTGCTGCCCGTCTGGGCGCGGTACCGGCACACGTCGGCGGACTGACCGGCGTACACATCGCCCCGCTGCACCGGCATGGGCCCACGCCAGGCCGGTGCGGGGTCGCGACCGCACAGGTGTGGATCACCGCCCGGCGGGCACCCAGGGTCAGGACAGACGCATGTAACGATCCGTGCTGTTCGTGACCTGTCACCACCTGTGTCGTCCCAAGTGGTGACCGATGACGAACCGGCGGAGTGTGGAGGGAGGAACGCCCCTCGTGGAGTTCCCACAGACGGGAGATGCCGCATGACCACGCAGACGCGGACGTCGATGCCGCCGCCGGTCCGTCCGGCGCGCCTGCTCGCCCCTCCAGGGGTGTACGCACCTCAGTACGACACCGAACTCCTGACCCGCGCCCTGCACCGCGAGGGCATCGACGAGGGCACTTCCGTCCTGGACCTGGGAACCGGCACCGGGGCGCTCGCCGTCGCGGCGGCCCGGCGCGGCGCGCGGGTCACGGCGGTCGACATCTCCTGGCGCGCGGTGCTGACGGCGCGGCTCAACGCGCGCCTCGCCGGACAGTCGGTCACCGTGCGCCACGGCGACCTGCGGACCGCGCTGCCGAAGGGCCCGTACGACCTCCTGGTCAGCAACCCGCCCTACGTGCCCTCCCCCGCACCGCTGCCCCGGCGCGGCGCGGCGCGGGCGTGGGACGGCGGCCCCGCCGGGCGGGCCCTGGTGGACCGCGTCTGTGACGCCGCGCCCCGCGCCCTGCGCCCCGGCGGTGTCCTGCTCATGGTGCACTCCGCGCTGTGCGACGCGGACGAGACGCTCGACCGGCTCGCGGGGCTGGACATGAAGGCGGAGGTCACCGACCGGGAGTTCATCCCGTTCGGGCCCGTGCTGCGGTCCCGCCGGGCCTGGCTGCGCCGCCGCGGTCTCCTCCGCGACGACGAGAACCGCGAGGAATTGGTGGTCATCCGTGCCCAACGACGCTGAGCAGCCGCGCCGCGTCACGATCGACCCCGACGGGCCGCTCCTGGTGGAGGGCCCGGTCGAGGTGGTCGGCGACGACGGCACCGTCCATGCCTCGCGCCGCTTCGCCGTCGCGATCTGCACGTGCCGACGCAGCCGTACGTATCCCTGGTGCGACACCAGTCACCGCCGTCGGGTCAAGCCCGACGGCGGGCGGACGCGTACGGCGGGTCACCAGGAAACGGACACCTCGTCATGACGGTCTTCGTCGAGTCCCGCCTCCACAGCCCCGAACTCCCGGCCCCGCGCGGCGAGCTGTCCGACGCCGTCGCCGCCGCGCTGGCGTACGACGGCCCTGTCGCGACGCCGCGTCAGCGGCAGGCGGAGCAGGCCGACCCGTACGGGGACGACCTCCAGCTCGCTCTCTATCTCCTGTACGAACTCCACTACCAGGGTTTCCAGGGTGTGCCCGACGAGCGGGAGTGGGACCCGCGGTTGCTGGCCCTGCGGCACACGCTGGAACAGCGGTTCCTGGCGGCCCTGCGCGCCGATGTGCCGTCGGACCAGAACGCCGACGAGGCGTTGGCGGCGCTGCTGGTGGAGCCCGTTGGTCACGACGCGTCGAGCGTCAGCCACCACCTTCAGCGCGACGGCGAGCTGTGGCAGTTCAGGGAGTACGCGGCGCTGCGCTCCCTCTACCACCTGAAGGAGGCCGACCCGCACGCCTGGGTCATCCCCCGGCTGCACGGCCGCGCCAAGGCGGCCATGGTGGCGATCGAGTACGACGAGTTCGGCGCCGGGCGGCCGGAGGAGATCCACGCCCGGCTCTTCGCCGACCTGATGGCCGACCTGGGCCTGGAGACGGCGTACGGGCACTACACCGACGCGGCCCCCGCCGAGGCCCTCGCCGCGGTCAACCTCATGTCGCTCTTCGGTCTGCACCGCGCCCTCAGGGGCGCGCTGGTCGGGCACTTCGCGTCCGTCGAGGTGACCTCGTCGCCGGGTTCGCGGCGGCTCGCCAACGCCCTGCGCCGGGTCGGCGCGGGGCCGGCCGCCCAGCGGTTCTACGACGAGCACGTGGAGGCGGACGCCGTGCACGAGCAGGTGGTGCGCCGCGACGTGGTCGGCGGGCTCCTGACCGCGGAGCCGGCGCTCGACGCCGATGTGGCCTTCGGGGTCCGGGCCACGGGCTTCCTGGAGGACCGCCTCGGCGCACGTCTCCTGGACCACTGGCGGCAGGGAAGCAGTGCGCTGCGCGTGCCGCTTCCCGGAGAGCTCGGTCCCAGCACCCCGGCAGAGTAAGCCGTCGCCCGTCCGCTCGAAGTCTCGGCCCACGACGCCTGTCGCGTCGTGGGCCGAGACGTTCGTTGGCTGAGCCGACCGGCTGCGTCATTGCCGCGGGGCGGGCAAGCGACCGGCTGCGTCATTGCCGCGGGGCGGGCAAGGGGGGCCGCCCGATCGGGCGGCCCCCCTTGCCCGGGTGTCGCCGGGTGCGGCCCGGCGACCCGCTCACGCCTTCTCGCGCTGCTCCCCGCGCTCCGCGCCCCGCAGCCGCATCTGCGTCTGGACCTCCTGGTCGCCGGAGACGGTGCCGGTGACCTTCGCCTCGAAGGCTGATTCGAGGGCCGCGCGCACCCTGTTCACCGCGACGGGACCGCCTTGCAGGTCGGCGGTGACGGAGCCCGCGAGGAGGACGCCGGGGAGGGACTCCGGGGTGTGCGAGGCGCAGAAGACGCCGGTCCAGACGGCGGGGCGCGCGTCGCCCGTCTGGTGGGGCGCGTCGTAGCCGCGGTCGGACGGGAAGTGCTCGTTCAGCACGGTGAAGACGGTGTCCGCGTCGGCCGGGGAGCAGTCGTCGAGCGCGACCTGTACCAGGTCGGAGTCGGGGTGCTGGGTGGTGGAATCGGGGTTCGGTGTGTCGTTCACGCTGACTCTCTCCGGTGGGATCACTGATGCCTGACGTGGGCACGGGTACCCGGTGAGGGCCCGGGTACCCGGTGGGGTCACAGGTCGCGCAGGGCGGGCAGCAGGCGCTTCTCGGCCCACTCGATGAAGGGACGCTGATGGTCGCCGCCCACCTGGACGAGGGCGATCTCCGTGAAGCCCGCCTCGGCGTAGGGGCGTACGGCCTCGACGAAGTCGTCGACGTTGTCGCCGCAGGGGATCTGCTCCGCGATGTCCTGCTCGGTGACGAACTGCGTGGCGCCCGCGAAGCCCGAGGGCCCCGGCAGTTCGGCGTTGACCGGCCAGCCGCCCATGGACCAGCGGAACTGGTCGTGGGCGCGGGCCACCGCCGCGTCCTTGTCGGGGTCGTAGCAGACCGGCAGCTGGCCCACGCGGGGCTTGCCGCTGCCGCCGTGCCGGTCGAAGGAGTCGAGCAGCTCGGCCTTGGGCTCGGTGGCGATGACGAGGTCGGCGAGGCGTCCGGCCAGGGCGCAGGACCGCTTGCCGGAGACCGCGACGCCGATGGGCGGCAGCTCGTCCGGCAGGTCCCACAGGCGGGCGTTCGCCACGTCGAAGTGGGTGCCCTGGTGGTTCACGTTGTCACCGGAGAAGAGGGCGCGGATGATCTCGATCGCCTCTTCCAGCATCTCCAGGCGGATCTGCGGGGAGGGCCAACCGGCGCCGACGACGTGCTCGTTGAGGTTCTCCCCCGAGCCGAGGCCGAGCCGGAAGCGGCCTTCGGAGAGCAGCTGCATCGTCGCGGCCTTCTGCGCCACCACGGCCGGGTGGTAGCGGACCGTCGGGCAGGTGACGTATGTCATGAGCGGGATCCGCGAGGTGGCCTGCGCCGCGGCGCCGAGCACGCTCCAGGCGTACGGTGAGTGCCCCTGGGACTCCAGCCACGGGAAGTAGTGGTCCGAGGTGACGGAGAAGTCGAAACCCGCCTGCTCGGCGGCGACCACATCGTCGACCAGGGCGCGGGGCCCGGCTTGCTCAGTCATCATTGTGTAGCCGATTTGCACCATAGTGCATCGGTTTGCCGAAATGGCTCCGCTGAAACCTCCGTCGGTTTTCGCGGCCACGGAAGGCGCTGCGAACGCCACATGCGGGTACTGGGATGACCACGGCGGCATCCGCCGTCCGAGAAAAGCCACGGAAGAAGCCGGAAGAAGCCATGAGTGAGAGGCGGCGTCGCTTGCGCACCGTAGGAGTGGAGGAGGAGCTCCTCCTCGTCGATCGTGAGAGTGGCGAGCCCCGGGCCCTGTCCTCGGCGGTTCTGGCACGAGCGGCCAAGGACATCGCCGAGACGTCCGGGGGCGCCGAGCGGCAGGCGAACGACTACCGCGACCCCGGGGAAGAGACGTTCGAGAAGGAGCTGACCGGCCAGCAGCTGGAGTTCGCGACACAGCCGCGGACCAGCATGGACGACCTCAGGCAGGAGATCGTCCGGTGGCGTTCCGAGGCGGCTCGGCACGCGGGTGACCTGGGGGCGGGGGTCGCCGCCCTCGCCACCTCTCCCCTGCCGGTCAGCCCCTCGATCAACGTGGGCAAGCGCTACCAGTGGATGGAGGAGCAGTTCGGCCTCACCACGCAGGAGCAGCTGACCTGCGGCTGCCATGTCCATGTCTCGGTCGAGTCGGACGAGGAGGGCGTGGCCGTCATCGACCGGATCGGCCCGTGGCTGCCGGTCCTGGTGGCGCTGAGCTCCAACTCGCCGTTCTGGCACGGGAACGACACCCTGTACAGCAGCTACCGCAGCCGCGTGTGGGGGCGCTGGCCGATGTCGGGGCCCACCGACCTGTTCGGCTCCGCCGAGCGGTACGAGGAGCGGGTGAGCGCCATGGTCGCCACCGGCGTCCTGCGCGACCGGGGGATGGTCTACTTCGACGCCCGGCTGTCCCACCGCTACCCCACCGTCGAGATCCGCGTCGCCGACGTGTGCCTGGACGCGTCCACGACCGTCCTGGTGGCGACCCTCGCGCGGGCCCTCGTCGAGACGGCCGCGCGCGAGTGGAAGGCGGGGCGCCCGCCGCTGGGGCACGGCGTGAGCCTGCTGCGCCTGGCCGGGTGGCGTGCGGCGCGGTCCGGTCTGGACGACGACCTGCTGCACCCGGTGACCATGCGCCCCGTCCCCTGCGAGGAGGCGGTGACCGCGCTCCTGGACCACGTGCGGGACGCCCTTGAGGAATCGGGGGACCTGGACATGGCGCGCAAGACGGCGATGAGCCTGCTGGAGCACGGCACCGGGGCCCGCGTCCAGCGGGAACTCCTGGAGCGCACGGGCAGCCTGGGCGCCATGGTCGCGGAGTGCGTCCAACGGACCCAGGCGACCTGACGCGTCCGCCGCCGTCGGTCGCGCCGCCTTCCGGTGCGCGCATGCCGTGGCGGGCGTCTTCGGGGCGGCCACCTCTGCAAGGTGGCCGCCCCGCTTTCAGTCGAGGACCGCGGTGGCCTCGATCTCGACCAGCAGGCCGGGGGCGGCGAGGGCCGCGACGCCCAGCAGCGTGCCCGGCGGCACCGGCGTGACCCCGAGCCTCGCGGCCGCCCGCGCGGCGCCGGCCAGGAACAGCGGCATCTTGTCGGGGGTCCAGTCGACGACGTAGACCGTCAGTTTCGCCACGTCGTCGAAGGAGGCGCCGATCTCCGCCAGGGCGGTGCCGATGTTGAGGTAGCACTGCTCGACCTGGGCGGCGAGGTCGCCTTCGCCGACCGTGACGCCCTCGGCGTCCCAGGCGACCTGCCCGGCGACGAAGACCAGCCTCGACCCGGTCGCGACCGACATCTGCCGGTAGGCGTCGATCTTCGGCAATCCGCTGGGGTCCACCAGGGTGATGGCCATGGTTCCTGCCTCCTCGTACCGCGTTCACGCTCTCCTGTGGTTACTCGGTAACCGTAGGAGAGTCGTCGCTGACGTGGAAGAACGCACTTATTGGTGCCTGGGGAACCTCAAGGTGACTTAGGCGCGCGGGGAGTGGCGCTCACGCCTGCCGAGAGGCGGGCGAGCAGCCCCTGGAGGGTGGCCCGCTCCTCCTCGCTGAGCGCGTCGAGCGCCTGGTGGGTGGCGTGCATGCCCGCCCGGATGCTGTCGACCGCCGCCGCGCCCTCCTCGGAGAGGACGACGTTCTTCACCCGCCGGTCGGTGGAGCTCGGTTCGCGGCGGACCAGGCCGCGGCTCTCCAGGCGGTCGATGATCCCGGTCATGTTCGAGGCGTCACAGCGGAACGAGGCGGCCAGCACCCGCATGGGCGCCGGGCCGCCCTGCCGCAGCACGTTCAGCGCCTTGGCCTGGCTGTAGGTGAGGCCCTGTGCCGCGGCGGCCGCGGTCAGGTCTCCGTAGAGGCCCGCCATGGACGCCCACAGGGCGTCGAGCAGCGGGGCGTGGGACGAACCGGGGCGCGCGTCAGATGTCTCGGGCATGGAACCAGCGTAACTCGAAACTTGACTGCTTCAACTTTCGATGTTTACCTCTATCGAGTTACTTGAGGGCATCAACCTTCCGGGTCTTTCACCTTCGCATGCCTCAAGTTCGCGCCTCGCACTCGTCGAGGCAGCCATGCCCACGCGTTCGACCTACGGAAGTAACCCCCGTGACATCCACAGCTCGCGCGGCGCACAGACGCCCCGCAGGAGACACCTCGCTCGTCCTGGTCCTCGGCCTCGCCGCCATGATCGTCTCGATGATGCAGACCCTCGTCGTGCCGATCATGAGCATCATCCAGGGCGATCTCGGCACCTCCACCGCGAACGTCAGCTGGGTCACCACGGCGACCCTGCTGTCCGCCGCGGTCTTCACCCCGCTCCTCGGCCGCTTCGGCGACATGCACGGCAAGAAGCCCACGCTGGTCGGCGTGCTGCTGCTGATGATCGCCGGATCGGTCCTGGCCGCCACCACCAGTTCGCTGCTGTGGCTCATCGTCGGCCGCGTGCTCCAGGGCGCGGCCACCGCGATCTTCCCGCTGGCCCTGTCGGTGCTGCGGGAGCAGATGACGCCGGCGAAGCTGCACGGTGCGATGGCGATGGTCAGCGGCACGCTCGCGGTCGGCAGCGGTCTCGCGCTCGTCGCGGCGGGCCTGCTCACCCAGGGCTCGGACCCCGACTATCACCGGGTGTTCTGGCTGGCGGCCGGACTCGCGGTCGTAGCCCTCATCGGCGTTCTCACGCGCGTTCCGGCGTCGAGCTCCACGGCGGGCGGGCGGACCGACTGGCTCGGGGCGGCGACCCTGGCGGCGCTCCTCGTCCTGCTCCTGCTGCCGATCTCGCAGGGACACGAGTGGGGCTGGACCTCCGGGCGCACCCTCGGCCTGTTCGGCGGCGCCGTCGTGATGGCGGCCGTCTGGACGCTGGTGGAGCGCAAGGTCCGCGAGCCGATGGTGGACATGCGGATGTTCGCGCACCGGCCGGTGCTCTTCACCAACCTCGCCGGGCTCTTCCTCGGCTTCGCGATGTTCTCGCAGTTCATCGGCGTCGCGTACCTGGTGCAGATGCCGAAAGAGCTCACCGGCTACGGCTTCGGGGCCTCGGTCCTGCGGTCCTCCGTCGAGTACCTGCTGCCCACCACGGTGATCTCGCTGGTCGCCTCGCAGTTCGGCGGCATGCTGGTCGGGCGGATCGGGCCGCGGTTCACCCTCGCCACGGGCGCCGTGTTCGGTGTCGCCGGCTTCACCTGGCTGACCGCCGCACACGACACCTCGGCGTCGGTCATCCTCGCCGGGATGCTGATCGGCGTGGCCATCAGCTTCGGGTACGCCGCGATGCCCGCGCTCATCGTGGCCAGTGTCCCGCACCACCAGACGGGCATCGCCAACGGCCTCAACTCCATCTCCCGGTCCGTCGGCAGCGCGATCGCCAGCGCGATCATCACCTCCCTGCTGGCGTCCAAGACGCTTGAGCACCTGCCGGCCGGGGCGCCCGCGCTGCCCGCCGAGAGCCAGTTCACGCTCAGCTTCGCCCTCGCCGGTGGCGCATTCGTCCTGATCGTGGCGGTGGCGCTGGCCGGACTGGGCAAGAGCGGGACCCGGCCGCGGACGTCGAAGGCGGCGGAGAGCTCGGCGGACACGCCGGCGGCCGCAACGGTGACCGCCGAGCCCGCGAAGACGGGCGTCACCGCCTGACGCGACCTCGGGCCGCGCTCCCCGCCTCGTGGCGGATGGGCGCGGCCCGCGCCGTGGCGCCGGGCGGGGCGAGGAGTGAGCCGGTGGATCACGCCTGGACGTGCGTGGCGGCCAGTTCGCGGTAGGCCGGACTGCTCGCGAGGAGGTGGTCGTGGCGGCCGGAGGCCACCGTGCGGCCGTCCTCGAGGACGACGATCCGGTCGGCGTGCCGCACGGTGGAGAGGCGGTGCGCGATGACGAGGACCGCGCACTCCCGGCTGACGTCGGCCAACGCCCGGGTGAGGGCCGCCTCGTTGACGGCGTCCAGGTGCGAGGTGTGTTCGTCGAGCAGGAGCAGCCGTGGCCGGGCGAGCAGGGCGCGGGCCAGGGCGACGCGCTGGCGCTCCCCCGCCGAGAGGGTGCCGCCGTGGTCGCCGAGTCTGCCGTCCAGGCCGCCGGGCAGGCGCCGCACCACGTGGTCGAGCCGGGTCAGCCGTAGGACGCGGAGGATCTCCTCCTCCGTGGCGTCGGGGGCGGCGTAGGTGATGTTCTCGCGGAGCGTGCCCTCCAGTACGTGGGTGTTCTGGTCCACGAGGGCGATTTCGGCGCGGCACTGCCGGCGGCTCAGGGAGGTGGCCGGGCGGCCGTGGAAGCGGATGGCCCCGGCGTCGGGGTCGTACAGGCGCGCGATCAGTGAGAAGAGGGTGCTCTTGCCGGCGCCCGAGCGGCCGACGAGCGCCACGAGTCCCTGGCGCGGCACGCTGAAGCCCGCCCCGCGCAGGACCGGGCGCCCCGGTACGTAGGCGAAGTGGAGGTCGGTCAGTTCGAGCGCGGGAGCCGTGGCGCGCGCGGTGTCCTGCGCCGGGCCGGGGGCCTGGCCGGGGGCCTGGCCGGGCCGCTCCGCGGGTTCCTCCGGGAGCGCGAGGACTTCGTCGATCCTCAGGTACGCGCCCGTGCCGCGCTGGATCAGGCCGATGGCGCGGAAGACCGACGACAGGGGCATGACGAGGTACGAGGCGTAGAGCAGGAAGGCGACCAGGTCCCCGAGGGAGTCCGCTCCCCCGCTGCCGACCCGCATGCCGCCGACGACCAGGACGAGCAAGAAGGAGCCCTGCACCGCGAGTTCGACGGCGCTGCTCATGACCGCGGCCAGCTTCGCCGTCCGTACGCCCGACCGGTGGGCCGAGTCCACCCGCTCGCCGATGCGGTGCGCCTCGCGTTCCTCGGCCCGGTACACCCGGACCACCGGCAGGGCGCCGAGGGCGCGCTCCAGTTCCGCGGCGACGGCGCCCAGCGAGGTCTGCATCTGCTCCGACGCCACCCGCATGCCCTTCAGGAGCGTGGCGACGACGGCCGCGGCGAGGGCCACCGTCGCCACGACGAGGAGCAGCAGCAGCGGATCGAGCCACAGCATCAGCAGCAGCGCCCCGGCCGAGACGAGGCAGCCGGTGAGGAGGTCGACCAGGGCCTGGGAGACGACGTCCCGCAGCAGGGTGGTGTCGGCGGTGACGCGGGAGACCAGGTCGCCTCGGCGGTGCCGGTCCATCTCCCGCATCTCCAGCCGCAGCAGCCGCGCGACGAGCCCGTGGCGCACCATGCGGACCACGCCCTCGCCCATGCGGTCCAGCAGGAAGCGCCCGGTCGCTCCCGCGGCGGCCTCGACGACGAAGAGCCCGGACAGGAGCAGCAGGAACGGCCACAGCACTTCGCCGCGTGCGCTGGAGTCCACGACGTGCTTGGCGACGAGCGGCTGGGCGAGTCCCACGGCCGACGCGGCCAGGGTCAGCCCGGTCGCCAGGGCGATGCCGGGCCGGTGACCGGACGTCAGGCGGAACAGCGAGGCGATGGAACCTCCCGTCGTGCGGTCCGTGGACGGCTTCGGCCGTGCCGCCTCCCCGTCGTCCGGGCCGGTGCCCGCCGGGGCGTCGTCCGCGACGGCGGTGTCGCTCACGTCCCCGCCCTCCGCGCCGGGGCCACCGTCACGAGCCGCGCGAAGTAGTCGTCCGGAACGCCCTCACCGACGGGGCGGCCATCGGCCTCGATCCAGGCGTGCGCGGAGAACGGCGGCACCTTGCGCACCCCGGTGCACCAGGTGGGCCAGGTGCCGTGCAGCCGGCACAGCAGGGCCGCCCCGAGCGACCGCGGGAGGCAGCCGCGCGGACCCGCGCAGCGCAGGCTCACCGCGCACAGCGCCTCACGGGCCGCCGCGGCCTGCGCCGGGGTCGCGGGCCGCGCGCCACGGCGTACGCGTTCCAGTACGGCGCGGATGTGCCGCGGCGGCAGGAACGACAGGGCCAGGGCGGGGACGAGGACGAGGTGGGCGCTGAGCCGGCGGGAGAGGGGGACTCCGGTGGGCCGGTCCAGGGCGCTGGGTGTGGTCACGAGACCAGCCCCGCGTTCCGGAGGTCGCGCACCAGTGCGGTCACGTCTTGCTGCGCGCGCTCGCGGTCGATGGCGAACCGCGAGACGAGCGCGGTGACGGCTGCCGCCTCGTCGCCGTCGTCCATGAGTGTCCTGACCACCAGCGCGCCGGTGGGGTTGAGTTCCCAGTAGTCACCGGTGCGCTGGTCGAGGAGCACCGTTCCGTACTGCGTCTCGGCGGTGGAGACGTCGGTTCCGAATCGGAGCGGCATGGATCGGCCCTTTCTGCTGTCTTCTGTCATCGGGCTGTCTTCTGTCACACGTGGCTGCCTCTGCCGTCCGGCGCCTCTCCCCTGTGCCGACTCATCCGACGGCGGACCCGGGACGCGGGACGCGGTCCCGGGCGCGCAGCCACACCTCGCACGCGATGGTCGAGTAGAGGATCGCGTCGCGCAGGCCCGGTGCGGAGGGCCGCTGCGCGAGCCGGCGCAGTGCGCCGCCGTCCACCAGGCCGAGGCTCTCCAGCCGGGAGTCGGTCCACAGCGTCATCAGGTCGCCCCGATGGCGGCGCAGTCCGTCCGACGCGTCCATCGACGCCTCCGCCTTGTTGGCGCGCCGCAGGCACTCCTCCGGGACGACACCGCGCATCGCCTCGGTGAGCAGCGGCTTGTACTGCCACGGCGTGACGCGTTCGTCCGGCCGCACCGCCAGACACGCCTCGATCACGCGGTCGTCCAGGTACGGCGACGCCATCGCGAGTCCCGCCCGGGACGCCATCCGCTCCCACTGGCGGATGATGCGCGTGCAGGTGCGGATCAGCTCCAGGTCGGTGTGCAGGCCACGGTCCGTGTGCAGGGGTTCGGCGCGTGCGGCCGAGTCCAGCAGGGCCCGTCGGGCGAGCCGCTCCGTCTCGGCGGTCATCCAGGGGAAGAGGCGGGGCGACATCCCCCAGCCGAGGCTTCCGGTCACCGAGGACGCCGGCATCGGTGCGCGCAGGTGGTGCACGGAGTCGGCCAGCCAGCCCGGGTACGTGCGGGAGTCGGCGAGGGCACGCGCCGTCGCGCCGAGCGGCCAGGTCCACAGGGCGCGGAAGCCGCGCAGTTGGCGCAGCGCGAACAGCGGGCGGGTGCGCAGCAGCCGGTGGTAGTACGCCTCCGAGCACCAGGCCACGTGGTCCCCGCCGATGCCGGTGAGATGCACCTGGCTGCCGCGTTCGGCCAGCCACGGCAGGTGCTGAAGGACGCGTGAGCGGTCCATGACGCCGATGGTCGGCTCGTCGAGCAGGTCGTCGATGCCGAGCAGGTCCGAGTAGACGAGGGCGGACGCGTCCGCGTCCCAGACGACGTGGTCGACCTCCGGCAGGTGTTCCGCGGCCTGCCGGGCCCAGGCGAGGTCGGTGTCCGCGGGGTCCCGGCCGGGCCAGGTCGCCGCCACCACGGAGGCGGTGGAGCGGGCGGCCAGGAAGCAGACGGAGGTGGAGTCGAGGCCACCGGACAGGTCGCAGCTGACCACGCCGCCCGGCCGGGTCCGCACCTCCACGGCCTCGGTCAGCGCCGCGCGGACGGCGGGCGCACCCCGCGCGAGGGTGCGGGTCGGCTCCGGGGGCCGCCACCAGCGTGACGTGCGGACCCGGTGTCCGTCCGCGGAGACGATCAGGGCGTCCTCCGGGGAGACCGCGTCCACTCCCTGCCAGACCGAGGTCTCGTACAGCGGGTGGGGCGCGGGCCACAGGAGCCGGACCGCGAGTTCCGCGGTGTCCGGCCTGCTGTGCAGGGCCGTGGCGAGCAGGTCCGCGCTGGTCGCGGCCACGTGGACGCCTCCGATGCGCGCGTGGAAGACCAGCCGCAGCCCGGAGGCGCTGCCCTGCACCCTGAGCTGCCCGTCATGGGCGGCCACCAGGTGGAAACTGCCCGGCAGGGACCGGGCCAGGGCGTCGAGTTCGGTGAGGTCGCGCAGGCGGGCGGCCCGGCGTTCGAGTTGCTGCCGGTCGGCCGGACACCATCCGACGGTGGCCAGGGCCGTGCTGCCGGCCCGGGCCGCGGTGATCTCCGTACCGGACCAGCGGCCGATCAGCCAGGGGCGGCCCGAGGCGTGCGGCAGGACGCGGGTTCCGGGGTGGCGGAAGAAGCGGGCCGCGGCGGCCGCCTCCTCGCAGTCGGGAAAGACCACGAAGTGAGCGTCGCCGCGGCCCGGTTCCGCACTCTCGTGCGTGTCTGACATGGAGTCGCGTTACGTGCCGGCCGCCGTCAGTTCTTGCTGAGGATCAGACGGTCGTTGCCGCTGCGCTGCAGCAGGCCGGTCTTCTCACGGAACGAACCCAGTCGGGCGAGCGTCGGAGCCTCGTACGCCTTCATGTCATCACCTCGATGTGAGCGGTGCCATCGGCCTTCCTGTTCGGCCGGTGGCGGTGTCACCAGCTAGCGGGGCAGGGCGCGGCACGGGCAAGACGCACGGCGTAAGTCATATGAACTGACTTTCAACGGCCCGATCGAGGCGCTGTTCGGCCCGTCCCACGCCCCCGCCCGAGCGGGAAGGGGGTGGCGTGGGGAGGCGTTCGGCGCGGCGGACGCGTCCGACCTGCGCAGTGCCGTCGGCGCGGCGGCCGGGGCGTTGCGCAAACCGCGCACGAGGGAGGGCGGGGAGCCGCCGGGCGCATTCAGAGGGGAGCGCGCAACCGAGAGGCTTCGTGTCCGGCGCGACCGACCCGCGCGGGGCTCCTGCCGGAGGTGGAGTGCGGTCACTTCCCGATGCCGTCGGCGAGGCCCTTGACGATGTAGCGCTGGCCGAAGAAGAACAGCAGCACCACCGGGACCGCGGCGATCGCCATGCCGGCGAAGACGACGGGGAAGTCCGTGCCGTGCTTGCTCATCAGACCGGTCAGGCCGACCGGGAGGGTCTGGGCCTCGCCGCCGTTGGTGAACACCATCGCGAAGAGGTACTCGTTCCAGGCGAACAGGACGTGCAGCAGGACGGTGGAGGTGATGACCGGCTTGCACATCGGCAGGATGATCCGCCAGAAGGCGGTCCAGCGTCCCGCGCCGTCGAGCTCGGCCGCCTCGTCGACCTCGCGCGGGAGGTCGATCATGTAGGCGCGGATGAGGAACGTGGTGAACGGCACCCGGAAGGCCGTGTAGAGGATGAGCAGCGCCCAGAAGCTGTTGTACAGGCCCATCCGCTGGAACATCTGCACGAGCGGCACCAGCGCCACGGTGGGGGTGAGCATGAGCCCGCCGAGGATGACGGCGGTGAGCGCCTTGTTGAGCGGGATGTTCACCCGGGTGAGGCCGTACGCCGCCCAGGCGCTGATGAAGACGGTCGTGACCGTCGACGTCACCGTGACGAGCACACTGGCCATGAGGTAGTCGCTGACCCCGCGGTTCCACGCGCTCCGGTAGTTCTCGAGACTCCAGGAGCGCGGCAGCGCGAAGGGGTCGTCGAAGAGTTCGGCGTTGGTCCTGAAGCCGTTGAGGACCATCCACAGCAGCGGATAGAGCACCACCACCGCAAGGCCGAGCAGGAAGGCCCACAGGAACAGGCGCGCGATCACGCCCAGGAAGCCGAGACGAGTCACCATTCCACCCTTTTCGCGCGGGTGATCCACAGCTGCGCCATGGCGATGGTCAGCGTGATCACGAAGAGCACGGTGCCGACCGCCGCGGCCGAGCCGAAGTCGTTGCGTACAAAACCGTTGCGGTACAGCCAGGTGCCGAGGACCTGGGTCGAGTTGTTCGGGCCTCCGCTGGTCATCACCATGACCTCGTTGAACACCTGGAACGCGCCGGAGACGGTCACCATCGTCATGAGACCGGTCATCTCGCGCACCAGGGGCAGCGTCACCTGGAAGAAGCGGCGGACGGCTCCGACGCCGTCGAGGGCGGCCGCCTCGTGGAGCTCGGAGGGGATGCGCTGGATCGCGACGGCGAAGAGCAGGGTGCAGTAGCCGAAGCCCTGCCACTGGCTCATGGCGATGACCGCGAACATCGCCGTGCTCTCCTGGCCCAGCCACGGCTGGGCGAACTCGTGCAGCCCCACGGCGTCGAGCACGTGGTTGAGCAGGCCGATGCGGGGCTCGTAGACGAAGTAGAAGAGCAGTCCCGCGACGGTCAGGGAGATCGCCGAGGGGATGAAGTAGACGGCGCGCAGGACGCGTTGCCGCCGCTCGCCGCGGACGCTCTCGACGAGCGCGGCGAGCAGCAGCGCGCCGAAGACCTGGAACGCGATGGAGATGACCGCGTACCAGAGGTTGTTGACGAACGACGACCAGAAGACCGGGTCGTCGAAGAGCCGGCGGTAGTTCTCCAGGCCGACGTACTCCTGCTCACCGCTGTAGATGTCCCACGTGAGCGTGGAGAACCCGAAGTTCTGCACGAGCGGCAGGTAGACGAAGACTCCGAGCACGACGAGGGCCGGGAGGACCCAGGCCAGCCCGAGTGCCCTGCGGCACATGGTGCGCACCAGCGTGTTCCCTTCGGCGGCGTGGGTCACTTGGCCGACTCGGAGGCCCGGCGCACGCTCTCGAGTACCTTCTCGGGAGACATGCCGCCGCTGATCAGCGCTTCGCCGCCCGCCAGCCAGGCGTCGGCGACCTCGGGAGCGGTGACCATGTCGAGCCAGCCGACCAGGGCCGGGGCCCTGTTGACCTTCTCGATGCCCTCGAAGACGGCCTTGCTCGACGTCTTGGGGGTGACGGCCCCGACGACCGCGCTGGGCTGGCCGTACGGCGGTGAGGAGAGCGTCGCGGCGTTCCGCGGTCCGGTCACGAACTTCATGAAGTCGACGGCGAGCGCGGCGCGCGGCGACCGGGCGTTGACGAGGTAGCCCTCCGGCGCCCCCTCGATCACCTTCGGGTCCCCCTTCGCGCCGCGCGGGGCGGGCAGGGGAATGATTCCCAGGTCCTTCGGTTCGAGGGACCCGCCCGAGGTCGTGCTGTCGAATTCGAGGATCTCCTGGTAGTACATCGCCGCCTTGCCGCGGGCGAACGCCTCCTGCGCCGAGGTGTAGAGGACGCCGTTGGTGCCGCCCCGGGTGTCGGTGCACGAGTCGACGAGGGTCTTGAACTGCCGGAGAGCGGTGAGGTAGCCCGGGTCGTCGAAGACCGCCGTCCCGGGGTGGTGGTCGGCCTCGCGGACGGCGGCCGGCACGTGGTAGGCGAAGAGCTGCTGGAGATAGTGCAGCGCGGGCCAGCCGTCCTTGTTGCCGAAGGCGACGGGTTCGTATCCCGCCTCGCGGAGATCGGCGCAGCTGTCGGTCAGCTCCTCGAAGGTGTCCGGCACCTCGACGCCGGCCTCGGCGAACGCCGCCTTGTTGTAGCCCAGGAACTTGCCGTTGTTGTAGAGGGGTATGCCGTAGTACTTGCCCTTGCGGGCGAAGGCGGACAGGGACGGCTTGCTGAAGGTCTTCCCCCACGCGGTGCCGGGACCGATGACCTCGGTGAGGTCCGCCGCCCGGCCGCCGCGGACGAAGTTGTCGGCCCAGTTCCCGGCCCAGGTGAAGTAGATGTCAGGCAGGGCGTTGGAGGCGGTGAGCGTCTTGGCCTTGTCCTTGATGCTCTGGTCGGTCTCCTGGATGAGCTCGACCCGCACCCCGGGGTGCTTTCGCTCATAGGCGGCGGCGAGGTCCTCGAAGTAGGGGCTGAGCGGGTCTCCCGCGAACTTGGTCAGGATGCTCAGGGTGCCGGAGAACTCCGGTTCGGCGCCGGCATCGGCGGCCGGCGCCGGCGCCGGCGCCGGTCCGGCGAGGCAGCCGGTGAGGGCGAGTAGCGAGGCCCCGAAGAGTGCCGCGTACCTCGTCGTCGCACGAGCGCGCATGGGCTTCCTTTCGCTGGGAGAAGGGACCGCCGGTGCCGCCGGGCACCTCGGATCCGCCGCGGAATCCGTGACGTGGACCGCTTGTGTGCGGCGACTGTACAGAGAATATGATACCGGTACCAGGCTGGGGACGAAGAACTTCCGTGAGGCCGACATGAACGGTCACCGGGAAGCCCGTGCAAGGCTTGTAACGGCTACTGAACATCCAGCTCAGACAAGGGAATTGGGCGGAAGCCCAGCGTGCCGCCAGGTCTCGGTGTTGACGGCCCTGACCTCCTGTGTCAGCGTGAGGCTCGCGTGATACCGGTATCAGGTCGCTCAGCGCCACCGGCCGCACCCTCCCCCGAAAGGACCCGAAGATGCTCGGATTCAACGAGCCGGAAGTTCTCTCCCAGCTGGCCAGCACGGTGGCCCTGCGCCCCCGCGTCGAAGAGCTCGCCGACCGCCTCGTGGACGAGGGCTTCGACTGTCTCTTCCTCGTCGGCGCCGGCGGTACGTACGCCCAGATGTGGCCGTACGAACACCTCGCCCGGCGCACCTCGACGCTCCCCGTACGCGCCGTGATCGCCGCGGAGTTGGCCGCCTCCGGCGACGCCACGCTCGGCGAGCGTGCGGTGGCCGTCTTCACGTCCGTGTCGGGCACGACGGAGGACAGCCTCAACGCCATCGAGTTCTGCCGGTCCAAGGGCGTCCGCACCATCGGCTTCACCGGTTACGCCGACTCCCCCATCGCCAAGAACGTCGACGTCGCCCTGGTGTCGGAGCCGAAGGCATGGCCGTTCGACCCGCAGATGCTGCTCTTCATGGGCCGGTTGCTCTCGCGGCGGGGCGAGTTCGCGGGCTACGAGAAGCTCGCCGACGAACTCGCCGGCATCCCGCGCCTCATGGTCGACGTGGCGAAGCAGGCCGACGCGTCCGCGAGCGCCTTCGCCGAGGCCCACAAGGACACCGACTACCACTTCCTCGTCGGCGGCGGGAACCTGTGGGGATTCACGTACCTCTACTCGATGTGCATCCTTGAGGAGATGCAGTGGCTGCGCACCACGCGTGTGCACAGCGCCGAGTTCTTCCACGGCTCACTCGAACTGCTCGAAGAGGACACGAGCGTGATCATCTTCCAGGGTGAGGACGA
This sequence comes from Streptomyces sp. G44, assembly GCF_016905445.1. Taxonomy (GTDB): domain Bacteria; phylum Actinomycetota; class Actinomycetes; order Streptomycetales; family Streptomycetaceae; genus Streptomyces. Next base: position 33,951 of record NZ_JAFEXF010000044.1, read on the forward strand.
GACGCGGGCGCTGACCGACCGTGTCGAGGCCTTCGCCAAGCGGATCTCGCGTGACGTGACCGTCTTCGACACGCGTGACTACCCGCTGGAAGGCATCAGTCCCGAGTTCCGCGGCCTCCTCGCGCCGCTCGTGCTCGACACCGTGATGGGCAGGGTGAGCAAGCACCTGGAGCGGGTGCGCGACCACTCGCTGGACCTGCGCCGGTACTACCGCGTCATGGACTACTGACCGATCCGGCCGGACCGCCCTCCCCGGGCACCCCTCCTCCGGCGTGGAGGGCGGGCCGAACCGCCGTCCGGGGCGGCGGCCGCCCCGCCCCACGCCGCCCCTCCCACAGGAGAACCCCCATGAGAGTCCTCGGCTTCGGTGACAACATCGTCGACCGCTTCGTCGACCGCGGTACCGACTATCCGGGCGGCAACAGCGTCAACGTGGCCGTGTACGCCCGGCGGTCGGGTGTGGAGGCCGCCTACCTCGGCGTCTTCGGCGACGACGACCTCGGGCGCTTTCTGCGGGAGTCCATCGCCGCCCAGAACGTGGCCATGGACCACTGTGTCGTACGCACGGGCGAATCCGGCCTGTCCACCCTGCGCGTCGACGACGGCGAGCGCGTCTTCCTCGGCTGGAACGGCGGCGGCGTCACGGTACGGGAACCGCTCCGGCTCGACCCCGAACTGACCGCGTACATCTCGGGGTTCGACCTCGTGCACTCCAGCGTGTACTCGCGCAGCGAGAGCGAACTGCCCCGGCTCGGCGCGTCCGGTCCGCTCGTGATGTTCGACCTGTCCAGCGAGGACGAGTACCGCACGCCCGCCTACCTCGACCGCGTATGCCCGTACGCGGACCTGGTCCTGCTCTCCTGCTCCCACCTCGACGAGACCGCGACCCACGCTCTCCTGGCGGAAGCCGTGGACCGAGGCGCCGGCATGGCGCTCGCCACCCGTGGCGTCGACGGAGCCATCGCCCGCACGGACCGCTGGAGCGTGACAGCGCCCGCGCGGAAGGCCGGGGACGCGGAACCGCTCGTCGACACCATGGGCTGCGGCGACGCGTTCCTGGCCGGCTTCGCGATCTCCCTGGTGCGCGAGGGCTGGGCCACGGGCGCCCTGCTCCACCGGGAGGCGGTCGAGCGGGCGCTGCGCGAGGGAGCCGGCGCCGCGTACGAGCAGTGCTTCGTCGAAGGCGCCTTCGGCCACGGCCGGCCCGTCGGGTGACCGGCTGTGCCTAGCATGTGGCGAGCCCTCGACCAGGAGAAGTGAGGTACGGAAGCCGATGCCAGCCGACCGGGGCGACCCGCCGAGGACGCCGACGACGAGGACGCCCACGACGAGGACGCCCACGATCTCCGAGGTGGCCGCCGAGGCCGGTGTCGGCCGCGCGACCGCGGCGCGCACCCTCGGCGGATACGGGTACGTCAGCCCCGAGTTGAAGGAACGTGTCCTCGCGGCGGCCGAGAAGCTCGGTTACCGCGCGAACGCGCTGGCGCGGAGCATGTCGACCGGGGTGAGCCACACCCTGGGGGTCGTCGTCGCGGACATCGGCAACCCCTTCTTCGCGGGCATGGTGCGCGGGATCTCCGACGCCTCCCGCGCGCGGGGCTTCGACACCATAGTGCTGAGCACCTACGAAGACCTCGACGAGGAGATCGCGGCGACCGACGTACTGATGGACAAGCGCGTCGACGGCGTCATCATCGCCTCGGCCGCCGTCACCCGCGGCGAGGTCACGCACATCCGCACGGCCCTGAAGCAGGGCGTCCCCGTCGTGCTGGTCGACCGGGCGGTCGGTTCCCTCGATCTCGACACCGTCGTCATCGACAACAGGGGCGTGGCGCGGGAAGCCGTCGAGACGCTCGTCGCGGCCGGGCACCGCCGCATCGGTTTCGTCTGGGGACCGCCGGTGCCGCAGACGCCGGCGACCCGGCGCGCGCTGCTCGCCGCGGCGGCCCGCAACGTGTGGACGGACGGGGAGCGGCTGCGCGGCTACCTCGACGCGCTGGACGACGCGGGCATCCCCTTCGACCCGGAGCTGGTGATGGTCGGGCCCAAGACCGAGGAGCACGCGACCGAGGAGGTCGGCCGCATGCTCGCCCTGCCCGAACGGGCCACCGCGCTGTTCTGCACGGAGACCGACGCGATGACGGGCGCGCTGCGGGCCATGCGGGCCCGCTCGTTGGCCTACCCCCGCGACCTGTCGCTGATCGGCTTCGACGACAGCGCCTGGGCGGCGGTCATGGACCCGCCCCTCACGATGATCGAACAGCCGGTGCGCCAACTGGGCGCGAAGGCGGCGGACGTGCTGCTGGACTCCCTCGAAGGAGCGGAACCGCGGCACGAGACGCACACGCTGCACGCACGCCTGATCGTCCGCTCCTCGGTCGGGCCGCCGCCCGCGCCCTGAACCTTTCTTCGCACAAACACTCATCCAGTCAAAGAGTCCCCCATTTGGGGAATTGCATCACTCGAATGCCACGTATCCGCAGGAATGAGCACGCGTTATCTCGAATATGACCCAGGAACTTCCCGAGCAGACCCACCACGCGCGCCACGACAAGGCCCCCCTGCCCGTGCGCAGGAAAGCCAAGCCTAGCCCCCACCTGCGGGATTCCACCTCGGGCACACCGGCGTCCACCGGCGAAACACTCGGCCGGGCCTCTGGCGGGCCTTCGACGGAATCTCTCCTGCTGGATTTCTTGGACCATATGAACGCACTGGAATCCGGCCTCGCGCAGCGATGGCGTGATTCTTCCGGCAGGCCCGATGTCGCCATGTCGGAATGATCTGATAAGACCATGCAGAATGAGCATGTCTACTATCATCCGGGATATTCAGGCGATCATCCGGCCGGATACTTCAACGAGCACCGCGGGCAGTACGTCCACCCGGAGAGCCATTACTCGCCCCTGACGGAACCGCCCGATCCGGGCTGGGACCCGGCCGAGGAACTGGCGTACCTGCTCCAGGACGCGATCGCGGAGCAGACCCCTCCGCCCGTTCCGGCGGCTGACGAGGTTCCGGTCACGCACACCGCCGCCGGCTCCCCGCTCCGCGCTCTCCAGGACATCACGACCGAGCTCCCGCCGCTGAGGAAGAGCCCGCAGAGCCACCGCAAGACCCGTGAACAGCGGCGTACGCACCTTGTCCGCACCGCGAGTTGCGCCATCACGACCCTCGTGGCCATCACGGCGTCGGCGGTGAGTCTCTTCAGCACGGCGGTCGCCTATGACCCGCTGCGGCTCATCGCGGCCGGGCACACGGAGAACAGCTCGGTCACCTGGTGGCCCGTCCTCATCTTCGGCCCCTGGCTGGTGGCGTCCCTGTCCGTGCTGCGAGCCGCGTTGCACCAACGCCGCGCCGTCCACTCGTGGTGCGTGGTCGTCGTCTTCTCCGGCATCACGATGCTCCTGTGCGTCGCCCGTGCGCCCAGGGACGTCATCGACATCACCGTCGCCGTCCTGCCCAGCCTCGCCTCCCTGGCCTGTTTCCAGCAACTGGTGCGGCAGGTCACGCTGACCCGGCCTCCCAAGCGCCCCGTTCCCCGCCACCGTCTCCCCCAGACCCGCGTGCCACCGGCCGCCGAGGAACCGGCCCTTGAGACGGCGGCCCCGGCCGCCCCCGTGAAAGCGGAGGTACCGCGCCCGCGTGCCGCCGGGCTCGGAGAACGGTAGGGGTACCGGGGCGCCGGCATCACCACCGGTCAGGCGGTCAGGCGGCCGATTTCCTGCGGGTCGAGGCCGGTCAGCCGGGCGATGCGCTCCGCGGGCACCCCCGCGGTCAGGGCCCGGTGCACGAGGGCCTCCCAGTCCTGGGTCGTCTCCCGGAATTCGAGCAGTTCGCGCTCCATGTCCGTGACGGCCTGCGGCGCGCACTCCTGCTGGACCTTGAGTGCTTCCTCCTCGCTCAGCGGCACCGGCAGCCGCTCGGCGTCCTCCGGGATGAGCGTCTCCGCCTGGGCGGGCAGGATCCTGACCTGTTCCGAGGACACGGAGACCTCGTGGGCCTGCAACCAGGCGTGCACGGCAGGGGTCTCCGTGCACTCCAGGGTGCCGACCGCGGCGAGGGCCGCCCCCAGTCGGGGGTGCCGGTCAGGAAGGAGGAACAGGTATGCGTCATCGGCCATCGCGGGAATTCGCCTTCTCTCTCGGACGTCTGCTGGGCACCGATGTCGAGGCCCAGGCACACACGTTCCCGGCGGTCGGCCGGTTCACGCAGAGCCGCTGCCCCGACCTCCCCACCCGGCCTCCTCACCCGGCCTCCCGAAGCCACCCCTTGCGGTCGACCGCCGTTGTCGCCGCCGCCACGAAAGCGGCGATCGCCGGATGGGCGCCGCCGCCCGCGCGGAACGCGACCTTGGAGCGGCGGAACAACGGCAGCTTGGTGAGCGCCACGCCCGCGGGGCTCGGCACGGCGGCCATCTCCGGCACGAACCCGGCCCCTTGCCCGGCGGCGACCAGGGCCAGCACGGTGCGGAAGTCGTTGACCTGGTGGCGGATCCTGGGCTGGAACCCGGCGGCCTGGCAGGCACGTACGGCCATCGCGTGACCGGTCGTACCGTCCCGCGCGGTGATCCACGGAACGTCGGCGCGGGGCCCGAGCAGCGCCGCCAGCGTGTCCCCGCGGCCGGATTCCGCGGTCGCGTCCACGGGTGCTTCCATGGTCGCGTCCGCGGGTTCTTCTGTGGTCGCCTCCGTCGTCGCGGGCCCGCTCCCGGCATGGGTGACGAGGTACATCGGCTCTTCGAGCAGGGGCACCTCGTCCACCGTCGTGTCCGGGGTCGCGGGCACGAAGTCGTAGTCGTGGACGAGGGCCACGTCCAGCTCACCGGCCCGCAGGCCGTCGGAGACGCGCGCGGAGTCGATCTCCCGCACCATCGGCTCCAACGCGGGGTGCCGGCAGGCCAGTTCCGCCAGCGCGCCGGGCACGATGGTGTGCCCGCCGGAGGGGAACGTGCCGATCCGCAGCGGGCCGCCGATGCCGTCCCGCGCTCCGGCCAGCTCGGCGACCGCCTGTTCGAGGCGGTTCAGCACCGCGTCGGCGTGGGCGACGAGGGAGCGGCCCGCGGGCGTGAGGACCACGCGCCTGCCGCTGCGTTCCAGCAGGGGCACGCCCGCCTCTCTTTCCAGCACCCCGAGCTGCTGGGAGACGGCGGACGCGGTGAAGGTCAGCGCTTCGGCCACGGCGGCGATGGTGCCGCGCCGGTCCAGTTCGCGGAGCAGATGAAGACGGCGTACATCGAGCATAAGCTCAGCTTAGGTGTGAGGGCAGAAATCAGAAATGGATCTACCGGGTCAGGTGGGCCAGGGTGGAAGCCATGAAGCCCGAACCGATCTTCGACGGCCTGTACGTCCCCCTGGTGACTCCGTTCACCGACGATCTGCGCCTGGCTCCCGACGCCCTGGCCCGACTCGCCGACGAGGCGCTGTCGGCAGGCGCCGCCGGGCTCGTCGCCCTCGGCACGACCGCGGAGACCGCCACGCTGAGCCCGGAGGAGAGGCAGACGGTGGTACGCGTCTGCTCGGCCGCCTGCCGGGCACACGGGGCACCGCTCGTCGTCGGGGTCGGCACCAACGACACCGCCGCCGCCATCGCGTCACTGCGGGAGCTGGCGGCCACCGGGGACGTCGCCGCGGCGCTGGTTCCCGCGCCGCCGTACATCCGCCCCGGGGAGGCGGCGACGCTTGCGCATTTCGGCGCGCTCTCCGAGCACGGCGGCCTCCCCCTCATCGTGTACGACATTCCCTACCGCACCGGCCAGACCCTCGGCGCCGACACCATTGCCGCGCTCGGCCGCCTGCCGGGGGTCGTCGGCATCAAGCACGCGACCGGCATGATCGACGCGACCACCATGGAGCTGCTCGGCTCCCCCCTGCCCGGCTTCGCCGTGCTCGGCGGCGACGACATCGTCCTCTCGCCGCTCGTCGCGGCGGGCGCCCACGGTGGCATCGTCGCGTCGGCCAATGTGCGCACCGCCGACTTCGCCGAGATGATCGCGCTGTGGCGACGCGGCTCCGCCACGCCTGCCCGTGACCTGGGAGCCGACCTGGCCCGGCTGTCCGCCGCCCTGTTCACCGAACCGAACCCGACGGTGATCAAGGGAGTCCTGCACGCTCAACGCCGCATCCCCAGCCCGGCCGTCCGCATGCCGCTGCTGGCCGCCTCCGCCGCTTCGGTCCGCCGGGCGGCGCCCCTGGCCGAGAGCCGCGCGTGTGCGGGACCCGCTTGAGTCTCCCGTCGGGGGAGACGTGAGGCCGAGGGCATGAACGGCGAGACGCTTCACTCCATCGGTGATCCGGCCCGGCGGACGGGACTGACGGTGAAGACCACCCGGTTCTACGCCGACACCGGGATCGTGCCACCGACCGACCGCACCGCGGCCGGGTACCGCCTGTTCGGTCCCGACGCCGCCGCCCGCCTCGAACTCGTCCGTACCCTGCGGGACACTGACGGCGGTGGCCGGGCGCGGCTCGCCCCCCAGGAGATGGATGCCATGCACCGACTGGCCAGACTGTCGACGCCGAGCGGCAGCAGTTGACCGACGACTTCCTCGGTTCGGTGTTCGACGGCTTGTTGCGGCACCCCGCCTTCGCGGCGGTCGCCCGCTCGCTGGCGCCGCTGCTGGCGGACGACCCGGAACCGGAGCAGATACAGGCGTGGGTGGGGTCGGCCGAACTGATGCGGGACCCCGGCTTCCGCGCCACGCTGCACGGCATGGCGCGGGACCTTGCGGCCGACCGGGCCCCGGACGATGCCCGGGGGCTGTCCCGGATCCTTGCCGAAGCGGTCCGCGCCCAGGCCGCTCCGGCGCTCGCGGCGCGCATCGCGCCCGACGCACCCGCGGCCGCACCGGTCGTCACGGCCCTCGCGGCCCACTGCACGCGCATCCTCGGCGACGCGGCCCCGCAGGACCCCGAGGAGCTGTACCTCCGCCTCGCCGTCCGGCTGGACCTGATGAACGATGCGCGCCGGGACCGATACCTGAGCCTGCTCGCCACCGTCAACGGTTGGCCCGCGCCCGAGAGAGAGCATGGCCCCCGCGCTGGCCTTGACCGCCACGGCACTGCGTTTCCGGGCGGCGCGGCGGTGAGAGTGGCGCACACTTCGCCGCCGCGCGTGCGGACTGCCCGCCCCTCCCGGGCGCGGACGGCCGCGGGGACGGCCGCGGGGACGGCCCGAGGGTCTCGCATGGTGGGCGCTCTCTGGACTTGAGGGCTGGTCACTGTGTTTACATGCCCGTCATACTTGCGCCTTGAGCGTCCCGCGCACGGCAATGGCGCCGAGCGCCCCGACCGGGCTGCACCGGAGCGAGCGGCGCCCCCTACCGGATCGCCGGTGTCAGCCGTGCCAGAAAGGGCCCCTTTGACCACGCGACCCGACACGAAGACAGCGCTGCCGACGCTCGCGCAGCTGCTCACCGAGATCGAACACCGCAACCCGGCGCAGCCGGAGTTCCACCAGGCCGCCCGCGAAGTGCTGGAGACCTTGGCGCCGGTCATCGCGGCACGCCCCGAGTACGCCGACGCCGGACTGATCGAGCGGCTGTGCGAACCGGAGCGGCAGATCATCTTCCGGGTGCCGTGGCAGGACGACCACGGCCGCGTGCGGGTCAACCGCGGCTTCCGGGTGGAGTTCAACAGCGCGCTCGGCCCGTACAAGGGCGGTCTGCGTTTCCACCCGTCGGTGAATCTCGGCGTCATCAAGTTCCTCGGCTTCGAGCAGATCTTCAAGAACGCGCTGACGGGCCTCGGCATCGGCGGCGGCAAGGGCGGCAGCGACTTCGACCCGCGCGGCCGCAGCGACGCGGAAGTCATGCGCTTCTGCCAGTCGTTCATGACGGAGCTGTACCGGCACATCGGCGAGCACACGGACGTACCCGCGGGTGACATCGGCGTCGGCGGCCGGGAGATCGGCTACCTGTTCGGCCAGTACCGGCGCATCACCAACCGCTGGGAGGCGGGCGTCCTCACCGGCAAGGGCCGGACCTGGGGCGGTTCCCTGATCCGTCCGGAGGCGACCGGATACGGCAACGTCCTCTTCACGGCGGCGATGCTGCGCGAGCGCGGCGAGGCCATCGAAGGCCGCACAGCGGTCGTCTCCGGCTCCGGGAACGTGGCCATCTACACCGTCCAGAAGCTGGCGGAGCTCGGCGCCAACGCCGTGACCTGCTCGGACTCCTCCGGCTACGTGGTCGACGAGAAGGGCATCGACCTGGACCTCCTCAAGCAGGTCAAGGAAGTCGAACGCGCCCGCGTGGACGTCTACGCCCAGCGCCGCGGCGCCTCGGCCCGCTTCGTGCCCGGCAGGCGGGTCTGGGAGGTTCCGGCCGACATCGCGCTGCCGTCGGCCACGCAGAACGAACTGGACGGCGACGACGCCGCCGTCCTGATCCGCAACGGCGTGAAGGCGGTCTCGGAGGGCGCCAACATGCCGACGACCCCCGAGGCCGTACGCCTGTTCCAGCAGGCGGGGGTCTCCTTCGGGCCCGGCAAGGCGGCCAACGCGGGCGGCGTCGCGGTCAGCGCGCTGGAGATGGCGCAGAACCACGCCCGTACGTCGTGGTCGGCGGAGCGCGTCGAGGAGGAGCTGGCACGCATCATGAACGACATCCACCGCACGTGCCACGAGACCGCCGAGCGCTACGGCGCCCCCGGCGACTATGTGACGGGGGCGAACATCGCCGGTTTCGAGCGGGTGGCGGACGCGATGGCCGCCCAGGGCGTCATCTGAGCCGGAGCGCGTCGGCGGGCGGGGTGCCCTTCTCCACACGACAGGCGCCCTGCTCCCGCCGCGCCGAGATCAGCACTCGACGGAGACGCCCAGCCGGTCGGCCACGGAGGTCAGGGCCGGGCCCAGTGGCAGCGCGACCCGGGTGACGGCGTGCCGGTCGCCCCGGGTGGCGTCCCGGTTGACGATCACCACGGGCTTGCCGGCGTCGGCGGCCTGGCGGACGAACCGCAGCCCGGACATCACCGTCAGCGAGGAGCCGAGGACCAGCAGCGACGCCGCCTCGCGGACCGCCGCGCGGCAGCGCTCGACCCGCTCGGGCGGAACCGCCTCGCCGAAGAAGACCACATCCGGCTTGAGGACGCCGCCGCAGACCGCGCAGGGCAGCACGCGGAAGTCCTTGACCTGTTCGTCGGTGAGGTCCGCGTCGCCGTCCGGGTTGATCCCGGCGGCCACGGGCGCGTACCCGGGATTGGCCTCCTCCAGCCGCTGCGCGAGCTCGCCGCGAGGGCTCAAGGCGCCGCAGGACAGGCAGACGACCCGGGCCAGGCTTCCGTGCAGTTCCACGGCGTCCCTGCTGCCTGCGGCCTGGTGCAGACCGTCGACGTTCTGCGTGATCACCCCGGCGAGCAGGCCGTGGCGCGCGAACGCGGCCACGGCCCGGTGCCCGGCGTTGGGCCGGGCCCGGCCGAAGGTGCGCCAGCCGAGGTGGCTGCGCGCCCAGTACCGCCGCCGGGCCTCATGGCTCGCGGTGAACTCCTGGTACGTCATCGGGGTGTGCCGGCTCAGGCTTCCACCCTCGCCCCGGTAGTCGGGAATGCCCGATTCCGTGGAGATGCCCGCCCCGCTGAGCACCAGCGCACCGCCGCCGCTCAGCAGCTCGACGACCGGCGCCGGATCCGTCGTACCCGGCGGCAGGTCCTCGGCGGGAGTCCAGCTCAGAGTGGGGCGCATACGCATGCCGCCAGGGTACGGAACAGCGGCGGCGCGGGCGCCGCGGAACCGGCGGTGCCCCACCCGCCGGTGTGAAGGAAAGCGGGGGGCAGACGCCACGGCGCCCGGCGCGGGCCGTCCCTGGGGTGCCGGAGCGGCTGGCCCCCATCCCCACCACCTGCCCCACCCGAGCCCCCCCCGCGGCGTATGCAGTGTCCCTTTTACAAAACTCCGAGCCCACGAGAACCCCCTACACCTCCTACTCCGTCTTCTTCTTGAAAAAAAAAAAGCTTTATTACGCTAACATCGTGACGATTCATTTCATCTCCTGTCTCTTATCCACTTCTCCGAGCCCAC
>NZ_JAFEXF010000450.1 GCF_016905445.1 Streptomyces sp. G44
GTCTCAAAGGTGACGGCGTCCACCACGCCATGCTCGGCATCGCCCGCCTCCACAACCTCACCGTCGCCGGGTGACCGGGGAATGATGCCGGTTAACCAGCATGCCGTAGATCATTTACGGGACAACGTTTAGCCTCGAAGGATGATTACTTGCGTAGTCGAGTACGTGATTGATCCAGCACAGATTGAGGCGTTCGAACGTTTCGGCCGCCGCTGGATGGAACTGGTTGACCGTCACGGCGGCACACACCACGGCTACTTCCTGCCCGCGGAGGGCGCCAGCGACAAGGCACTCGCCCTCTTCAGCTTTCCCAGTCTCGCCGCCTACGAGGAGTACCGGGCTCTGTTCGGCGAGGATCCTGACTTCATCGAGGCGGACGCCATCAGGGACGAGAGTGGTTGTGTGCTGCGCTTCGAGCGCACCTTCATGCGTCCCCTGCTTCCCGGTTCCCCGTGACGGGCCTCTGCTGCACTGTGACCCCTGTCCAGCTCTTCAAGTTTGGAGGGTTTTCCTCAATCTTTTTGCCGGGTGCCGGGTGCCGGGTGCCGGGTGCCGGGTGCCGGGTGCCGGGTGCCGGGTGCCGGGTGCTGGGGTGGGTTGGGTGGTTGGGGGTACGGGGGGTGGTATGGCACCGAAGAGTGAATATGTCATGTCCCTGCGGGCCGTACGTCAGCTGCGCCGGACCCGGGTCTTTTATGCGGCAGG
>NZ_JAFEXF010000451.1 GCF_016905445.1 Streptomyces sp. G44
AGACGGCTGGGGGGCCGCGTGGGTGTGCCCGTCGGCGGCCGCGCGCTCGTACCAGCGCAGGGCGGAGGCCTCGTCGCCCCTGCTCGCGTACAGGATGCCGAGGTTGAACGCCGCGTCGACGCTGCCCGCCTCGGCGGCCTTGGAGAACCACGGCTCGGCGCCGGCCGCGTCCCCGCCCTGGAGCAGCAGCACGGCCAGCGCGTTGGCTGCCTCGCGGTGCCCGGCGTACGCGGCGCGGCGGTACCACTGGTCGGCCTGCGCGGTGCGGCCCTGCTCGGCGCAGAGCAGCCCGAGGTTGTACGCGCCGTTCACGTCGCCCGCGTCCATCGCGGCCCGGTACCAGCGCTCGGCGGTCTGCGTCTCGCCGCGCTCGGCGTGCAGCGCGCCCAGCGCGTTCGCGGCGTTGCCGTCGCCGTCCTGCGCGGCCTTGAGCCACCACACGGCGGCGCTCTCCTCGTCGCCCGCGTCCCGCAGCAGGAAGCCGAGGGCGCACGCCGCGCGGGACTCGCCGTCCTTGGCGGAGTTGAGGTACCAGCGCCCGGCCTCCTTCAGCTCGCCGCGGTGCTCCAGGATCGCGCCGAGGTGCAGCGCGGCCCGCCGGTGGCCGCGCGCGGCGGCCTGGCGGTACCACTGCTCGGCCTCACCGGCCGGGGTGCGCACGTCCGTACGCCCGGCGCGCGCGGCACGGCGGACCGGCATGGGG
>NZ_JAFEXF010000452.1 GCF_016905445.1 Streptomyces sp. G44
GGGTGCCGTCGAGCGCGGCGGCGCGCTCCCGCATGCCCGCGGTGCCCCGGCCCGACCCGAGCCGCTGCCGCCCGCCGCCGGAGGACGACGCGTCGGGCGGCGCGTCCGTGGCCGCCCCGTCGTCCTTGACCGTGAGGTCCACCGCGCCGTCACGTTCGAAGACGCCGATCCGTACGCGCACCGCGGCACCGGGGGCGTAGCGCAGGGCGTTGGTGAGCGCCTCGCGGACTATGCCGAACGCCGCGTCGGCGACCGGACCGGTCAGGGCGGCGAGGTCCGGCGTCACGTCCACGGCGGGGCGCAGGCCCAGGCGGGCGAAGCCGTCGGCCAGTTCGGCGACGCGCTCCTCGATGCCGCTCTCCTCGTCGGCCGCGGAGCTCCGCATCATGGCGACGAGGCGGTGCAGCGCCGCCAGCGTCTCGCGTCCGCTGTCCGCCGCGAAGGCGAGGGCCTGCGCCGACAGCTCCGGCCGGCGGTCGCCGAGCCGCAGCGCCGCGTCCGCCGTGACCACGACGGAGGTGAGGTGGTGGGCGCTGACGTCGTGCAGTTCGCGGGCCAGGCGCAGCCGTTCGGTCCCGGCGGCCCGGTTCCGTTCGGCCTCCGCCCGCGCCAGGTCCCGCGCGGCGGCCCGGCGCGGGACCTGGCGCGGGCGGAGGCCCGTCTCTTATTCACATCTCCGTGCCCCCGG
>NZ_JAFEXF010000453.1 GCF_016905445.1 Streptomyces sp. G44
TTCGCCCCGTTCAGCCCCCACTTTCAACGCGCCGCGCAGCAGGCGGCCCTGGACGCCGGTGCCCCGCAGCTGGCGGCCGTCTCCGTCTCCCCGCGGAGTTTCGACCGCTGGATGGCGGGCGACTTGAAAAGGATGCCGTGGCCGAGCACATGCAGGGTGCTGGAGTGCCTGTTCGGCGAGCCCGCCGGGCAACTGTTCGGCCCTCAGTGCAGCTACCCCGCTGCGCCCAGCGCTCCGCCAATGCCCTCGTTCGCGGGGCTGGTAAAGGCCGATGATGATCCGGGAGCGGCGCCCTACCTGGGCGCGGTGGAGTCCTTCCGGCGCGCGGATCGGCAACTCGGGGCGGGCCATGTCTACTCCTCGCTGCAGCAGTACCTGCGAACGTCCATCGCCGACGACCTGTTCGGCGCACGCGACCGACCCGCGGAGCCTGCGGGTACGGGCGTGGTCTTGGCAACGGCCGTACTCACCGAGATGGCCGGCTGGATGGCACACGACATGGGGCGCGACAGAGCAGCGTCCACCCACTTCAGGATGGCCCTCGGGCTCTCCCAGGCGACTCCCGAGGTCTCGGTTGGCGCGAATATCCTCGCGAGCATGAGCCACCTGGCCCTGCAGACAGGCGACATCCCTCAAGCGGTCTCCTTCGCCCGGCTCGGGCAGGAGCGCCTGAGAGGCAC
>NZ_JAFEXF010000454.1 GCF_016905445.1 Streptomyces sp. G44
GCTCCGGGGCCGGCGCCGCCGCCCCGTGGTGCCCGGCCGCGCGGTCCGGGAACAGGTCCGCGCGCACCACCTCCGCCCGTTGGCACGCGCCGCGCGGGGGGCCGTCCCCCTGAGCCGGTGGACGCCGCAGCGGCCTCGGCCCCGCTGTACGGGTCCTCCGGGCGCGTGGGGGCCGGTACAAGCAGGGCCGGCAGCGATCCCGTACGGATGCTCGGGACGCCGATCCCCGGCTTCCCGGCCCCCGCGCCGGATTGCCCGCGGCCGGAGATCCGCACCGCACCCCCGGCGGACGCACCCGCGCCACCCTTTCCTCAGCCCCGTACCGCCCGCACATACGCCTCGATCGCCGGGCGCGGCTCCCGGCCGAGCAGGGTGCGCAGGGCGTTGTCCTCGATGGACGTGCCGTCCAGGAAGCCGCCGGTGATGGCCGAGTACGTGCTCAGGAGCATCGGCACCTGGAACGGCAGGGCCTGGCCCGCCGCAGTGACGGCGGCGCGGGTCGCGGCGAGGGTGCCCGGTTCGTAGGAGCCGCCGAGCGCCGCGGCCAGTTCGGCGCCGCCCAGGGCGTCCTCGCCGACCAGCTCGTACGTGCGGCCCGCGTGGGCGGCGGGGGCGGATGCCACCCGCGCCGCGACCTCCGCGAGGTCCTCGCGGGCCACGGCGGCCAGGCGTCCCGTCC
>NZ_JAFEXF010000455.1 GCF_016905445.1 Streptomyces sp. G44
CAGCACCAGGGCGTCCTCGCCGACGCCGAAGCGGGCGGTCAGCAGCGCGTCGCGGCGCGGCTCGCCGCGGTACCGGGCGGAGTCGCCGCGCACGGAGGCCGCGCGCAGGGTGGAGTTTCCGTACCGCGCCCCGTCGAGGACGGTGTCGGCGACGAGAGCGCCGAGGTCGTCCGGGTCGGCGGCGGGCAGGGCGGTGGGTTCGGCCTCATAGGTGGGCGGCCCGTCACCGACGTGCTCCGGCCCGGCGGGGGCGGGCTCCGGGACGATACCCCCGGACACCCTGGGCGGCTCCGGGCCCACCGCCCCGGCCCCGGCCCCGAAGGTCACCGGCCCGCTGGGCCCTCGGAGCGGCTCCCATGGAGCGGGCCTTCGCGGAGCGCGACGGGCGGCGGGGACGGAAGGGGTGGAGGGGACGGAAGGGGCGGAGGGGGTGGAGGGGGCTGCCTCGGGTGGTATGGGTGGGGCGGCCGGCGGGGGCGGGGCGGGGGCGCCCCCTGGCGGGGCCCCCGGCTCGGGCGCGGCAGAGGAGGCGGGGGGGGGGGGGGGGGCGGGGGGGGCGGGGGGGCCGGGGGGGCCGGGGGGAAGAGAGGGGGCTTGGGCCGGCGAGGGGCCGGGCGGGGCCGGGTGGGGGGGAAAGCCGGGGGGTGGGGGTGGGGCCGGACAGGAGAAAGGGGCGGAG
>NZ_JAFEXF010000456.1 GCF_016905445.1 Streptomyces sp. G44
GGCGCCTTCCCGGGGGGGGGGGCCAGGGGGGAGGCGGAGGGCGACGGCCGGGGGGGCGCGGCCGGGGGCGAACCCCGCCCCCGCCCCGGGCCCCCCCGCCGGGCGGCCCGCCCCGGCCAGCGTCCCCGCCTGACCGCCGACGAACGCGCTCGCGGCGAACGTCATGCCCTCCGCGAGCCGTTCTCCCGGCACCGCCCGCTCGGTCAGCGCGAAGCCGGTGATGAGGTTCGGGGCGTAGATCGCGCCGAACAGGGTGACCACCACGTAGAGGCCCACCAGGCTGTCCGTCCACACCAGGGGCAGCGACAGGAGGGCGGCGGCGGCCGTCGCCACCCGCCAGCGCGCGAGCAGCCCGAAGCGTTCGGGCAGCGCGGCCATGGAGAGTCCCACCACGGCGCTCATGACGCCCATCGCCGCGTAGACGAGCCCGGCCTGGCCCGGCTGCCCCAGCTCCTGTGTGAGGGCCGTGATGCCCGCACCGCAGGCGCCGAGCAGCACGCCGAGGAAGACGAGGCCGAGCCGCACCACGTACACCGAACGCGGCAGCCGGGGCCGCACCACCGCCCCACGCGCGCGTGCCGGTTCCCGGCGGGCGTCTTCCCGGGGGGCGTCTGCCCGCGGGGCGGCGCGCCCGGCGGTGCGTCCCGTCGGGTGCAGCGCGAAGCCCGTCCCGCAGC
>NZ_JAFEXF010000457.1 GCF_016905445.1 Streptomyces sp. G44
TGCCCCAGAACCGAGGCCGCGTTCGCCCGCACCAACTCCAGCAGCAGCTCCCGCCGCCCCGCCTCATCCAGTACCACGAGCCGCTGCGCCAGCGCCGAACCCCCCGGCACCTCACCCCGCGCCTCCACCGTCCGCCGAGCGGTCGCACGCACCAGGCCCCGCAGCACCACCGGCACCGCCTCACCCTGCCCCCGCAACACCGACAGATCCATCGGATGCGGCACCAGCAACGGCTCGTCCAACGCCACCGAGGCATCGAACAACCGCATCCCCTGCTCCGTCTCCAGCAACCGCAGACCCGTGCGATACAACCGCTGGATCTCCGTGTCACCCAAATGCCCCGTCATACCACTGCGCTGCGACCACAACCCCCACGCCAACGCCTGACCGGCAAGCCCCCGCACCCGACGACGCTGCACCAGCGCCTCCAAAAACGCGTTCGCCGCCGCATAGTTGCCCTGCCCCGCACTGCCGAACACCGACGCCGCCGAGGAGAACACCACGAACAAAGCCAGATCCCGGTCCCGGGTCAGCTCATCCAGATTCACCGCCGCGTCCACCTTCGGACGCAGCACACGATCCACCCGCTCCGGCGTCAGCAACGGAACAATGCCGTCATCCAGCACACCCGCCGCATGCACCACACCCGTCAACGGATGCGCCCCCGGAATC
>NZ_JAFEXF010000458.1 GCF_016905445.1 Streptomyces sp. G44
CTGCCGGCACCGCCTGGTGTACATCGGCCGAGGCGCTGCACCTGCGGTTGGGCGACGGCCGGTTGTGGCTGCGCTTCATCCGCACCGCCGTCGCCGAGACCAGCCTGTTCCAACGCCCCGGCTGCGCGGAATTCCCCTCCGCCTCCAGTGAGCCGAAGCAATAGATGTCACCACGACAGACTTGTTGTCACATCGTGTCGAAGCTTGGCTCAGCGTGCTGGTGGCGGGGGCCCCGGCTACCTGTCGTCGGGTCTCGCCCCCTACGCTCGTGATCATGACAAAGGAATTCAGCGACCAGTTCCTGCTCGAGGCGGAACGGCACTCCGTCTGGGGCGCCGCTCAGCTCGAGGCGCTCATGGAGTTCCTGCCCGAGGCGCCGTGGAGCGCGGACCTGCCGACGTGTTCGTACCAGCAGGGACAGGTGCAGCTACGGGTCGGTGTCCTTGGGACGTACGACATGGAAGAGGGTTCCTGGCTGTGGGGCTGGGCAAATCCGGGGCTCGGCGGGAGTGAGGTCGTGGCGTTGTCCGCTGCCGTGGCACGGTACGGGCAGGCGCACGGGATTACCGAGTTCACCGCTGAGAAGCTCGACCTGTCCGCGTTCGACGATCCTCGGCGGGCCGCCGAGATGCTGGCCTTCGCGGGGATGGGAGTGGCC
>NZ_JAFEXF010000459.1 GCF_016905445.1 Streptomyces sp. G44
GGCGCGCTGCCCGATGGGGTGGACGGTTACATGCTGACGGGCAGTTCCGGCAGTGTGGTGTCGGGGCGCCTGTCGTATGTGCTGGGGCTTGAGGGTCCTGCGGTGACGGTGGACACGGCGTGTTCGTCGTCGCTGGTCGCTTTGCATCTTGCCGCGCAGGCGTTGCGTAATGGTGAGTGCTCGATGGCGGTGGCCGGTGGTGTGGCGGTGATGTCGACGCCGGGTGCCTTCATGGAGTTCAGCCGGCAGGGTGGTCTGGCGGGGGACGGCAGGTGCAAGCCGTTCGCCGAGGCCGCGGACGGGACCGGCTGGGGTGAGGGTGTCGGTCTGCTGCTGGTGGAGCGGTTGTCGGATGCCCGCCGCAACGGGCATGAGGTCCTGGCCGTGGTGCGGGGTTCGGCCGTCAACCAGGACGGTGCCTCGAACGGTCTGACGGCGCCGAATGGTCCGTCGCAGCAGCGGGTGATCCGCCAGGCCCTGGCGAATGCGCGGGTCGAGGCGTCCGAGGTGGATGTGGTCGAGGCGCATGGTACGGGTACGACGCTGGGTGACCCGATCGAGGCGCAGGCGTTGCTGGCGACGTATGGGCAGGACCGGGAGAGTGACCGGCCGTTGTTGTTGGGGTCGGTGAAGTCGAACATCGGTCATACGCAGGC
>NZ_JAFEXF010000045.1 GCF_016905445.1 Streptomyces sp. G44
GGGGGGGGGGGGGGGGGGGGCGGGGGCGGGGGGGGGCGCGGGGGGGGGGCCGGGGGGCGGCCCCCCCCCCCCCGCCCCGCCCCCGCCCCGGCCCGAACCGCTCCCCACCGGTGCCTACAGCGCCCTGCCCCACCTGCCGTGACGCGGCCGGCCGCCAGGTGTGACGTTTTTTGACGGCGTGACGCAGTAAGAAGTGAGCCGACTGGTCATCGGCCCGCGCACGAGCCGGGGTTCCCCCCGTACCTACGGCTCCGTGCCACCGGCGTGGGCGGGATACGTTCCCCCGATCCCGCCCACGCCGCTTTTCCCCTCCCGGGGGGAGACATCACATGCCCGGCGGACACGTCACTTGTAGATGACGACCCGGTCGCCCATCCGCACCTGCGCGAACAGGTTCGCGATCTTCTGCTCGTCCCGGACATTCACACAGCCGTGCGATCCGCCGGCGTACCCCCGCGTCGCGAAGTCCGCGGAGTAGTGCACCGCCTGGCCGCCGCTGAAGAACATCGCGTACGGCATCGCCGTGTCGTACAGCGTCGAGACGTGATGGCGGGACTTCCAGTAGACCGTGAACGTGCCCTCCCGCGTCGGCGTGTACTGCGAGCCGAACCGCACGTCCATCGTCGACACGACCCTGCCGTCGATCATCCAGGTGAGCGTCCGGCTGCTCTTGGCGAGGCACAGCACGCGCCCCGTCATGCACCGCTTGTCCGGCGGGGCCGGCGGCATCCCGCCGCCCGCGTACAGCTCGTCCCGCGTCGGTTCGCGCGACATGGCCAGCAGCCGCTGCCAGGTGACGGCGTCCGCCGCGCCGGTGGGCGGCAGGCCCCGCCTGGCCTGGAAGCCCTTGACCCCGTTGACCGTCAGCGGACCGTACAGCCCCGAGGGGTTCACCGGCAGCCAGCCGATCTGGCGGAGCCTCGCCTGGAGCGCCCGCACCTGAAGGCTGCGGTCACCCTGCCGCATCAAGATCTTCGGGGCGGGCGCGCCGCTCGGGCCCGGAGCGGGCGGGGGAGTCCGCGCCGCCGGAGGGGACTGGCCCGCCGCGGGACTCTGCCCCGTCGCGGGACTCTGCCCCGCCGGGGGAGCCTGACCCGGCGCAGGGGTCCGCGCCCCCTGGGCGCCCGGCGCCGGGGCCGCGCTCCTCGGTTCCTGCTCGCCCGGCCGCGCCCCGTCGCTGCCGACCTCCACCGTCTTGCACCCCGCGACCAGCGCCAGCACCGTCACGGCCCCCACCGACATCACGCCCTTGCCCATCACACCTCTCCGAGTCTGTGGACAACACTTCTGGGAGTGTTTCCCGGTTCGCTGCGCGTGACGCCTCAGTGGGCCGGGCGCAAGCTGAAGGTATGACACACGAGTCGGAATCCGGACTACCCATCGAACCGGTGTACGGACCCGAGTCCTTGGCGGGATGGGACCCGCGGGAGAAGCTCGGCGCGCCCGGCGCCTACCCCTTCACCCGCGGTGTCCACCCCACCATGTACACGAGCCGCCCGTGGACCATGCGCCAGTACGCGGGCTTCGGTACGGCCGTCGAATCCAACGCCCGCTACCGGCAGTTGATCGAGCACGGCACGACCGGCCTGTCGGTCGCCTTCGATCTGCCGACGCAGATGGGGCACGACTCCGACGCGCCGCTCGCGCACGGCGAGGTCGGCAAGGTGGGGGTGGCGGTCGACTCGATCGACGACATGCGGGTGCTGTTCGACGGGATCCCGCTGGACAAGGTCTCCACGTCGATGACGATCAACGCGCCCGCCGCGCTGCTGCTCCTTCTGTACCAACTGGTGGCCGAGGAGCAGGGCGTCGCCGCGGACCGGCTGACCGGCACGATCCAGAACGATGTCCTGAAGGAGTACATCGCGCGGGGCACGTACATCTTCCCGCCACGGCCCTCGCTCCGGCTGACCGCCGACATCTTCCGGTACTGCGCGGCGGAGATGCCGCGATGGAACACCATTTCGATCTCCGGCTACCACATGGCGGAGGCGGGCGCCTCGCCCGCGCAGGAGATCGCCTTCACCCTCGCGGACGGCGTCGCGTATGTGCGGACGGCCATCGCGGCGGGCATGGACGTGGACGACTTCGCGCCGCGCCTCTCGTTCTTCTTCGTGGCCCGGACGACGTTGCTGGAGGAGGTCGCCAAGTTCCGGGCGGCGCGGCGGATCTGGGCCCGCGTCATGCGCGAGGAGTTCGGGGCGCGCGATCCCAGGTCGCTGAAGCTGCGTTTCCATACGCAGACGGCCGGGGTGCAGCTGACCGCGCAGCAGCCGGAGGTGAACCTGGTCAGGGTGGCGGTCCAGGGCCTGGGCGCGGTGCTCGGCGGCACGCAGTCGCTGCACACCAATGCCTTCGACGAGGCGATCGCGCTCCCCACCGCCGCGTCGGCCCGACTGGCGCTGCGCACGCAGCAGGTCCTGGCGTACGAGACCGACGTGACCGCCACCGTCGATCCCTTCGCGGGTTCGTACGTCATCGAGAGCATGACCGACGACGTGGAGGCGGCGGCCGTGCGGCTCATGGAGCGGGTCGAGGACCTGGGCGGCGCGGTGCACGCCATCGAGCGCGGTTTCCAGAAGGAGGAGATCGAGCGCAACGCCTACCGCATCGCCCGCGAGACGGACAGCGGGGAACGCGTGGTCGTCGGCCTCAACCGCTTCCGGCTCGACGAGGAGGAGCCCTATGAACCGCTGCGCGTCGACCCGGCCGTCGAGGCCCGGCAGACCGCCCGCCTCGTCCGTCTGCGCGCGAGCCGCGACCAGCAGGCGGTGGACACCGCCCTCGGCGCCCTGAAGGAGGCGGCGCACGGTGACGCGAACGTGCTCCACCCGATGAAGGACGCCCTGCGGGCCCGCGCCACGGTCGGTGAGGTGTGCGGCGTGCTGCGGGAGGTGTGGGGGACGTACGTCCCGCCGGACGCGTTCTGAGGAGCGGCCGTCCGGCTGCGAGGGGAGGCCGCCCGTCACTGACGGGGACGCCTTCCGTCGTCCGCAGGACACCTCCCCCTGCGCCGTACGTCCGTGCGAGACTCCGGCCATGCTGGGTGTCACCGATCTGCCGACCTATCTCGCGGGTCTCGTCCTGATCGTTCTGCTGCCGGGACCGAACTCGCTGTACGTCCTCTCCGTGGCCGCGCGCCGGGGTGTGCGCACCGGGTACACCGCCGCCGCGGGCGTCTGGTGCGGCGACGCCGTGCTGATGACGCTGTCGGCGGCCGGAGTGGCGTCGCTGCTCCAGGCCAACGCGCTGCTCTTCGGCATCGTGAAGTACGCCGGTGCCGGCTATCTGAGCTGGCTCGCGTTCGGGATGCTGCGGGCCGCCGTCGCGATGTGGCGGGCCCGGCACGAGCGGGCGGCGCGGGACGGCCGGGAGGGCGGCGAGGGCGAGGGCACCGGGGAGCGGCCGTTCCGCAGGGCGCTCGTGATCAGTCTGCTCAATCCGAAGGCGATCTTCTTCTTCATCGCCTTCTTCGTGCAGTTCGTCGACCCCGGGTACGCCTACCCGGCCCTCTCCTTCGTCGTGCTCGGCGTCCTCGCGCAGGTCGCGAGCTTCCTCTACCTCACCGCCCTGATCTTCGGCGGCACCAAGCTCGCGGCCGCCTTCCGCCGCCGCAAGCGGCTCTCGGCGGGAGCCACCTCGGCGGCGGGCGCGCTGTTCCTCGGCTTCGCCGTGAAGCTGTCGCTCAGCAGCGTCTGAGACACCCGGTGCCGCTCAGTGGTGCCAGGCGGTGCCGCTCACGTTGTGGATCATCCGCTGGAGGACCTTCAGCGTGCGTACGTACTCCTCGTCCGTGACGCCCTCGCGGATCTCGGCGAGGATGTTCCGCTGCCGCTCGGCCACACGGTCCCGGAGGTCTCGGCCCGCACCGGTGAGCGCGATGCGGCCCGCGGCGTCCTCGGTGATCAGGCCGCGGTCGTGGAGCGCGCCGATGTTGTGCCGCAGGGCGCTCTCGCCGGTTTCGAGGTAACCCCTCAGGACCGTCACGACCTCGTCGCGGTCGCGGCCCTCCGGCGGCGTGTCCAGGAGCTGGTTGAGGACCCACCACTGGGGCTGGGTGAGGCCGAGTTCCGCGAGGGCGGTGCGGATGTGGTTGACCACGGCCGCGCCCGCGGCGGAACTCCAGTAGCCGATGGGCTGGTTGAGCAGGTCTTCGTCGCTGTGCGAGTACGTGAAGGTCGTCATGGCTGCGAACGTAGGACCTCAAGTCCGCTTGAGGTCAAGCGAGGGCGAGGTGCTCCGGAGGGTGAGGCCCCGGCCGAGGCCGGTGCGGATCGCCGGGGTCAGCCACGCCTCCACGTACCGGTTCAGGAGCCACGCCAGCGCCAGCATCGCGGCGATCGTCAGGGCGAACGTCGCGTACGACGGCAGGCCGAGGCCCTGGTGCAGCGCCCGGACGGTCACCCAGCCCAGGTGCTCGTGCACCAGGTAGAAGGGGTACGTCAGGGCGCCCGCGACGGTCAGCCAGCGCCAGTTCACCCGGTGGAGGTGGCCGAGCGCGATCAGGAGCACCGCAGCGAAGCCCGCCGTGACGACCGCGATGATCACGAGCGAGGAGCGGTACGAGAAGGAGCCCGGGTCCGGCGCGTGCCACAGGCCGGAGACCGCGTGGTGCTGGCCGGTCAGCCAGCTGACGCCCGTGATGCCCCACGCCGTGAGGTCGTGCCGGTCGCGGTGGATGAGGTACACGCCGATGCCGCCGACGAAGAACGGGGCGTACTCCGGCATGAGGACCACGTCGAGCAGCGGCTCGTCCGCGGCCCGCGCCATCGCCGCGGCCAGGGTCCACACCGCGCAGAACAGCACCACCCGCGCCCGGGTCGCGCCGGGCAGCACCACGCAGAGGGCGAACAGCGCGTAGAAGCGCAGCTCGGCCCAGAGCGTCCAGCACACGCCGAGCACCCGGTCCGCGCCCAGCGGCTGCTGGAGCATGGTGAGGTTCACCAGCGCGTCGCTGGGGGAGACCGCGTCGTACGCCACGACCGGCAGCGCGAAGACCGCCGTCACCAGGACGACCGCCGCCCAGTAGGAGGGCAGCAGGCGGGAGGCCCGGGAGGCGAAGAAGGAGCGCAGGGGCCTGCCCCAGCCGCTCATGCAGATGACGAAGCCGCTGATCACGAAGAAGATCTGCACGCCGAGACAGCCGTACGCGAACCATTCGTGCGCGGTGGGGAACTGGGTCCTGGGCGAGCTGCCCCAGGCCTCGCTTATCTCGCCGTCACGGCCGCCGTAGTGGTAGGCGGCGACCATGAGCGCGGCGATCAGGCGCAGTCCGTCCAGGGCGCGCAGCCGGGGCTTCGCGCGCGGGGGGACGATGGTGGCCGGGGGCGTGCCGGTGCCCGCCCCCGGAATTATGTCCGGGAGCGGCGGTGCGGGGGCCGTCATCCGAGAGCGGTCCGCTTGATGGAGCGCTGCACCGAACGGGCCCGCCGCGCCACCCGCCGCACCGCCGCGTTGCGCGGGATGAAGGCGAGCTGCGAGGGCAGCGCGCCGGGCAGGGCCAGTGCGGTCAGCCGGCGCCGCTTGAAGTAACGCCAGGTGCCGGGGCCGAGGTTGCGGGCGAGGTAGCGCTCGGCGTCGGCGCGCAGGCCGGGGTAGATCTGCGGCTGCATCGCGAAGCCGACGGCCTTGAGGAGGTTCGTCAGCTCGCCGGTGCCCATGGCCGGGCGCCGCTCGGTGACCGCCGTGCGGTCGCTCAGGTCGGGCAGCAGCGCGTCGACGATCGTGACGGGGACGCGGTTGCTGTTCTGGTAGGGCGCGAGGCGCTCCAGGAGGAGTTCCGTGCCGGTGCGGGCGACGGGCAGGCCGTAGAGCGCGGACGCGGTGAGCAGGGCGGTGGAGAAGCAGCCGACGACAAGGGCGGGCCGCATCCGCTGGTACAGCACCTCCGCGAGCACCGGCGTGTCGAGCACGGTCAGCTCGACGCCGATCGCCTCCGCCTCCTTCTCCAGGGCGCGCGACCAGCGGGCGGGGGCCGTGGGGTGCGGCTTGAACACCACCTGGGTGTGGCCGAGAGCGGCGGCGCCGCGCACCATGCGGATGTGCAGCTCCTCCTCTTCCTCGGCGGTGAGGATGTTCAGGGCGGAGAGGTACTGACCGAGGACGAGGGCGGGGGCCTGCGCTTCGGGCAGCTCCGCGCCCGCCGGCTGCCCGTCGTCGGCGGCCAGTTCCGCCAGCACCTTCGTGAACGCGTCCGTCGGCACGATCTCCGGCGCGACACCGAACTCGGTGAGCAGGAGCGGTGTGAGCCCCGGCACCAGGTCCAGGTGGAGCAGGCGCCGCACGCGCGTGCCGATCAGGGGGTCGAGCTTGTTGCGGGTGGGGCCGTAGCTCATCAGGCCGTCGGCGTAGACGTCCACGGGGACGCCGGTGAAGATCTGCGCGAGCGCCAGCGCCGGGTTGACCTGGATCGACTCGACGGCCAGCTCGACGGCGTCGTCACCGAGGTCCCAGAGCATCCGCACGTACCGCTCCCACAGCACGACGTCGTCGCCGCGCGGGGCCCAGCCGCCGGGGTGGAAGGGGAAGACGGCCTCGTTCCAGGAGCGTACGTCGTCGAACCGGCCGCGCAGCCGGTCGAACCCCGGCATCGCGTCGAGCGCGGTCGTCGTCTCCGGTGTCGCCGCGTTGTTGCTGACGAGCAGGATGCGGCGGTCGGCGGGGCCGAAGCGGTCGGCGTCCAGGGCGGCGGCGAGCGTCGCGGCGCCGTAGAGCGTGGACGCCAGGAAGATCTGGGTGGTCCGCCGGGCGGGGCGGGAGGCCGCCGGGGCCGCCGCGGTCGCTGGGGCCGCCGCGGTCGCTGGGGTGGTCGTCACGCCGCCACCTCCGCCGAGACGGGCCGGCGGCGCAGCCTGCGCAGGCGGGTCGCCCGCTGGATGTCCATGGAGTCGAGCGCCTCATCGAGCACGCCCTGCGGCATGCGCTTCAGCGCGGCCGCACTCATTGACTTCAATTTGCGCGCCACGGATGGCTCGAACCTTTCGATGGATCCCAGGTGATGGGAGATGATCGCGCAGTAAGTGCGCACGGCTTTCGGCAGCAGTTCCGCCGCGTCCCGGTCGGCCGCGGTTTCCCGGATCACCTGGTCGAATGCGTTGATGAAATCGAGCTGTCGCACGTCGCCGATCTGGGTGAGCGACGAGGCGACCCCGCGGCGGTAGAACACCCCGAGAAGACCGACCGAGGCGAAGGATTCCGCCTCGCGGTGCAGCCGCCAGATCCACGGCCGGTCCTCCGCGGTGCGCAGGCCGTCGGTGAAGTGCAGCAGGCCCGCGTCGGCGAGCCGGCGGTGGTACATGCCCGCCCAGGCGTACGCGTAGTCGACGGACGTCGACCGGTCGGCGGGGAGTATCACCTCGCGCGGGCTCATCACGACGCCGCGCCTGCCGTGCGGGACACGGTGGACCGTGCGGGCCCGCGCGGTGCACTGCACATGGTCGGTGCGGACGAAGTCACACCCCAACTCCTCGATGTGCGACAGGAGTTGTTCGTAGTAGCCGGGCGCGAGCCAGTCGTCACCGTCCAGGAAGGTGAGGTACTCGCCACGCGCCGCGTCGAGGCCCGTGTTGCGGGCGGTCGCGAGCCCGCCGTTCTTCTCATGTCTGAGGTGGACGGCGCCGGGAAGCTCGCGCGCCGCACGCTCCAGGATGTCCGGGGTCTCGTCGCGCGAACAGTCGTCGACGAGAATGAATTCGAAGTCGTCGCGCGCGTTCGCACGCAGACTCCTCAAGGTGTCGGGCGCGTATTGCTGCACGTTGTAGAACGGCACGATGACGGAGAGCTTAACCACGTGGGTGACGTTAGGTGTCGGCCCGTCATTCGGATCGACCCGCAGAGGTATGCCAGGTGAACGACGCGTGGCGGAACGGTTAACCGGGCTGCTGACAAGGCATTTCGCGGGGCGATTCGCCGTTCGTCGGCGTGCTGTTAACCGTTTGTTGCACCTGAGTTGGGCCGCGAATCGAAATGGCTTCCTAGCGTCTGGGATGTGCCAGCAAGCAACCGAAACCCGCTGCGGGTGGCCGTACTCGCCGACTCCGACACGCGATGGAAATGGGGCGCTCTCACCGCGAACCGCATCGTGACGGACAGCCGGCCCGAGTCCGACGGCCACCGTCTCAGCGGGTACCTGCTCCGCGGCCGGGCCACGCCCACGCCCCGGCAGCTCGAAGAGGTGGGGGTGCGCGCGGACCGTCTGCGCGAGGTCACCGCCGTCGAGTTCCTGCGCGAGATGGAGCGGGACGCCCCCGACGTGATCGTCCTCGCCCTGGTGGGCGGGGCGGTCCAGGCGGTGCTGCACGGACTCGCCCGCGTCACCGAGGACGCCCGCCTCACGGGCGCCGCGAAGAAGCGCCCCGTCGTCGTCACCGGCTACGTCGGCGTCGTCTACGAGAAGCTCGCCGACGGCCTCCTCCTGCGGCACGGCGCGGACGTCGTCCTCGCCAACTCCCGCCAGGACGCGGAACGCTTCCGCGCGGTGTACGAAGGAGTGGGCGCCGACGCCTCATCGGTCACCGAGGCCGCGCTGCCCTTCCTCGGCGGCGCGCCCTACCGGGAGCACGACCCGTACACGGTCGTCTTCGCCGCCCAGCCCTCCGTCCCGGAGAGCGCCGCGCACCGCACCTACCTGCTGCGCCGCCTCGCGGAGCACGCCCGGCTGCACCCCGACCGCGAGGTCCTGCTCAAGCTGCGCAGCAAGCCCGGCGAGCACACCACGCACATCGAGGAGCTGCCCTACCAGAAGCTGGCGCAGCGCCTCGACGGCGGGCTGCCGCCCAACCTCCGCCTCGTCTACGGGCACATGGGCGAGGTCCTGGACCGCACCGACCTGCTGGTCACCGTCAGCTCCACGGCCGCCCTGGAGTCCCTGCACCGGCGCATCCCCACCGCGGTCCTCACCGACCTCGGGGTGCGCGAGGCGCTCGGCAACCACCACTTCACCGGCTCCGGGTGCCTCGCCTCCTTCGACCAGCTCGACGCGGGCCACCTGCCCGTGCCCGACGCGCGGTGGCTGGCCCGGCAGGGCGTCGCCGCCGACGGGGCGTACGAGCAGGCCTTCGACGAGGCGAAGCGGAAGGTCACCGACCTCCTCGCCGACGCCGAGGCCGGCCGCATCGCGCCCCTGAAGCCCTACTACAGCCTCACCACCGCCCGCGGCTACCTGCCCGGCATCCTCGCCCGCCACCACCTCGCCCCCGACGGCTCCCCGCTGCCGGGCGCCCCCGCGCCCGACAAGGACCCGGGCCCCGTACGCCAGATCGTGCGCCGCGCCGCCCGCGGCGCCTACCGCCACGGGGTGCAGCGCGTGGCCCCCGTCATCCGCCGGATGGGCGAACTGTGACCCGCCGGGACCGACGGCGGGCGGAGGAGCCCGCCGTCACCGCCCCCGACCTCCTCCCACTCCCAGGAGCCCCCATGTCCCACCCCGGCCCGGCGAGTACGCAGTCCCGCCGCGTCCTCGCCGTCATCCCCGCCCGCGGCGGCTCCAAGGGCGTGCCCGCCAAGAACCTCGCGCCGGTCGGCGGCGTGCCGCTGGTGGTCAGGGCCGTCCAGGCCTGCCTGGCGGCCCGGCTCGTCACGGACGTCGTGGTCTCCACCGACGACCACGTGATCGGCGAGACCGCCCGCGCCGCCGGCGCCGAGGTGGTCCTGCGCCCCGCCGCGATCGCCGGGGACACCGCGACCAGCGAGGCCGCCGTCCTGCACGCGATGGACGCCCACGAGGCCCGGCACGGCACCCGCGTCGACGCCGTCCTGCTCGTGCAGTGCACCAGCCCCTTCCTCACCCCCGAGGACGTCGACGGGGTCGCCGCCGCCGTCGTGGAGAAGGGCGCGGACACCGCCGTCACGGTCGCCCCCTTCCACGGCTTCATCTGGCGTGACGCGGCCGACGACGCCGACGGCTCGGGCGGCCCCGGCGATGTGCCCGCGCAGCGCACCGACTCCCTGGGCGGCACGGCGACCCTCGCCAACTCCACCCGCACCGGCGGCGGTTACGGCGTCAACCACGACAAGTCCTTCCGCCCGCGCCGCCAGGACCGCCCCCAGGACCTCCTGGAGACCGGCGCCGCCTACGCGATGGACGCGGCCGGCTTCCGTACCGAGAAGCACCGCTTCTTCGGCCACACCGAGCCGGTCCGCACCGACCCCGCCCGCGTCCTGGAGGTCGACGACCCGCACGACCTGGCGCGGGCCCGCGCGCTGGCCCCCCTCTTCGACCCGGGCCACACGCGAGCTCTGCCCACCGCCGCCGACATCGACGCGGTGGTCCTCGACTTCGACGGCACCCAGACCGACGACAGGGTGCTGGTCGACTCCGAAGGACGGGAGTTCGTCTCCGTGCACCGCGGGGACGGCCTCGGCATCGCGGCCCTCCGCAGGAGCGGCCTCCCCATGCTGATCCTGTCCACGGAGCAGAACCCGGTCGTCGCCGCCCGCGCCAGGAAGCTCAAGCTCCCCGTGCTGCACGGCATCGACCGGAAAGACCTCGCACTGAAGCAGTGGTGCGAGGAACAGGGCATCGCGCCCGAGCGCGTGCTCTACGTCGGCAACGACGTCAACGACCTCCCGTGCTTCGCCCTCGTGGGCTGGCCCGTGGCGGTCGCCGGCGCCCACGACGTCGTACGCGACGCGGCCCGCGCGGTCACCACCGTCCGCGGCGGTGAAGGCGCGATCCGAGAGATCGCCAGCTGGATCCTCGGCCCCTCTCTCGACTCCCTCCACGATTAAGGAAAGTTCCTGTCATGAGCTCCCGCACCCCCGTCACCTCCATCACCGCCGACCCCCGTCTGCGTCAGTTCGGTTCCAAGACGGCCGGTCCCGGTCAGCCCGTGTACATCACCGGTGAGATCGGCATCAACCACAACGGCGACCTGGAGAACGCGTTCAAGCTGACCGCCGTGGCCGCCGAGGCGGGCTGCGACGCGGTCAAGTTCCAGAGGCGCACCCCCGAGATCTGCACCCCGCGCGACCAGTGGGACATCGAGCGCGACACCCCCTGGGGCCGCATGACGTACATCGACTACCGCCACCGCGTGGAGTTCGGCGAGGACGAGTACCGCCGGATCGACGAGTACTGCAAGTCCAAGAACATCGACTGGTTCGCCTCCCCGTGGGACACCGAGGCCGTCGCCTTCCTGGAGAAGTTCGACCTGCCCGCCCACAAGGTCGCCTCCGCCTCCCTCACGGACGACGAGCTGCTGCGCGCCCTGCGCGCCACCGGCCGCACGGTCATCCTCTCCACCGGCATGTCGACGCCGAAGCAGATCCGCCACGCCGTCGAGGTCCTCGGCAGCGACAACATCCTGATGTGCCACGCCACGTCGACGTACCCGGCGCAGGCCGAGGAGCTGAACCTGCGCGTCATCAACACCCTCCAGCAGGAGTACCCGAACGTCCCGATCGGCTACTCCGGCCACGAGACCGGCCTCCAGACCACCCTCGCGGCCGTCGCCCTCGGCGCCACCTTCGTCGAGCGCCACATCACCCTCGACCGCGCCATGTGGGGCTCCGACCAGGCCGCCTCCGTCGAGCCGCAGGGCCTGACCCGCCTGGTCCGCGACATCCGCACCATCGAGGCGTCCCTCGGTGACGGCGTCAAGAAGGTCTACGAGTCGGAGCTCGGCCCCATGAAGAAGCTCCGCCGCGTCGCGGGCGTCGTCGCCGAGGCCGAGTCGTCGACGGACGGGTCCGCGGACGCCGGCGCCCAGCCGGTCGCGGTCTGAGCGCCCACCGGTTACGGGATACGGACGTAACGACGATGAGCCCCCGAGCCGGCCTGGCCGCCGACACCGCCGCCCCCTCCACGCTCGCCTTCGTGGAGAGCCCTGTTCAGCTGCTGAACGTCCTGGAGTGGGCGCACGCCGCGGCCGCGACCGGCCCGGCCGGGGGCCTCACCGTCGTCGTCCTGTCGCCCAACGACCCCATGACGCGCGGCCAGTTGCGCCGCATGGCGCAGCTCGTGCGCGACGAGGGCGTCGAGGTCCGCTGGGAGGAGGCGCGCGGCGGCGCGACGGCTCCCTTCCAGACGATAGGGGGCCTCGCGGGAGCGCTGCGCAAGGCCGACCGGATCGTCATAGGCGACCCGTTCTCCCGCTACGTGCAGCTGCTGCTGACGATCACCCGGGCCCGCTCCCTGGTGGTGGTGGACGACGGCACGGCGACCATGGAGTTCATCGCCCAGCTGGCCCGTGGCGAGCGCCTGGTGCGCTGGCACCGCAAGGGCGGCCGCCCCGGCCCCCGTGACCTGCTCTTCGCCCCGGTCTCCGCCTCGGCGCGGCGGCGCCTGACGCCCGGCGGGGCGCGCACGGTGGAGGTCTTCTCCTCCATGCCGATCGACCAGGCGCCGCCCGGCGTCGACGTCACGGTCAACGCCTTCGCCTGGACCAGGGAGCGCTTCGGCCCGCCCCGCATCACCCGCGGCGCCGACCTGGTCGGCACGTCCCTCGTGGAGACCGGCGTGGTGGACCCCGACCGCTATGTGGAAGCGGTCCGCGCCCTCGCCGTGACCCACGGGGCGACGCGGTACTTCGCGCACCGCCGCGAGAGCTCCGAGAAGCTGCACCGCCTGGCGGTGGAGACGGGACTCCAGGTGGTCCGCCCCGACCTGCCGCTGGAACTGATCGCCCGCCGCGGCCCGGTCGGCCGCACGATCCTCAGCTTCCCCTCCACGGTCGTCCACACCCTGCCCCTGGCCCTGGCGGGCACGGAGGTGAAGGTGGCGGTCTGCGACATCGACCCGTCCTGGCTCACGGAGAACGCCTCGCCGCGCGCCCAGGGCTTCCTGTCCGGCGTGACGGGGACGGCACGGGACGTGCACCGGCTGACGGCGGTCATCACGTCGGCCGGAAGTCCGCGAAGCGTGGGGTCCCCGGCTCCGGGGTGAGCCGGGTGGCGCGGGCCACGAAGCTGATCGCGTGGTACCAGCCGCCGAGCATCAGCAGGTCCAGGAACTGCTCGTCGGTGAACTCCGCGGCGAGCCGCTCCCACAGGGCGTCGTCGATGTCGCCGCCCGCGTGCAGCGCGTCGCTCAGCTCGATCAGCAGCCGGTCGCGCTCGCTCTCCCAGCAGGGGTCGGTGCTCGCGCCGTGGGTGAGCGAGGCGATCTGCGCGTCGTCGAGGCCGGCCTTGGCGGAGAAGCGGGCGACGTGGACGGCCCACTCGTACTCGGCGTGGCACAGGGCGCAGACACGGTCGACGACGATCTCCCGGTCGCGCAGCCCGGCGCTGAAGTTCCGGCCGAGTTCATAGGAGCCCCAGCCGTGCATCGCCGCGGCCATCGGGACGTTGCGCGCGAACATGCGGAACAGGGCGATGGGTTCCTGACCCGGCGGCATCATGCGCCGCAGGACGGCGGCGGCCTCGGGCGGGAAGGGGGCGCGCAGGGGCGGTATCCGCTCGTCGCTCATGGCTGCCTCTCGTCGACGGGTCCCTCGGTGCCCTCAGGCCTGGCCGGTGAAGCGCTCCACGTACCGCCGCTGCCAGGGCGTCTCCACGGCGTGCCGGTCGTAGTGGGTCCGTACGAACGCGACGGCCTCCCCGGCGGGTACCCCGTCGAGCACGGCGACGCACGCCAGCGCGGTGCCCGTCCGCCCGCGCCCGCCCCCGCAGGCCACCTCCACGCGCTCCGCGGCCGAGCGCTCCCACACCTCGCGCAGCAGCTCCCGGGCCCGCGCGCGGTCGCTCGGCAGCCGGAAGTCCGGCCAGCGCAGCCAGCGGGACTCCCACGGGACCTCCGGCGGACGCCTGCCGAGCAGATAGACGCCGAGGCCGGGCCTGTCGCCGTCGGGCAGCGGGTGGCGGAGCCCACGCCCCCGGACGAGCCGCCCGGAGGGCAGCCGCAGCACGCCGGGGGCGGTGGGCCGCCAGGCCGCTGTCGTCGCGTCGGGTTCCTCGGTCATGCCGGCCGGTGCCTCCCTGGGGTGTGGTGCGCGGACGCCTCATTCTCACGCCCGGACCCGCCCGCCGCAGGGATTTCCCCGGACCGGCCCCGGGGGGCGTACCCCGCCCTCCCCCGCCCGGTGGAGCCCGCCCGCACGGAACCCGCCCCCACGGTGACGCCCCCGGTGCCGCCCGCGCGCCAGCATCACCCCATGCCGAGAATCTCCGCACTGCCCGACGTCCCCCGCTGGGCCGTCCTCGCCGCCCACGCCGTGCCGTGGATCACCCTGCCCTCCGGACTGTGGCGGGTGGCCCTGGTGGCCGGGCTGCCCGTGACCGCGCAGGAGCAGCACGGCACCGGCGAGGCCGTGTACATCCTGCTGCTCAGCCTGGTGTCCGAGGGACTGGCGTTGCTCACGCTCGGTCTGGTGCGCGGGTGGGGTGAGGTCGTGCCGGGGTGGGTACCCGTGATCGGCGGGCGGCCGGTGCCGACGATGGCCGCCGTCGTGCCCGCCCTGCTGGGTGCCGCCGTGCTGTTCGGCCTGGTGGGCTGGGCCTTCTACGCACAGATCGCCGGATTGGGGAGTGAAACGGATGTGACGGACAGTACAGCGCAAACCGCCCTGCTTGTGGTTTGCTATGTACCGCTGATCGCCTGGCCGCCCTTGCTGACGGCGGTCGCCCTCGCCTACTACAGGCGCCGGACGGCCTGTGCGTCCCCTGAGGCGGCGTGAAAGTTTACCCATCCCGATCAGCGGCCATGCGCCACGAGGCCACTCTTTCTTCCCCTATCGGGCTGAACTTTTGTTGATCGTGGGTTAGTTGGCCGCTGCATCGCCCTACCCTTCAGAGGGTGAACCAACTGATGTCCTGTGCGACCGAAGAGGTGTCCGCCGACGTGTTCGGAACGCAGTCCGCGCCCGCGGAGACGCTTCCCGGCGCGTTGCCCGAAGCGCTCCGTGCCGAGCTCGTCGCGTTCCGTCGCGACCTGCACATGCACCCGGAGCTCGGCAACCAGGAGTTCCGCACCACCGCCGCCATCAAGGCCCGCCTGGAGGAGGCGGGCCTGGCGCCCCGTGTGCTCGCCGGCGGCACCGGGCTCGTCTGCGACATCGGTGTGCCGGACGGGACGCGCCCCATGCTCGCCCTGCGCGCCGACATCGACGCGCTGCCCATCCCGGACACCAAGCTCGGCGTGCCCTACCGCTCCACGGTGCCCGACCGCGCCCACGCCTGCGGCCACGACGTGCACACCACCGTCGTCCTCGGCGCCGGCCTGGTCTTCGCCGATCTGGCGCGCAAGGGGCAGCTGCCCTTCCCGGTGCGGCTGATCTTCCAGCCCGCCGAGGAGGTCCTGCCGGGCGGCGCCGCCGACGCCATCAAGGACGGTGTGCTCGACGGCGTAGGGAAGATCATCGCCGTGCACTGCGACCCCCGCGTCGACGCGGGCCGCATCGGGCTGCGCCACGGCCCCATCACCTCCGCTTGCGACCGCCTGGAGGTCGCGCTCGACGGACCGGGCGGACACACCGCGCGCCCGCACCTCACCACCGACCTCGTCACCGCCGTCGCCAGGGTCGCCACCGAGGTCCCGGCCCTGGTCGCCCGCCGCGCCGACGCCCGCTCCGGCCTCTCGCTGACCTGGGGCCGCATCGAGTCCGGGCACGCGCCGAACGTCATCCCGCAGCACGCCGAGCTCTCCGGCACCGTGCGCTGCCTGGACCTCAGGGCCTGGCGGCAGGCGCCCGACCTGGTGCACGACGCCATCCAGGAGATCGCCGACCTCCACCGCGCCAAGTCCGAGGTCACCTACATCCGCGGCGTCCCGCCCGTCGTCAACGACGGCGCCGTCGCCGACCTGTTGCGCGACGCCATGGTCGAGCGGCGCGGCCCGCACTCGGTCGAGGACACCGAACAGAGCCTCGGCGGCGAGGACTTCTCCTGGTACCTGGAGCACGTGCCCGGTGCCATGGCCCGGCTCGGTGTCCGCAAGCCGGGGGAGCGCACCGTGCGCGACCTCCACCAGGGCGACTTCGACGCGGACGAGACGGCCATCAAGGTCGGCGTCGAACTCTTCACCGCCGCGGCCCTGTTGGACGCGGCACGCGAGTGAGCCGAGTGGGGCAAGAGGGCCGAGAGGGTGAAAGGGCGCCGGGCAGGCGCCCTTTCACCCTCTCGGCCCCTCGCGCATGGCCGGCGCCCGGCACGAATGGGTAACGGCCGCGCGGAAAACCGTTCCCTTCCTTTCTACGCGCGTTAATGTGCGCCGAAATCAGCGCCGTCAACGGTGCGTTGGGGAACGTGAGGAGTGCGTCCTGTGCGTCGTGTATCAAGACTTTCCCAAGTGGCCGTGGCCGTGGCGTCGCTCGCCCTCGCCGCTTCGGCGTGCGGCAAGACCAGCAGCGAGGCCTCCAAGGAGGAGGGCGGCAAGGAGAAGGGCTCCGGCACCTCCTCGTCGTACCAGGGCAAGGGCATCGGTCTGGCGTACGACATCGGCGGGCAGGGCGACCAGTCCTTCAACGACGCCGCCTACGCGGGCTACAGCAAGGCCCGCAAGGAGTTCAAGATCGGCGGCGTGGACATGGAGCCGGGTGACGGCGAGTCCAGCGCCGACAAGGTCCAGCGCCTCGAACAGCTCGCCAAGCAGGGCTACGACCCGGTGATCGGCGTCGGCTTCGTCTACGCGCCCGCGGTGGAGGCCGCCGCGAAGAAGTTCCCGGACACCACCTTCGGGATCATCGACGACAACACCGTGCGGGCGGACAACGTCGCCGGCCTGGTCTTCCACGAGGAACAGGGTTCCTATCTGGCGGGCGTCGCCGCCGCGAAAGCGAGCAAGGCCAAGCACATCGGATTCGTGGGCGGCGTGGACATTCCGTTGATCCACAAATTCGAGGCCGGATTCGTGCAGGGCGCGAAGTCGGTCGACCCGAAGATCAAAATCGAGAAGCGCTATCTGACGGAAAAGCCCGAGGAGGGCGGCTTCAGCAGCCCCGACAAGGGACAGAACGCCGCGAGCGGACAGATCGAGGCCGGCGCGGACGTCATCTACCACGCGGCCGGGCTCTCCGGGCAGGGCGTCATCCAGGAGGCCGGCTCGCAGAAGAAGTGGGCGATCGGCGTCGACTCCGACCAGTACCGGCAGAAGGCCCTCGCCGAGTACAAGCGGTACATCCTCGGCTCGGCGCTCAAGGACGTCGGCGGCGCGGTGTACGACCTGGCCAAGTCGGTCGTCGAGGGCAAGCCGATGAAGGGCGAACAGCGCTACGACCTCGGTTCGGGCCGCGTCGGCTTCTCCGACTCCAACCCGGAGTACCGGGCGATGAAGGATGTCGTCGCCGCCGTGGAGAAGGCCAAGAAGGACATCGTCGACGGCAAGGTGAAGGTCAAGACCGTCCCGTAGGACGGGCCCGCGGACGTTGTACGTAGTACCCCGCTCGCGCGGTTCACCCCGTTGTACGTAGAACGTGCTGCGGCGACTGGGCGCCCCCCATCAAGGGGGCGCCCACCGCGCGTTCGCCTGCCGGACGCCCCGTGGCCACAGGTCGATAACGGACCGGACAGAAGGGTTCTTATGTCAGGTCTACGCGCGTTACGCTGCGGCGAAATCAGCGCCGGGGTAAGGCGCGTACCTGCTTGTGCTTGCTTGACTCAAGGAGTTCGTCTCTATGCGCCGGGTGTCTCGAATAGCTGTCGCGGGCGCCGCGACCGCAGCCCTCGCCGTCTCCGTCTCCGCCTGTGGTGGCACGTCCAGCGACGCCGCCGCGAGCAAGGACGACAAGAACAAGGGCGTCGCCATCGCCTACGACGTCGGCGGCGCCGGCGACCAGTCCTTCAACGACGCCGCGACCCAGGGCATGAAGAAGGCCGCCAAGGAGTTCAAGGTCGGCGAGAAGGCCGTCGAGCCCGTCGACGGCGAGTCGGACGCCGACAAGGCGCAGCGCCTGACGCAGCTCGCCAAGCAGGGCTACAACCCGGTCATCGGGGTCGGCTACGCCTACGCCCCGGCCATCAAGGAGGTCTCGGCGGAGTTCCCGAAGGTCACCTTCGGCATCGTCGACGACGAGACCGTCAAGGCCGACAACGTCGCCGACCTCGTCTTCAGCGAGCAGGAGGCGTCCTACCTCGCGGGCGTCGCCGCCGCCAAGACCACCAAGTCCAAGACCGTCGGCTTCGTCGGCGGCGTGGACGTCCCCCTCATCCACAAGTTCGAGGCGGGCTTCGCGCAGGGCGTCAAGGACACGGACCCCAAGGTCAAGGTCGTCAAGCAGTACCTGACGGAGAAGGCCGAGGACGGCGGCTTCACCAGCCCCGACAAGGGCAAGACCGCCGCCCAGGGCCAGATCGAGAAGGGCGCCGACGTGGTCTACCACGCCGCGGGCCTCTCGGGTCAGGGTGTCATCGAG
Organism: Streptomyces sp. G44; assembly: GCF_016905445.1. Classification (GTDB taxonomy): domain Bacteria; phylum Actinomycetota; class Actinomycetes; order Streptomycetales; family Streptomycetaceae; genus Streptomyces. The sequence goes on from NZ_JAFEXF010000045.1 coordinate 18,285, forward strand.
GCCGCCGCCGCCAAGAAGATCTGGGCGATCGGCGTCGACTCGGACCAGTACAAGCAGGACGCGCTCGCCAAGTACAAGAAGTACATCCTGACCTCGGCGACCAAGGACGTCGCGGCCTCCGTCTACAACCTGGCGAAGGCCGTCGAGGACGGCACGGCCAAGGGCGGCGTCGTCCGCGCCGACCTCAAGTCGGGCGGTGTCGCGCTCGCCGACTCCAACCCCGAGTTCCAGAAGATGAAGGATGTCCAGGCGGCCCTGAAGAAGGCCGAAGAGGGCATCAAGAGCGGCAAGATCAAGGTCAAGACCACGCCGTGACGGCGTGACCGCCGGACAGGTCACCGTGACGGCGGCGTGCTGCTCGTAGGACGGGGTGTGGGGGACGATGGTTCCCCCGCGCCCCGTTCGCGCGGACCACAGCCGACGCGGACCACATCCACCACTGAGCAGTAGACAGTTGCAGGGGCACTGCGCGCGTAGGCGGCCCCTTTCCTTCAGGCCCTTCAGGCCCTCTGGCCCCCGAGGAGAGTGCGCCATCGACGCGTCCACCAACCCTCCGCCCGTCGCCGTCGAACTCGCCGGCATCACCAAGCGCTTCCCCGGAGTCGTGGCCAACCACGACATCCACCTCACCGTCCGCAAGGGCACCGTCCACGCCCTCGTCGGCGAGAACGGCGCCGGCAAGTCGACGCTGATGAAGATCCTCTACGGCATGCAGAAGCCGGACGAGGGCACCATCACCGTCGACGGCGAGCAGGTGTCCTTCGCCGGTCCCGCCGACGCCATCGCGCGCGGCATCGGCATGGTGCACCAGCACTTCATGCTCGCCGACCAGCTGACGGTCCTGGAGAACATCGTCCTCGGCAGCGAGAAGCTGCACGGCATCGGCGGCGCGGCCCGCCGCAAGATCATCGAGCTGTCCGACCGGTACGGCCTCGGGGTGCGCCCCGACGCGTACGTGGAGGACCTCGGCGTCGCCGACCGCCAGCGCGTGGAGATCCTCAAGGTCCTCTACCGCGGCGCCACCACGCTGATCCTCGACGAGCCCACGGCCGTCCTCGTGCCGCAGGAGGTCGACGCGCTCTTCGAGAACCTCCGCGGGCTGAAGTCCGAGGGCCTGTCGGTCATCTTCATCTCCCACAAGCTGGGCGAGGTGCTGTCCGTCGCCGACGACATCACCGTCATCCGGCGCGGTACGACCGTCGGCACGGCGATCCCCGCCGAGACGACGCCGCGCCAGCTCGCCGAGCTGATGGTGGGCAGCGAACTGCCCACCCCCGAGACGGCCGAGTCGACGGTCACCGACCGCCCGATGATCCAGGTCGAGAGCCTGAAGCTGCTCGCCGCAGGCGACTCGGGCCGCGCCCTGCTCGACGACATCTCCTTCACGATCCACGAAGGGGAGGTCCTCGGCATCGCGGGCGTCGAGGGCAACGGCCAGACCGAGCTGATCGACGCGCTGATCGGCCTCAAGCACGCCGACTCCGGCGTGATCCGCATGGCGGGCGAGGACATCACCGCCGTACCCACGCGCAAGCGCCGCGAGGACGGCATCGGGTACATCCCCGAGGACCGCCACCGCCACGGCCTCCTCCTGGAGTCCCCGCTGTGGGAGAACCGCATCCTCGGCCATGTCACCGAGAAGCCGAACGCGCGCGGATTCTGGCTGGACATCAAGGGCGCCCAGGCCGACACCCGCCGCATCGTCGAGGAGTACGACGTCCGTACCCCCGGCATCGACGTGACGGCCGCCTCGCTCTCCGGCGGCAACCAGCAGAAGCTGATCGTCGGCCGCGAGATGAGCCACAAGCCGCGCTTCCTGATCGCCGCCCACCCCACCCGCGGCGTGGACGTCGGCGCGCAGGCGCAGATCTGGGACCAGATCCGCGAGGCCCGCCGCGAGGGCCTCGCCGTGCTGCTCATCTCCGCCGACCTGGACGAGCTGATCGGCCTCTCCGACACCCTCCGCGTCATCTACCGCGGGCGGCTCGTCGCGGACGCCGACCCGGCCACCATCACACCCGAGGAGCTGGGGTCGGCGATGACGGGTGCCGCCTCCGGTCACCTGGAACACGTCGAGTCCGGTGACGGCTCCGAGGAGGACGAGACCCGATGAAGAAGTTCGACAAGGAACGCTTGCTCCTCGGCGTGGCCGGACCGGTCATCGCACTGATCGTGGCCGTGGTGCTGACCTCGGGCGTGCTGCTCGCCTCGGGCAAGAGCCCGATCGAGCCGTACAGCCTGATGTTCGAGCAGGCCACCTACTCCGACGTCCAGGTACTGATCATCAACCAGGCCGGGATGTACTACCTGGCCGCCCTCGCGGTGGCCATCGGCTTCCGGATGAACCTGTTCAACATCGGGGTCGACGGCCAGTACCGCCTCGCCGCGATGATCACCGCGGTCGTCGGCGCGCACGTCGCGCTGCCCGCCGCGCTCCAGATCCCGCTGCTGATCGTGGTCGCCATGCTCACCGGCGCGTTCTGGGCCGGCATCGCGGGTCTGCTGAAGACCACCCGCGGCGTCAGCGAGGTCGTCGCGACGATCATGCTCAACGCCATCGCGACGAGCGTCATCGGCTACCTCACGCTCACCAAGAACTTCGGCGTGCCGGTCGGCAACAACCAGACCACCGGCGTGATGAAGGAGTCGGGCTGGTTCCCCGGCATCAAGCTGGCGGGCGGCGAGGTCTACGGCTTCGTCTTCGTCGCCGCCCTCGCGGGCGTCCTGTACTGGCTGGTCCTCAACCGCACCCGCTTCGGCTTCGACCTGCGCGCCACCGGCGCCTCCGAGTCGGCCGCCGCGGCCAGCGGGGTCAACGCCAAGCGCATGGCGCTCACCGCCATGCTGATCTCCGGCGCGGTCGCGGGCCTGTCCGGCATGCCGATCCTGCTCGGCGACACCCACACCTACAGCCTCAGCTTCCCCTCGGGGCTCGGCTTCATCGGCATCGGCATCGCGCTGCTCGGCCGCAACCACCCGGTCGGCATCGCGCTCGCCGCCCTGCTCTGGGCCTTCCTCGACAAGGCGTCGCCCGCTCTCGACTACGCCCACCCGGAGCCGTACGACAAGGAGATCGCGGTGATCATGCAGGGCATCATCGTGATCGCGGTCGTCGTCTCCTACGAGGCCGTACGCCGCTGGGGCCTGCGCCGCCAGCAGCAGCGCGTGGGCGAGGAACTGGCCGCCGCCGCACGGGCCGACGCCGACAACGGCAGCAACGGCACCAACGACACCGTGAAGGAGGCGACTGCCCGATGAGCACGGCATCCGTGGTCAAGCCCCCGGCCAAGCAGCCCGCCCAGGGCCGCCGCCGCATCTCGCTCCCCGTCCTCCTGCTGATCATCGCGGGCGTCCTGGTGCTGACCTCCGTGGTCCGCATGATCACCGGCGCCGACGGCATCACCTCCACCGGCCAGATGTCGACGGCCCTGCAACTCGCCGTCCCGATCGGTCTCGCGGGCCTCGGCGGTCTGTGGGCCGAGCGCGCGGGCGTGGTCAACATCGGCCTCGAAGGCATGCTGATCCTCGGCACCTGGTTCGGCGCCTGGGCCGGCTTCCAGTGGGGTCCGTGGGTCGGTGTCCTGTTCGGCATCGCCGGCGGCGCCCTCGGCGGCCTGCTGCACGCGATCGTGACGGTCACCTTCAACGTCAACCACATCGTCTCCGGTGTGGCCCTCAACATCCTGGCCCTCGGCGCCACGCGCTACCTCGCCACCTTCGCCTTCGAGGGCGAGGAGGGCGGTACGTCCAAGCAGTCGCCGCCCGTCGAATCACTCGGCAGCTTCTCCGTGCCGGGGCTCTCCGACTGGCTGGCCGACCTCAACGGCAAGCACTGGTTCCTGGTCTCCGACCTCGCGGGCCTGCTCGGCGGCCTGTTCACCAACCTGTCGCCGCTCACCGTCGTCGCCGTCGCCATGGTGCCGCTGAGCTGGTGGGTGCTGTGGCGCACCCCGTTCGGTCTGCGGCTGCGCTCCTGCGGCGAGAACCCGATCGCCGCCGAGTCGCTCGGCGTGAACGTCTACAAGTACAAGTACCTGGCCGTCGTCATCTCCGGTGGCCTCGCGGGCCTCGGCGGCGCGTTCCTCTCGCTGGTCGCCTCCAACATCTACCTGGAGGGCCAGACCGGCGGCCGCGGCTACATCGGCCTCGCCGCGATGATCTTCGGCAACTGGATGCCGGGCGGACTCGCGCTCGGCGCGGGCCTGTTCGGTTACACCGACAGCCTCAAGCTCCGGGGCGGCGGCACCAACGTCCACGCGCTGCTGCTGCTCCTCGCGATCCTCCTGATCATCGGCGCGGCCTACCTCGTATGGCGCAAGCGGTACGTCCCCGCGGTGCTCACCGCGGCCGTCTCCGCGCTCATGTTCCTGTGGTACGGCTTGACCGACGAGGTGCCCAACCAGGTCGTCACCGCCACTCCGTACGTGGTGACCCTGCTGGTCCTCTCGCTCTCCGCCCAGCGGCTGCGCATGCCGAAGGCGGACGGAATGCCGTACCGGAAGGGGCAAGGAAAGTGACGTCAGCCGCCGCGGACACCGACCGGGCCGACTGGGACGCCCTGCGGGAGGCCGCGCGCGAGGCCATGTCCCGTGCGTACGCGCCCTACTCGGGGTTCCCGGTCGGGGCGGCGGCCCTGGTCGACGACGGCAGGACGGTCTCCGGCTGCAACGTGGAGAACGCCTCCTACGGCCTCGGCCTCTGCGCCGAATGCGGCCTGGTCTCCCAGCTCCAGCTGACCGGCGGCGGCCGCCTCACGCACTTCACGTGCGTGGACGGCAAGGGCGAGATCCTGATGCCGTGCGGCCGCTGCCGCCAGCTGCTGTACGAGTTCGGCGGCCCTGAGCTGCTCCTGGAGACGGCCTCGGGGGTGCGGACGCTGGCGGACATGCTGCCCGACGCGTTCGGGCCGCAGCGGCTGAACTGAACGCGAGCCCCCGCCTGTTGGCGGGGGCTTCTTCACGCCCTGACTCTATGCGCGTAGAGTCGCGGAGGTATGGGACACGCACTCCCGTACGTACGCCGTTGTACTGCTGGAAGGACATGCCATGGACGTCATCTCCGTCATCCGCACCAAGCGTGACCGGGGCGAGCTGAGCGACGAGCAGATCGACTGGGTCATCGACGCGTACACGCGCGGCGCGGTCGCCGACGAGCAGATGTCGGCCCTGGCGATGGCGATCCTCCTGAACGGCATGAACCGCAAGGAGATCGCCCGCTGGACCGCCGCGATGATCGCGTCCGGCGAGCGCATGGACTTCTCCTCGCTCTCCCGCCCGACGTCCGACAAGCACTCCACGGGCGGCGTCGGTGACAAGATCACGCTGCCGCTCGCCCCGCTGGTCGCCGCGTGCGGCGCGGCCGTCCCGCAGCTGTCGGGCCGCGGCCTCGGCCACACCGGCGGCACCCTCGACAAGCTGGAGGCCATCCCCGGCTGGCGCGCGCTGCTCTCCAACGAGGAGATGCTGAACGTCCTGGACGGCGTCGGCTCGGTGATCTGCGCGGCGGGCGACGGCCTGGCGCCGGCCGACAAGAAGCTGTACGCGCTGCGCGACGTGACCGGCACGGTGGAGGCGATCCCGCTGATCGCCTCGTCCATCATGTCGAAGAAGATCGCCGAGGGGACGGGCTCGCTGGTCCTGGACGTGAAGGTCGGCACCGGCGCCTTCATGAAGAACCTCGACGACGCGCGTGAACTGGCCTCCACGATGGTGGAGCTGGGCACGGACAGCGGCGTCCGCACGGTGGCGCTGCTTACGGACATGTCGACGCCGCTGGGCCTGACGGCGGGCAACGCCCTGGAGGTCCGCGAGTCGGTCGAGGTCCTGGCGGGCGGCGGCCCGGCCGACGTGGTCGAACTGACCCTGGCGCTGGCCCGCGAGATGCTCGACGCGGCGGGCCTGAAGGACGCCGACCCGGCGAAGGCGCTGGCCGACGGCTCGGCGATGGACGTATGGCGCCGCATGATCGCGGCGCAGGGCGGCGACCCGGACGCGAAGCTGCCGGTGGCCCGCGAGCAGCACGTGGTGACGGCACCGTCGTCCGGCGTTCTGACCCGGCTCGACGCGTACGACATCGGCGTCGCCGCCTGGCGCCTGGGCGCGGGCCGCGCCCGCAAGGAGGACGTGGTCCAGGCGGGCGCGGGCGTCGAACTCCACGCGAAGCCGGGCGACACGGTCGAGGCGGGCGCCCCGCTGCTGACCCTGCACACGGACACGCCGGAGCGGTTCGCGTACGCGCTGGAGTCGGTGGAGGGCTCGTACGACATCGCTCCCGCGGGGACGGCGTTCTCGGCGACGCCGATCGTGCTGGACCGGATCGGCTAGGGGGTCGGGCTCTTGGCCAGAGGGCTGCGGGAGCGCCTCTGGCCAGGACTTACTCGTACGGGTGAACGGGATCGGTGGACTGCCGCCGGTCCCGTTCGGCATGCTGGGTTCGGTGACGCACCGAAAGAGGAGACCGCCATGAGCGCACTCACCGTCGGCCACGAACCCGGCCAGGACTGGGACGACCTCGTCCGGCTCTGGGAGGAGATGGAGTGGCCCGAGGGCAGCAAGGTGGAGATCATCGAAGGGGTCATCACCGTGTCGCCGAGCCCGGCCAATCGCCACAACCTCGTCGCGGAGAAAGTGCACCGCCTGTTGTACTCCGTGCTTCCGGATGACTGGGGCGTCTTTCAGACCCTGTCCGTCGCCGTGCCCTCGAAGCTCGGCATGTTCATCCCCGACCTCGTCGTGATCCCCCTCGCGGAAGTGGAAGCTCCGGGGACGTATGTTCCGGCCGCCGCCGCCGAACTCGTCGTCGAGGTGACCTCCCCCTCCAACGCCCGTCACGACCGCGTCAGCAAGCCCGCTGCCTACGCCGCCGCAGGCATCCCCCTCTACCTCCTCATCGACCGCTGGGCCCCCGGTGGCCCCACCATCACTCTGTACGGCGAGCCCGCGGGTGACGTCTACCGGGTCCTCCAGGCCTGCAAGTTCGGTGACACCGTGCGCCTCCCCGAACCCTTCGACCTGGACATCGACACGAGCGCCTTCCCCCAGGACTGACAGGCACGGCGCCCCGGGCCTCCCGTGATCCGACTTGACCCGTCCCCCGAGGGACGGGTTTAGCGTTCTGGGCGAACGAGGAGGTGCCCATGCGTGCGGGTGAGGCGGCCGCGGCTGCCGGTGTGACGATCAAAGCGTTGCGTTACTACGAGGAATGCGGGCTGCTCAGTCCGGGCCGTGCCGCCAACGGATACCGCGACTACAGCGCGGAGGACGTCCGGCTGGCGGAGGAGATCCGCGGCCTCGGGGCGCTCGGCCTCACGCCCTCGGAGACGCGGCCGTTCCTCGCCTGCCTGCGCGCCGGTCACGAGACGGGTGATCACTGCGCGGAGTCCCTGGCCGCCTACCAGCGGAAGATCGAGGCCCTCGACCTCCTCATCGACCGGCTGGCCGCCGGCCGGGACCGGCTGATCCGCCGCCGGGACGCGGCGGCCCGGCGTGGTTTCCCCCCTGTCACCCAGAACGCGATGAAGGAGCCCGACGAGATGCTGCCCCGCACCGATTCCCTCCCGCAGGCCGACCCGCTGCCCTCCGGCCTGCCCGCCCCCGTGGACGACGGCGGCGCCGCCCACCTGCCGGGCCGCACGCTCCCCCCGCTGCCGTTCACCGGCACGGACGGCGGCGACATACGCCTGGACACCGTCTCCGAAGGCCGCTGGGTGCTGTTCTGCTATCCGCTGACCGGGGATCCGGCGGCCGACATCCCGGAGGGCTGGAACGAGATCCCCGGCGCCCGCGGCTGTAGCCAGGAAGCGTGCAACTTCCGTGACAACCTTGCCGCGCTGCGGGCCGAGGGCGTCGACCGGGTCCTCGCCCTGTCCTCGGACCGGGCCGACTACCAGCAGGCGCTCGTGGACCGGCTGCACCTGCCCTACCCGATGCTCTCCGACCCCGGGCTCACGCTGGCGAACGCGTTGCGGCTCCCCACGTTCGAGGCCCACGGGCAGACGCTCTACCGGCGCCTGACCCTCGTCCTGCGCGGCGCCACCATCGAGCACGTCTTCTACCCGGTCTTCCCGCCGGACACCCACGCCGACGAGGTGACGCAGTGGTTCCGCGACCACCGCGACGCCTGACCGGCGAAGGCGGGGGAGTGCGGGGGAGCGCCGGGCCGGTTCCGCCCGTGCGCGGTCGGGGCTTCCTGCCCTTCCGTACCTGGACCCGCCGCCCCGCGGTCCGTACGCAGGAGGGGAGTCGTGTCCTGCGCGGGGAGAGGTCACCCCGCACCAGCACGGCCACAGCAGTACAACAACGGGCGGGGAGACTCCGTGAACCCCCTGCCCCTGCGGGTACGCGAGCCGCGCCCGCAGGAGGCCGCCTCCTGAACCGATGAGTTCCGCCCACCTCGCCAGTCAACCCTGCGTGGCTGAATCCGAAGCGAACCTCATCCTCATCGAGGGCCCCCTGCGCGCGGGCGACGTCCCGCAGCTGTGCGCGCGGGTCGCGGCCGCCCGCCGCCCCGGCCACGACGTGATCTGCGACGTCGGCGGCGTCACCACCGCCGACCTCACGACCGTCGACGCCGTCGCCCGGCTGCACCTCGCCGCCCGCAGGGCCGGGGGGCGGATCCGGCTCAGGAATCCCACCCCCGCCCTGCTGGCGCTGCTCGGCCTCGTCGGCCTGACGGAACTCCTCGGCCTAGTCGTCGAGATGGAGGGGCACCCCGAACAGCGGGAACCACCGCTGCGTGTCGAGGAAGCAGTGGAAGCCGGCGATGCGCCCCTGTGAGATCTCGATGACCTGGATCGACCAGGGCATGAAGCCGCCGTTGTCGGGATCGGGCTTGTACTGGGCGAAGCCCGGCGTGCCGTTCACCTGCACCGGCAGCAGGCGGCCGTTGGCACAGGCCGCGCCCATCGTGGACATGAAGCCCGTGATGTCCGCCGTGCCGCGCAGCCACAGGTCGAACGGCGGCATCGTCATGACGGCGTCCTCGGCGAGCAGCGCCGTGAGCGCCGCCATGTCGTACCCCTCGAAGGCGGCGACATAGCGCTCCAGGAGCTTCTGCTGCTCCTCGTCGAGCGGATCGGAGACGGCCGTGTCGTCCTCCGGGCGCTCGGCGAGGGTGGCGCGGGCCCGCTGAAGCGCGCTGTTCACCGAGGCCACCGAGGTGTCGATCAGCTCGGCGACCTCGCTGGCCTTCCAGGCGAGCACCTCGCGCAGGATCAGGACCGCACGCTGCTTGGGCGGCAGATTTTGCAGGGCGGCGACGAACGCCAGGCGCACCGACTCCTTGGCGACGGCCGCCTCCGCGGGATCGCTCGGGGCGGGCAGCACGCGGGCGTCCGGCATCGGCTCCAGCCAGGTGTTGTCCGGGCGCGGGGTGAGCGCCGCCTGCGCCAGCGGGGCGGCGGCGGTCAGGTCCATGGGGCGGGCGCGGCGGTTGCCCGCGTTCAGCATGTCCAGGCAGACGTTCGTCGCGATGCGGTAGAGCCAGGAGCGGATGCTGGAGCGGCCCTCGAACTTCTCGAAGCTGCGCCAGGCCCGCACCATCGTGTCCTGCACGGCGTCCTCGGCCTCGAAGGCGGAGCCCAGCATCCGATAGCAGTACCCGGTCAGCTCGACCCGGTACTTCTCCAGCGTGACGTCCAGATCGGCCGTCGTCCCTGCGATGTCGCCCATGCCAACCCACCCCTGCGGATTCCGAGAAGGGCCCGACAGTGAGGCCCGACACACCGGAAGCTACCGCAGCCCACTGACAACGGCCCCCGGAGTGGAGAAACCCGCAGGTGAAATCAGGCGGAGCCGCCCCTCATGCCGCCGGCCGCCCGGACGGATCAGCAGGAGCGCACCACGAGCCCGCGCCGTCGCTCCGCCCGCGCCGCGTGCGAGCCCCACACCGTCACCGACACGACACCGAGCACCGCGAGCAGCCCGAGCCCCACCGTCCCGGCCCAGCCGCCCGCGTGGAAGGCGACCGCGCCGAGCGTGCCGCCCGCGCTGGAGCCCAGGTAGTACGCGGACTGGTAGAGGGCCGAGGCCTGCGCGCGCCCGGTCGTGGCCGTCCGGCTCACCGACGACGACGCCACCGCGTGCCCCGCGAAGAACCCGGCCGTGATCAGCACGAGCCCCAGCAGGACCACGGCCAGCGAGGCCGACAGGGACAGGAGCAGCCCGCCCGCCGTCGTGCCCACCGCCAGGTACAGCGCCCCGCGCCGCCCGAGCCGGGCCACCAGCTTCCCGGCCGCCGCCGAGGAGACCGTACCGACGAGGTAGACGAGGAAGATGGAGCCGATGACGCCCTGGGGCAGCGAGAACGGGGCCTCGGTGAGCCGGTAGCCGATCACCGTGTAGACCGCGCCGAAGACGGTCATGAACAGCGCGCCGATGGCGTACAGCCGGCACAGCAGCGGGTCCGACAGGTGCGTACGGACCGTCCGCGCCAGCGCCCGGGGGTTCAGTGAACCCGGCGTGAAGTGCCGCGGCGCGGGCAGCAGCGCGCGGAAGGCGACCGCGCACAGCACCGCGACCACACCCACGACGGCCAGCGCCGCGCGCCAGCCCCAGGCCTGCGCCACCCAGCCCGTGATGATGCGGCCGCTCATGCCGCCGATGGAGTTGCCCGCCACGAACATGCCGATCGCGGCGACCAGGGCCTTGGGCCGCACCTCCTCGGCGAGGAACGCCATCGCGGACGCCGGGAGCCCCGCGAGGGCAGCGCCCTGCACGGCGCGCAGCGCGATGAGGACCTCCACCGAGGGGGCGAAGGGGACGAGGAGCCCGACCGCCACCGCGACGCCCAGGGACGCCGTCATCATCGCGCGCCGCCCGAAGCGCTCGCTGAGCGCGCTCAGCGGCAGGACGAAGAGAGCCAGTGCCCCCGTGGCCGCCGACACCGTCCAGCTCGCCGTGCTCGCGCTCGCGCCGAAGTCGGCGGAGACCAGCGGCAGCAGGGCCTGCGTGGAGTACAGGAGGGCGAAGGTGGCGACGCCAGCGAGGAAGAGCGCGAAGCTCGTCCTGCGGTAGCCGGGACCGCCCGGGGTCAGACGGGAATCGGCGGCGGGGGACGACGGAGTGAGGGCGGCCGCGTGGGTGGCGGACGCCCCGCTACTGGCAGGAGGCATGCCACGAACGTAGAGCCGGTTTTTTGATGCGTCCAATGCATGGAAACGCCATAATCATTCCCATGCCGCATCAGCAGAGGTCACAGCAGCGCCTGTCACACGACAGTGACGTGGAGGACATCGTGACGCTGCTCGCGCCTCGCCTCGCGTACTTCGCGGGAGTCGCCCGCACCGAGCACGTCACCCGCGCCGCCCAGGAGATGCAGATCCCGCAGTCGACGCTCTCCCGCGCGCTCGTACGGCTCGAAAGGGACCTCGGCGTCGACCTGTTCGCCCGCCGCGGCCGCACCGTCTCGCTCACTCCCTCCGGCCGCACCTTCCTCGCCTCGGTGGAGCGGGCCCTCGCCGAGGTGGAGCGCGCCGCCGAGTCCGTGCGCGCCGACGCCGACCCGGCCTCCGGCAAGGTCGCCTTCGGCTTCCTGCACACCATGGGCTCCGAGACCGTGCCCGGCCTGATCCGCGCCTTCCGCGCCGACCACCCGAGGGTGCGCTTCAGCCTCGTGCAGAACTACGGCGAGGCGATGCTGGAGCGGCTGCGCGCGGGGGAGCTGGACCTCTGCCTCACCTCGCCCGTGCCCGACGCGCCCGGCCTGGTCGCCCGCCGTCTGGACGAGCAGCGCCTGCGCCTGGTCGTGCCGGACGAGCACCGCCTCGCCTCCCGCAAGCGGGTCCGCCTCGCCGAGGCCGCCGACGAGGCCTTCGTGACCCTGGAGCCCGGTTACGGCCTGCGCCGCATCACCGACGACCTCTGCCAGGAGGCGGGCTTCAAGCCCCGCGTGGCCTTCGAGGGCGAGGAGGCGGAGACCCTGCGCGGTCTCGTCGCGGCGGGCCTGGGCGTGGCCCTGCTGCCCCCGCCGGCCGTGCCCCGCCCGGGGGTCGTGGAACTGACGGTGACGGGCCAGCGGGCGGTCCGCGAGATCGGCGTGGCCTGGCTGGCGGGGCGCCCGGACACCCCGCCGGTGGCCGCGTTCAAGGAGTTCCTGCTGAGCAGGAAGGGCAAGCTGCTCCAGCAGTCGACGTGAGCGTCCCGGCGGGCCTCACCGGCGCGGCGACCGCCCGAAGCCGGAGGCCAGCGGCATGCGCAGCCCCAGCGGCGGCGGCGCCGCCAGCGCGTCCTCCAGGGGCCGGGCGAAGTCCGCCCCGAAGAGCGTGCCCCGCACGAAGTCCGAGGCCAGCGCCCGGACTTCGGCCTGGTGCTGATGGAGCCGGTGGCCGTCGGAGTGCACCTCGAACCGGCACACGTCGCGGTTGGCCTTCTTCGCGCGCTCCGCGAAGCGGAACGACAGCTCCGGGTCGGTCCGCTCGTCGTTCGTGCCGTGCACGATCAGCACCCGCCGCCCGACGAGCTGCTTCACCGGCTCGGGCGGCGCCGCCACATCGTCCTCGGGCAGCCACGGGGCGATCGCCAGCACGGAGTTGACGGCCGGGTGCCCGCCCGCGCGCAGCGCTGCCCGGCCGCCCATGTCCACTCCGGCCAGGCAGACCGGGACGTCGCCGTAGAGACGTACGGCCTCGTCCGCCGCCCATGCCGTGTCCTCGGCCGGCTGCGCCTGGGCGCCGTTCCAGCCCCGGCAGCGGTAGCGCACGACATGCGTGGCGAGGCCCGACGCGCGTCCGTCCCGGGCCAGCCTGCGGCCCAGCGCCCGCACCGCCCCGGCCACCAGCGGCGACGGCCTGCGGGTGGATGTCTCGCAGCCGCCGGGCAGCAGCAGGACCACCCCGCTGACCGCCGCAGGAGCCGTCCCGATCACGCGCCCGAGCCCAGGGCCTGTCGTCCCTTGCTGTGCCATGACAGAACAGTGTCAGAAGCGTCGGTGTACGCCACCCGTCCGCAGGGTCACTGTTACGTATCGACCAGTGAGTTCTACGCGCGTAGGCGTTAGAGTGCCGAAATGACGAGCCAGACCATCACGGGCGGTCACACGGACCGCGACACGCCCAGCGCCGAACAGATCCGCCGCGCCCCCAAGGTGCTCCTCCACGACCACCTCGACGGCGGCCTGCGCCCCGGCACGGTCGTCGACCTCGCCCGCGCGTGCGGCTACGAAGGCCTGCCCGAGACCGACGCCGACAAGCTCGGCATCTGGTTCCGCGAGGCGGCTGACTCCGGCTCCCTGGAGCGCTATCTGGAGACCTTCGCCCACACCTGCGCGGTGATGCAGACGAAGGACGCCCTCAAGCGCGTGGCCGCCGAGTGCGCCGAGGACCTCGCCGAGGACGGCGTCGTCTACGCCGAGATCCGCTACGCCCCCGAGCAGCACCTGGAGTCCGGCCTCACCCTCGAAGAGGTCGTCGAGGCGGTCAACGACGGTTTCCGCGAGGGCGAGCGCCGCGCGAAGGCGAACGGCCACCGCATCCGCGTCGGCGCCCTGCTGACCGCCATGCGGCACGCCGCCCGCGCCCTGGAGATCGCCGAACTCGCCAACCGCTACCGCGACAACGGCGTCGTCGGCTTCGACATCGCGGGCGCCGAGGCGGGCTTCCCTCCCACCCGCCACCTCGACGCCTTCGAGTTCCTCAAGCGCGAGAACAACCACTTCACGATCCACGCGGGCGAGGCCTTCGGCCTGCCGTCGATCTGGCAGGCCCTCCAGTGGTGCGGCGCCGACCGCCTCGGCCACGGCGTGCGGATCATCGACGACATCGAGATCGCCGAGGACGGCAGCGTCAAGCTGGGCCGCCTCGCCTCGTACGTACGCGACAAGCGCATCCCGCTGGAGCTCTGCCCGACCTCCAACCTCCAGACGGCCGCCGCGAGCTCCTACGCCGAGCACCCCATCGGGCTGCTGCGCAAGCTGCACTTCCGCGCCACGGTGAACACCGACAACCGCCTGATGTCGGGCACCAGCATGAGCCGCGAATTCGAGCACCTGGTCGGCACCTTCGGCTACACGCTCGACGACATGCAGTGGTTCACGGTCAATGCGATGAAATCAGCGTTCATTCCATTCGATGAACGCCTCGCCATGATCAATGACGTGATCAAGCCCGGCTACGCCGAGCTGAAGTCCGAGTGGCTGTTCCGCCAGACGGTGTCGACCAGCGCTTCTGCCGCGAACTGACGGGCGACCTCGTGTCCTCGCGCGACGCTTCGGCGGCCGGGTGCTCCTCGCCCGGCCGCTTTTCGCTGTCCGCTGCCCGTGATTTGTGATGTGCGCGGTCGTTGAACCGCGCAGATCCCGTCATCGAACTCGCAAGGACGCATTGAAGATGAAGCAGTCTGCTGCCAAGACCCTCGGTGTCGCCGCCCTCGGTGCCGCCTTCGCCGCCGCCGGCGCCGGTGCCGCGAACGCCGCCCCCGGTGTCCCGGACGCGGCCACGGCCCTCGGCCAGGTCACCTCGGTCCTTCCCCTGGAGCAGGCCGCCAAGACCCTGCCCGCGGGCAGCCCCGAGGCCGTGGCCGCCGGAAAGGGCGTCCTCGCCGGCGGCCTGAAGGCGGCTGGGCACGCCGACAGGGCCGCCGCCGCGGCCCGGGCGGACGACGGCAAGGACGACGGCAAGGGCGGCAGGGACGACGGCAGGAGCGGGGGCAAGAGCGCGGGCAAGCCCGCCGGCAAGCCCGTCTCGCCGCTCCCCAACCTGCTCGGCGGCGTGCCCCTCGGGGGCACCGGCCTCAACGGCCTGCCGCTCGGCTGACCTTTCTCGCGTACGTGCCGACGGGGCGCCCCTCCAACCGGAGGGGCGCCCCCTCGCGTGTCACCAGGACCGGCGGGCCTTGTCCTCGGAGGGCAGCAGCACCCACAGGGCTATGTAGAGCACGAACTGCGGGCCGGGGAGCAGGCAGGACGCCACGAAGATGACGCGCATCTTGGTCGCGGAGATGCCGAAGCGCCGGGCCAGGGAGGCACACACTCCGCCGATCATCCGGCCGTGGGTGGGGCGGGCAAGAGCGGTCATGTCAGGCTCCTTCGAACCGTAGGGAGAGGCCACTCCGTGTGCCTCGATGTCTCCACGTTACGGTCCTCAAGTACCCCAAAGCGTCACTCTATGGTGCGATCCCGACCCTGGGAATCGTCGGGGTCGGCCCCTGAGGGGCCTCCTCCCGCAGTCGGGCCCTGACGCGCCGCGGCTCAGCACGGCGGCGGAGCCTCGCCCGCGCGGCGGGCACCACGGCGACATGGGCGAGGGCCACCCCGAGGGTGTTCAGGAGCAGCGAGTCGATGTCCACGACCTGTCCGGGCACCCCGGTCTGGAGCAGTTCGATGCCGAGCGAGAGCAGCGCTCCCGCGGCGACGGTGCGGACCAGGGAACCCCACGGCGAGACGGCGAGCCGGCCGCCAGCCAGGGGGAGCAGCACACCGAGCGGGGCGAGCAGCAGCAGGGCCTCGCCGATCCGACGGGCCGCCTGGAGGCCGCCGAGCGCCAGATCCGCCTTGATCCCGGCGAGCGGCCGCAGATTCGCGGCGCTCACCCAGGGGACGTCCAGCGGACGCAGCGTGATCCATCCGACGAGCAGAAGGTGCGCGACGAGGAGGAATCCCCCCGCCGCGCGGAAGCGGATGGCGGCAACGCGGCCGCCCGAGCCTTGACGCACGCCCCACAAGACGCCGGAGGCGGCAGGATCGGTTCCGCGTACCGGCGGCGGTTACTTGCCGCGCTTGACGGTTCTGGCGGGCGGCGCCACCGTGCCGGGCCGGGAGCGGACCTCGGGGGTGCACGTGTAGCGCCGCAGGGAGGCGTCCGCGGGGCCGCCCATGATCACCGTGCGGTCCTCCGCCGCCGCCGCGCTGCCGCCCAGCGTGCAGACGATCTGCGCGAGCGCGAACGCCGACAGCTCCTCCGGCGGCGTACTGAAGCGCAGCGCGTCCTCGGGGTCGCCCTCGCCGGGCCCGAAGACCCTGGTGCCGCCGCGCACGTCCGTGGCGAAACCCGCGTCCTTCTCGGGTTCCGACGGCGGGGCGGCCAGCTCGTCGAGGAGGGCCTGCGCGATCCGCACGCGGTCGTCGGCCGCCTTGCCTCCGGGAACCCGCACCGTCCGGTCGACGGTCACCAGCTGGGCCGCGCACACCAGGAAGACCTGCACCGGCGCCCCGCCGCCCGACTGCGAGGCGATGCCGGAACCCGACATCACGCACGGCACCCGCGACGGCGCGGGCCCGAAGTCCGTGGGCACCTCCGTCGACCTGATCCCGCACCCGGCGAGCGCGGCCGCCAGCAGCGCGGTGACCACCGCGGCACGCCTCCGTCGCCCGTTCACGCCTGGCCCCCCTCGGTACAGCCGACGATGTCCTCGCTGTCGCGGCCCCCGTCGCCGTCACCGTCGCCCTCGCACGGCAGCCACAGGGTGAAGACGGCGCCGCCCTCGGGGCAGTTGGCCGCGGAGATGTCGCCGCCGTGGATGTGCGCGTTCTCCAGGGCGATGGACAGGCCGAGCCCGCTGCCCTCGGAGCGCGGCCGGGACGCGCTCGCCTTGTAGAAGCGGTCGAACACGTGCGGCAGGACGTCCTCGGGGATGCCGGGCCCGTGATCGCGTACGGAGATGAGGAGTTTGGCGTCCGCCAGGCGGACGGAGACCTTGACCGGGGAGCCGCCGTGCTTGAGGGCGTTGCCGATGAGGTTGGCCAGGATGACGTCGAGGCGGCGCGGGTCGAGGCGGGCGGTGATGCCGCGCTCGGCGTCCAGCTCGACCGCGTCCAGCCAGGCGCGCGCGTCGATGCACGCGGTGATCTGGTCGGCGATGTCCACGTCGTCCAGGACGAGGCGCGCGGTGCCCGCGTCGAAGCGGGTGACCTCCATGAGGTTCTCCACGAGGTCGTTCAGGCGCCGCGTCTCGCTCACCACGAGCCGCACGGCCGGCTCGATCATCGGGTCGACGGAACCGGTCTCCGCGTCCAGTTCCTCCTCCAGGACCTCGGTCACCGCGGTGATCGCCGTCAGCGGCGTCCGCAGCTCGTGCGACATGTCGGCGACGAAGCGCCGGGACGCCTCCTCGCGGGCGCTCATGTCGGCGACCTTCTTCTCCAGGTTCTCGGCGGTCCTGTTGAACGTCCGGGAGAGATCGGCGAGTTCGTCGGTGCCGGAGACGCGCAGCCGGGTGTCGAGCTTGCCCTCGCCCAGCCTGCGCGCGGCGACACCGAGGCGGTGCACGGGCTTGAGCACGGTCGTCGCCGCGGCCTGCGCGAGCAGCGCGGAGCCGATCAGCGCCAGGGCCGTGGCGATCGCCAGCGACCAGCCGAGGGAGCTGAGGTCCTTGGCCTCGGGCTCCAGCGACTTGAGCATGTAGCCGGTCGGGCCGCCGCCGATCACCGTGGCGCCGCCGACCAGGTAGGGCGTGCCGTCGTCCACGGTCCGCTGCCAGTACAGGTGGTGGGCGGCGTCGTTGCCGGAGGTGAGCGGCTGCTTCTTGGCCACGGCCTTCTGGAGCGGGTCCGGCACCTCGGCGAGCGTGAACGCGTCCAGGTCGGAGTAACCGACGATCCGGCCGCCGTCCTTCTTCTCGGCGACCAGGAGCACGCTGTAGCGCTGGCTGCTGTTCGCCATCTGCTCGGCGGCAGCCTGAAGCTCCTCCTGCGAGGCGTTGGGGCGCAGCGCGCCCACGCGGGTCTGCATCTGCTGGCGGAAGTCCTTGAGCGCCGCGTCCTGGGCGCGCGTCAGCACGGCCTCGCGGTTGAGCCAGTACGCGATGCCGGACGCGGAGACGGCGGCGGTGAGCGCCACCAGGCCGAACACCACGACCAGCCGCAGCCGCAGACTCGTGAGGCGCAGCCCGGCCAGGAGTGCCTTGCGTGCCGCGGGCAGGCCGCGGAGCTTGTCCTGCGCCTTGGTCACTGAGGGGTGTCCAGCCGGTATCCGACGCCGCGCACCGTGCGGATCAGGGTCGGCGACGACGGCACGTCCTCGACCTTGGCGCGCAGCCGCTGCACGCAGGCGTCGACGAGCCGCGAGTCACCGAGGTAGTCGTGCTCCCACACCAGACGCAGCAACTGCTGCCGCGACAGGGCCTGGCCGGGCCTGCGGCTCAGCTCCAGGAGCAGCCGCAGCTCGGTCGGCGTGAGCTGGAGGTCCTCGCCGTTCTTCGTCACGGTCATCGCGGCCCGGTCGATGACGAGCGAACCGAACGTCGCCGCGTCATTGGCCTCCCGCTCCCCGCGCCGCAGCACGGCCCGGATCCGGGCGTCCAGGACCCGCCCCTGCACCGGTTTGACCACGTAGTCGTCGGCGCCGGACTCCAGGCCCACCACCACGTCGATGTCGTCGCTGCGCGCGGTGAGCAGGATGATCGGCAGCTGGTCGGTGCGCCGGATGCGGCGGCAGACCTCGAACCCGTCGATGCCCGGCAGCATCACGTCCAGCACGATCAGGTCGGGCCGCTGCTCACCGAGCAGTTTCAGGCCGTCCTCGCCGGTGGCAGCAGTGGCCACCCGGTGCCCCTGGCGCGTCAGCGAAAGCTCCAGGGCCGTCCGGATGGCGTCGTCGTCCTCGATCAGCAACAGGGAAGGCACGGATGTCATTGTGTCCCATGCAACGGCCCCAGTTCGACTGTCGGCCCGCTCCCACACCCGACCCTCACGCGCGGAAGGGGCGCCGCGCCCCTGTGACAGGCCTGTGACAGTCGGCGGACACCGTCATGAAATGGGTCCGGCAGAGTTCTGGTCACAAGCAACAAGCACGGAAGCAAGACGGAACAAGCCGGACTCCACCGACGGGGGGCGCACAATGCACACGCTGCACAGCACCAGCTCAAGCGCAGTTGTCACGCGTCTCCACGATGTCGGACGGGGCTGCGAGAAGTCCGGTGCCGTGAGCGGGCGGGGGTGCGCTCGCGGCGCCGGGCGTCAGCACACCGCGTACATGACGGTGGTTGACGCGCCGTACGGGGGAAGCGCGTACAGGGAGGGCTCGGGGGAGCGGAAGACCTTGTCGGAGGCGGAATTCACCGCCTACGTCCAGGAACGCCGCGCCTCCCTGTACGCCACGGCCTACCACCTGACCGGGGACCGCTTCGAGGCGGAGGACCTGCTCCAGAGCGCCCTCTTCTCGACGTACCGCGCCTGGGACAGGATCAGCGACAAGGCCGCGGTCGGGGGCTACCTCCGCCGCACCATGACCAATCTGCACATCAGCGCGTGGCGCCGCCGCAAGCTGAACGAGTACCCGACCGAGGAACTGCCGGAGACGGTGGGCGACACGGACGCGATGCGCGGCACGGAGCTGCGCGCGGTCCTGTGGCAGGCCCTGGCCCGGCTGCCCGAACTCCAGCGCACGATGCTGGTCCTGCGCTACTACGAGGGCCGCACCGACCCGGAGATCGCGGACATCCTCGACATCAGCGTGGGCACGGTCAAGTCCAGCATCTGGCGGTCGCTCCGCCGGCTGCGCGAGGACGAGGTCCTCAGCTTCGGCCGTGACCAGGAAGAGTCCTTCGGCGAGTTGGTCGCCTGAGGATCGGGGGGAACGGGGGCCGTCGCTTCGGGGGAGGCGGCGGGAGTACGGGGGGAAGCACGGGGGGCACGGGGGAAAAAGCAGCGGGACCGGAAGGCCGGGGGGGCCTTTCCGGTCCTTCTGTTTTCACCGGGGGGCGAGCGGGCGGGTGGGCGGCGGCGAATCCGCGGCGAGGCGGCGGTCCAGGACACACCGCCCGGCGGCAGTGGAGACAACCCGCCCCAACGCCTCTTCGGCCCCGCAGGGGTACGCCCCCAGCCCCACCTGCCGCGCGACGATCGCCCGTTCGGCGCGCATGAGCCGCCATCCCCTGCGCAGCAGGAACGGCACGGACTTGCGCCCCTCGCGCAGGTCCCGGAGCAGCCGCCGCCGGAACGTCGTGGCGGGCCGCCCCCGCAGGCAGATCGCGTCGGCGAGCACGCCGATCTCCCGGCACCGCTCCACGATGTCCGCGGCGAAGATCCCCTCCGCGATGAACACGGGCGTGCGCCGGATGTCGAGAGCCTCGTGCCCGACGCGGGCGCTGGTCGCGATGTCGTAGACCGGGACGCGCGTCCGCCCGGTGCGGCACAGCTCCTCGATGGCGGCGACCGCGACATCGGCGTCCCACGACGCGGGGGAGTCCCAGTCGATGTCCGAACTGCCCGGGACCTGCGGCAGCGTGGGGTCGTCGCCTTCCTTGTAGAAGTCGTCCAGACACAGCACGGGCAGCCCGGACCGGGCGGCGAAGGACGACTTGCCCGAGCCTGAGGGGCCGCAGAGCAGCACGACGCGGGTCGGTATCGGGGGATGAGAGCTCACGAGAGAACAGTGTGCGGCATCATCCGGCGCGGGTGCTCCGCGCGGGCCGCCCGTGAAAGCCACGTCACACGCCCCGCCGCCCGGCCCACCGGCCCGTGACCGGGCGGAACGCGCGGAGAAGCCCCGGTCTCCTGGACGGAGGAGGCCGGGGCTCCGGTGTGCGGCAGCCGTCAGTAGGCCGAGCCGGAGGCGCCCAGGGAGCCCGTGGGGTGCCATACCGTCTTGGTCTCGAGGAAGGCCGTCAGGCGGCGCGTGCCGGGATCGGCGGTCCAGTCGGCGGCCGGGCCCGTCTCCGCGTCCACAGGCTGTGGACGCAGGACGCGCTTGAGGTTGTCCGCGGCCGCGGTCTCCAGGTCGCGGGCGAGGTCCGCGTCCGCGCCCGTCAGGTCGATGGCGTTGACGTCCTGGTGCGCGGCGAGCGGCGCCGCGATCTCGGCCGTCCTGCCGGTGAGGATGTTGACCACGCCGCCGGGCACGTCGGAGGTCGCGAGGACCTCGCCCAGCGACAGCGCCGGGAGCGGGGCCTTCTCGGCGGCGATCACGACGGCCGTGTTGCCGGTCGCGATGACCGGGGCGAGCACCGAGACCAGGCCGAGGAAGGACGAGTCCTGCGGCGCGAGCACCGCGACGACGCCCGTCGGCTCCGGGGTCGAGAGGTTGAGGTACGGGCCCGCGACCGGGTTCGCCCCGCCCACGAGCTGGCCGATCTTGTCGGTCCAGCCCGCGTACCAGAC
Organism: Streptomyces sp. G44; assembly: GCF_016905445.1. GTDB lineage: Bacteria > Actinomycetota > Actinomycetes > Streptomycetales > Streptomycetaceae > Streptomyces. The sequence goes on from NZ_JAFEXF010000045.1 coordinate 39,312, forward strand.
CCAGCGGTCGATCGCCGCGTCCACCACGGCGGCGGCCTTGGACTTCGACAGGCCCTCGGCGTCCGCGACCTCGCGGACGAACTGCTCGCGGCGGCCCTCCAGCATCTCGGCGACGCGGTAGAGGACCTGGCCGCGGTTGTACGCGGTGGCGCCCGACCAGCCGCCGAACGCCTTGCGCGCCGCCACGACGGCGTCACGGGCGTCCTTGCGGGACGACAGCGGCGCGTTCGCCAGCCACTTGCCCTTTGCGTCGGTCACTTCGTACACCCGGCCGCTCTCGGAACGCGGGAACTTCCCGCCGACGTACAGCTTGTAGGTCTTCAGGACCGTGAGTCGGTCAGACATCGAGGTACGCCTCCAGTCCGTGCCGGCCGCCCTCGCGGCCGTAACCCGACTCCTTGTAGCCGCCGAACGGCGAGGTCGGGTCGAACTTGTTGAATGTGTTGGCCCAGACGACGCCCGCCCGGAGCTTGTTCGCGACCGCGAGGATGCGCGAGCCCTTCTCCGTCCAGATGCCGGCGGAGAGCCCGTACTGCGTGTTGTTGGCCTTCGCGACGGCCTCGTCCGGCGTGCGGAACGTCAGCACGGAGAGCACCGGGCCGAAGATCTCGTCGCGGGCGATGGTGTGCGCCTGTGTGACGTTCGTGAAGAGCGTCGGTGCGAACCAGTAGCCCGTGGACGGCAGTTCGCACGACGGCGACCAGCGCTCGGCGCCCTCCGCCTCGCCGGTGTCGGCGAGCGCGGTGATGCGGGCGAGCTGCTCGGCGGAGTTGATCGCGCCGATGTCGGTGTTCTTGTCCAGCGGGTCACCGAGGCGCAGCGTGGACAGGCGCCGCTTGAGCGAGTCGAGCAGCTCCTCCTGGACCGACTCCTGGACGAGCAGGCGCGACCCGGCGCAGCAGACCTGGCCCTGGTTGAAGAAGATGCCGGCGACGATGCCCTCGACGGCCTGGTCGATGGGGGCGTCGTCGAAGACGATGTTCGCGCCCTTGCCGCCCAGTTCGAGGGTGACCTTCTTGTCGGTGCCCGCGACCTGGCGCGCGATGGCCTTGCCGACGGCGGTGGAGCCGGTGAAGGCGACCTTGTTCACGTCGGGGTGGGCGGTCAGGGCCGCGCCCGCGTCGCCGTATCCGGGAAGGATGTTGACGACGCCCTTGGGCAGGCCCGCCTGGCGGCAGATGTCCGCGAAGAACAGCGCGGACAGCGGGGTCGTCTCGGCGGGCTTCAGGACGACCGTGTTGCCGGTCGCGAGCGCCGGGGCGATCTTCCACGCCAGCATCAGGAGCGGGAAGTTCCAGGGGATGACCTGGCCCGCGACGCCGAGCGGCGCGGGGTTCGGGCCGTAGCCCGCGTGGTCGAGCTTGTCGGCCCAGCCCGCGTAGTAGAAGAAGTGCGCGGCGACCAGCGGGAGGTCGGCGTCGCGGGTCTCCTTGATGGGCTTGCCGTTGTCCAGCGTCTCCAGGACGGCCAGCTCGCGGCTGCGCTCCTGGATGATGCGGGCGATGCGGAAGAGGTACTTGGCGCGCTCGGCGCCCGGCAGCGCCGACCACTTCTCGAAGGCCTTGCGGGCGGCCTTCACGGCGCGGTCGACGTCCTCGGCACCGGCCCGCGCGACCTCGGAGAGAACCTCTTCGGTGGACGGGGAGACCGTCTTGAAGACCTTGCCGTCGGCGGCGTCCACGAACTCGCCGTCGATGAACAGGCCGTGGCTCGGCGCGATGTCGACGACCGAGCGGGACTCGGGAGCGGGTGCGTACTCAAAGGTCATGGGTCAGTCCACCGTGACGTAGTCGGGGCCGGAGTAGCGGCCGGTGGCCAGCTTCTGGCGCTGCATCAGCAGGTCGTTCAGGAGCGACGAGGCGCCGAAGCGGAACCAGTGGTTGTCGAGCCAGTCCGGGCCCGCCGTCTCGTTCACCAGGACGAGGAACTTCACCGCGTCCTTGGTCGAGCGGATGCCGCCGGCGGGCTTCACGCCGATCTGGACGCCGGTCTGCGCCCGGAAGTCGCGGACGGCCTCCAGCATCAGCAGGGTGTTGGCCGGGGTGGCGTTGACGCCGACCTTGCCGGTCGAGGTCTTGATGAAGTCGGCGCCCGCGATCATGCCGATCCAGCTGGCGCGCTTGATGTTGTCGTACGTCGACAGCTCACCGGTCTCGAAGATGACCTTCAGGCGGGCGGAGCCGCAGGCCTCCTTCACGGCGCGGATCTGCTCGAAGACGGTCATGTAGTCGCCGGAGAGGAAGGCTCCGCGGTCGATGACCATGTCGATCTCGTCGGCGCCGGCGGCCACGGCCTCGCGCACGTCACCGAGCTTCACCTCGATCGCGGCGCGGCCCGCGGGGAAGGCGGTCGCGACGGACGCGACCAGCACGCCGCTGCCCGCGACGGCCTCCTTGGCGGTGGCGACCATGTCCGGATAGACGCAGACGGCCGCGGTGCGCGGCGTCTCGCGGTCCGTCGGGTCGGGGTTGACGGCCTTCGCGCCGAGCGCCCGGACCTTGCCCGGGGTGTCGGCGCCCTCCAGCGTGGTCAGGTCGATCATCGAGATGGCCAGGTCGATGGCGTACGCCTTCGCCGTGGTCTTGATCGAACGGGTTCCGAGCGAGGCGGCACGCGCCTCCAGGCCGACCGCGTCGACGCCCGGCAGTCCGTGGAGGAAGCGGCGGAGCGTGCTGTCGGACGCGGTCACGTCAGCAAATGCAGTGGACATGGTCACGAGGGGAGCATATCTACGCGCGTAGCTGCTGTACAGGGGTGGGCCCCGGGGCCCCGCGCCGCGCGTCAGGCAGAATCAGGGTATGAGCGACCCTCAGCACCCCGTGGCGGAGCCCGCATACAAGGACCGTGTCTTCCGGTCCCCCGCCGGTATCGCCGGCGGCGTCCTGCTGCTCGCCCTGGGCGCCTGGCTCGGTGTCGACGCCGTCGTCCGCGGCGAGGGCCGCACCCCGTGGCTGGCGCTCGCCGGGCTGCTTCTCGTGGTGCCGCTGGTCGTCGCGTTCACCGTGCGGCCCGCCGTGTACGCCAACGACGACCGGCTGCGTGTGCGCAACCCCTTCCGGACCGTCACCCTGCCCTGGGCGTCCATCGCGACGCTCCGCTCCGGTTACTCCAACGAGGTCCTCACCCGGGACGGCGCCAAGTACCAGCTGTGGGCCATCCCCGTCTCGCTGCGCGGCCGCAAGAAGGCGGCGCGCAGGCAGTCGCAGGCCGCCGCCTCCGGGGACCCGACGGGCGGCCGTCCCTTCCTCGACCCCCACGCCCCGCCCTCGCGCTCCACCGGCGACCAGGCCATGGACGAACTGCGGGGGCTCGCGGAGCGGCAGGAAGCCGTCGAGTCCGCGCAGGGTGAGCCCGTGGTGCGCTGGGCCTACGAGGTCCTCGCGCCGGCCGCCGCGGGAGCGGTGCTGCTGGCCGTGCTCCTCGCGGTGACCTGACCGGGGCACCACAGGGCTCACGGCGGGCCGTGCCACCCCAGGAGCATGTGGCCGCCGAACACGGCCGATCCGAGGGCCGCCGCCGTCAGCACCGTCACCGCCACCGTCGTCCTCGCGCGCGCCAGGGCCGCGGCGAGCGGCAGCAGCAGGGGGAAGCCGGGCATCAGGAAGCGGGCCCGGGGGAAGTACACGCCGCTGCTGCCGACGACGATCAGCAGGAGCAGGCCGGTGAAGAGCAGCAGGGGCAGCGGCTGGCGGTCGGCCGCCGACAGCACGAAGAGCACGACCGAGCCCAGCAGCACCGCCGTCACCATCGCGTAGAACAGCGCCGGCCGCTCGGTGACGAACAGCGCCTGCATCCTGCGCACCGTCTCGACGCCGCCGTCCCACTGGTTGCGCCACAGCTTCTGTACGGCGAAATAGCCGTCCCAGCGGCCGAGCCGCAGGCCCACCCAGGTGACGTACGAGAGCCAGCCGAGGGGGGCGAGGAGGGCGCCCAGGAGCGGGCGTACGGAGAAGCCGTCGCGGCGCAGCGCGAGCAGGGCCGTCACGGAGACCGCCGCCGCCAGGGCCGCTCCCGTGGGGCGGGTGAGGCCGGCCAGCGCGGCCAGGGAGCCGGCCCACAGCCAGCGGCCGCTCAGCACCGCGTACAGCGACCACGCGGTGAGCGCCGTGAAGAGGGACTCGGTGTAGCCCATCCACTGCACGAGCGCCACCGGCAGGCTCCCCCAGAGCACTGCGAGGAAGACCCCCGCCCGACGGCCGTACAGCCGGTCGCCCACCGCGAAGATCCCCCACGCGGCGAGGAACGAGCAGAGCAGCGACACGCCCAGGCCCACCGCGCCGCGCGGCAGGCCGGGCACGAGGGCGTCACCGGCCCGGACGAGCAGCGGGTACAGCGGGAAGAACGCGAGGTTGTTGGCGTCGTACGCGGTGCCCAGGGTGTCCGCGTAGCCGTGCCGGGCGATCTTCAGGTACCAGTCGCAGTCCCACGACGCCATCAGCAGATGCCGCACGCCGCGGCGCTCGCCGTGCGCCCAGGGGATGAAGACCAGCAGGCCGAGCGCGCGCACGGCCGCGTACGCGAGCAGCGCGGGGGAGGCGTGGCGCAGGGCGCGGGCCGCGCGCCGCCGCGGGCCGG
>NZ_JAFEXF010000460.1 GCF_016905445.1 Streptomyces sp. G44
CACCCTGCCGCCCCCGCCCGCCTCCGCCCGGCTCCCCGACGCCCCGCCCGCCGCCAAAGGCCCCCTGCGCGTCCTCGACGGGGTGGATGACGCGCCTCAGCGGGACGCCGGGGGAGCGGCCGTGCCCGTGGTGCCCCCGCAGCCCGTCCGGCCCCCCGCCCCGGAGCCGCCGCACGAGAAGACCACCGCGGCGCCCCCGCAGCCCGCCGGCCCTCCGTCCTCGGGCCCGTCGGCCTCGGGCCTCTTGCCCTCGGACCCGTCGGCCTCTGGCCTGCCGTCCTTGGACCCGTCGGCCTCGGGCCTCCTGTTGTCGGACCCGTCGGCCTCGGGCCCGTCGTCCTCGGACCTGCCAGCCTCGGGCCTCCCGTTCTCGGACCCTCCGGCCTCGGACCCGTCGGCCTCGGGCCTGCCGTCCTCGGACCCGTCGGCCTCGGGCCTGCCAGCCTCAGGCCTCCTGCCCTCGGACCCGTCGTCCTCCAACCTGCCGTCCTCGGGCCTCCTGTCCTCGGACCTGCCGTCCTCGGGCCTCCTGCCCTCGGACCCGTCGGCCTCGGCCCTGCCGTCCTCGGACCCGTCGGCCTCGGGCCTGCCAGCCTCAGGCCTCCTGCCCTCGGACCCGTCGTCCTCCAACCTGCCGTCCTCGGGCCTCCTGTC
>NZ_JAFEXF010000461.1 GCF_016905445.1 Streptomyces sp. G44
GTCACCGACCAGGTGCCCGGCTCGATCAGCACGCTGAGTCCGTCGGAGCGGCCCAGGTCGAGCCAGGTCGCCTGGTCGTCGGCCGGGTCGGGGGCGATCCGCAGGCAGACCGGCCGTTCCTCGGCGTCCAGGGCGAGGGCGTCCATGGAGGCGATCGCGTCGGTCAGGCAGCCCTGGGACGGGGAGCGGCCGGTGCGCAGGACGTAGGCGCGGTTGAGGAGTTGGCGCAGGGAGCCGGTTCCGCCGAAGCCGCCCTTGGCGCGCAGCGGGCGCGCGATCGGCGGGCCGTCGACGGGGACGGCGTACGCGGTCTGGTCGTGGCGCACCAGCTGGTACTGGTCCATGCCCAGGTGCAGCAGGATGTCGGCCTGCGACAGCTTCGGCTCCCGCTCCGCGGGCCGGGCTCCGTCCGGCCCTCCCGCGCCGGCCGATTCGGCAGAGTCGGCCGATTCGGCAAGGTCGGCGGGTTGGGGTTCTCGGGCCGGGGAGGGCAGCGCGGCGGGGGAGGGGAGGGGATGGGTCATGACCGTGCTCCCGGGCTCGGGGTGGTGCGCGGCGAGCGCATGCCCGCCTGAAGCGCGAGGCGGGGGGGGGGCTGGGGTTTGGCCTCGCCGGGAGCGACCCCGGGCTGGGCGGCGGCATCGGTGAGCG
>NZ_JAFEXF010000462.1 GCF_016905445.1 Streptomyces sp. G44
AAGGGACGGGGTGCGGCGCGCGCCCCCGCCACGCGGGGGGGCAGCAGGAGGCGGTGCCGGGCCGCGGCGCGGATCAGCTCCGCCGTGGAGCCGGACGCCTGAGCCGCGGCGGCCTCCCAGTCGGCGTCCCCGGGGCCCGGGCCGTCCTCCTTGGGCAGGGAGTTGATGAGCCGGGCGAGGCCGTCGGCGAGGCTCTCCTCCGCCAGCGCGTACCGCTCAAGGCCGATCAGGACGCGGACGGGACGCTCCGGTTCCCCATCCCCGCCCGCCTCCTCTCCACTCGCCGCCCCCTGCCCGCGCTCGTCGTCCGAGCGCTGAACCGGCACCGTCTCGGCCCCTTCGAGGGCGTCCTGGAAGACCAGGGCGTCGCCCTCCGCCAGGGCGCTCTGCACCGCGGCGTCCGGGTCCGGCACCGCGCGCTGCCCCAGGGCCGCGGTCAGCGCGGCGGCGTCCAGCGCCGTGTGTCCCGCGACGGCCGCCTGTTCCAGGAGCCACACGGTCACCGCCCGGCCCCTCCCCCCGCCTCGGGGTCCCACCCCGGGGCCGGGCGCCCCCCTCGCGACCCCGTCGGCCCCTCCGGGCCGCCCCCCGCGGACCCGCAGCAGCTGCCAGGGGCCCCCGCGCACCTGTCCCTGCCT
>NZ_JAFEXF010000463.1 GCF_016905445.1 Streptomyces sp. G44
GCGCCCCCCCCCGGCCCCCCCCCCCCCCCCCCCGAGCCGGACCCCCCGCGCCCCCCCCCCCCCCCCCCCGAGAGCGCCCCCCGGGGACCCCCCCCCCCCCCCCCCCCCGCCTGCACGGGGCCCCCCCCCCCCCCCCCGCCGCTCCGCGCCGGATGTCTCCCACCCACCCGCCCGTCAACCGGCGTCGAGATGTCGAGGTAGGGGCGGGGGCGGGGACCGTTAACCGGCGGCGAGATGTCGAGGTAGGGGCGGGCGGGGGGCGTGGAGGTAGGGGCGGCGGGGTGTCGTGACTCGGCGGCGAGGCGGCGCGGCAGAAGTGAGGGAAGGCCGCGACGGTCCGCGGTCGCCGGCGCGCCCGAGGGGACGTGGGGGTATGTGCGCGCGGAGCACAGGGGTGGTCATCAGGGCCCCGAAGCAACAAAGCGCCCGCGCCAAGATGGCGAGCACGGACATACCCCCGCGGCCCCGCCCCACAAACGAACGCGAAGCGACACCCCCCGCAGCCCCCCCCCCCCCCCCCCCACCCCCACACCCCCCCCACCCCCCAACCACCCCCACCACCCCCCCCCTCCCCCCCCCCCCCCCCCCCCCCCCCCCCCCCCCCCCACCGCCCCCCCCCACCCCCGACCCCCCCCA
>NZ_JAFEXF010000464.1 GCF_016905445.1 Streptomyces sp. G44
GGCGCGCGGGGGCGGCGGGGGGGGGCGGGGGGGGGGGGGGGGCCGCGGGGGGGGGGGGGGGGGGGGGGGGGGGCGCGGGGGCGGGGGCGGGGGCGGCCTGCGTCGCCCTCACCGATCGGGAGGGCGGGGGCGGCCGGCAGCCGGCCGGCGAGGGCCGGGGGGCCGCCGGACGCGCCGAGCAGAGCGTCCGTCGCCGCGAGCAGGGCGCCGAGGGCGGCGAGGAACAGCGTGATCACGCCGAGCAGCAACGGCCTGACGGAGGCGGCGAATTCATCGAGCCCGCGGCTGGTCCGCAGCCGCCCACCGGCCCGTACGGCGAAGAGGCGGGCGCACCAGGTCGCGGGCGCGACGGCGAGGGCGAGGGCGAGCAGCGCGGCGGTGGCGGGCTGCCCGAGGTCGCCCGGCCCGTCGGGTCCGCCCGCGACGGCGCTCATCAGCAGGGCGTCTCCGAGCAGTGCGTACGCGAGGAGCCAGCACACCCACGCGTGCGTGGCGGGCGTCAGGCGGGTGACGGCCCGCAGCGGCCCCTTCCGCAGGGCGGTGCGCAGCGCCAGGGCCACGGCGAGCGCCCCACCGGCCGCGACCGCGAGCCGTGCGCCTCCGTCGACCGCCCCGAGCCC
>NZ_JAFEXF010000465.1 GCF_016905445.1 Streptomyces sp. G44
CCCTGGACGCGGTGCCCCAGCACTCCCGGCACCGCACCGCCGCCCGGACGGCGGCCGTGCGCATCCGCGCCGATCACGCGCGGGACGCGGCCGGCCTCGGCACGACGGTGCGCGCCCTCGCCGGGCTGTTCTCCGCGCACGGCCTGACCGACGAGCAGGCCCGCGTACGGATGAAGGCGGAGGTGTGGGGCGTCGCCCAGCGCCTGCTCGCCCCGCCGGAGGGCGCCCCCCGGATGACCGGCGCCGACCTGCGCGCCGTCGCCGAACGGGCCGACCCGCTGCTGGAATTCCCCGCCGACGAACGCGCGCTGCGCAAGGACCTGTCCCGCTTCTACCGCGGTCTTGCCCTCCAGGCGGCCCGCGACGCACCGCCGCGCGACACCGAGACGCCACTCGCCGAACTCCTCCTGGACCGCGCCTACGCGGTACGCCCCTTCGCCTTACGACACCACAGGGACACCCCATGGCCGGGCAAGAAGATCAAGGACTGGATCAGGAACAACACGCCGACTCAGCCGGGCGGTTGAGCGCCGGCACCGCACCCCCGGGCGCCGGCACCGCACCCCCGGGCGCCGGCACCGGCCCGCGCGCCCGCGTCGGCCTGGAGG
>NZ_JAFEXF010000466.1 GCF_016905445.1 Streptomyces sp. G44
CTCGGACGCCTCGGACGCCTCAACCGGCGCGGCGGCCTCAGCGGCGACCGACACGGCCTCAGCCACCTCGGCGGCCTGCGGGGCACCGGCGGGAGCGGAAGCGCGACGGCTCGCACGACGACGCGTACGCGGCGCCGGAGCGGCCTCCTCGGCCTCCTCCTCGACGGCGGCGGAAGCCTCGGCGGGCGCGGCGGCCTCAGCGGCGACCGACACGGCCTCAGCGACCTCGGCGGCCTGCGGGGCACCGGCGGGAGCGGAAGCGCGGCGGGTGGCACGACGACGCGTACGCGGCGCCGGGGCGGCCTCCTCCTCCACAGTCTCGGACGCCTCGGACGCCTCAACCGGCGCGGCGGCCTCAGCGGCGACCGACACGGCCTCAGCGACCTCGGCGGCCTGCGGGGCACCGGCAGGAGCGGAAGCACGACGGCTCGCACGACGACGCGTACGCGGCGCCGGAGCGGCCTCCTCCTCCACAGTCTCGGACGCCTCGGACGCCTCAACCGGCGCGGCGGCCTCAGCGGCGACCGACACGGCCTCAGCCACCTCGGCGGCCTGCGGGGCACCGGCGGGAGCGGAAGCGCGACGGCTCGCACGACGACGCGTA
>NZ_JAFEXF010000467.1 GCF_016905445.1 Streptomyces sp. G44
TGCATCTGGCGATGCAGGCGTTGCGTAATGGTGAGTGCTCGTTGGCGTTGGCCGGTGGTGTGACGGTGATGTCGACGCCGGGGACGTTTGTGGAGTTCAGCCGGCAGCGGGGGTTGTCGGCGGATGGGCGGTGCAAGGCGTTCGCGGAGGCCGCGGATGGTACGGGGTGGGGTGAGGGTGTCGGTCTGCTGCTGGTGGAGCGGTTGTCGGATGCGCGCCGCAATGGCCATGAGGTGCTTGCGGTGGTGCGGGGTTCGGCGATCAATCAGGACGGTGCGTCCAATGGCCTGACGGCTCCGAATGGTCCCTCGCAGCAGCGGGTGATCCGTCAGGCTCTGGCGAATGCGCGGGTCGAGGCGTCCGAGGTGGATGTGGTCGAGGCGCACGGTACGGGTACGACGCTGGGTGACCCGATCGAGGCGCAGGCGTTGCTGGCGACGTATGGGCAGGGGCGCGATCCGGAGCGGCCGCTGTGGCTGGGGTCGGTGAAGTCGAACATCGGGCATACGCAGGCTGCCGCCGGTGTCGCCGGTGTGATCAAGATGGTGATGGCGATGCGGCGTGGTGTGCTGCCGGGGTCGTTGCACATTGATGCGCC
>NZ_JAFEXF010000468.1 GCF_016905445.1 Streptomyces sp. G44
CGGCTGCGGGAAGAGGGCTTCGCCGGCATCGCCGAAGGAACCGTCTACGCACTGCTCGTCCGACTCGAAAAGCGCGGGTTCGTCGACGTGCGCAAAGTCCCCTCCGAGAAGGGACCGCCACGCAAGGTGCACTCCCTGAACGCACCGGGACGGCAGTACCTCGAAGAGTTCTGGAGGACGTGGAGCTTCCTCACGGAACGACTGCAACAGCTCCGCCAAGGAGGCACGTGACCATGTCCCAGGACGACAAGAGCGGATTCATCGCCAAGATGACCGGCCCCAAGAAGCGCTGGAACCTCTACAGGGCCCGCGTGAGGGAACTGCCCGAGAACTACCGCACGGCAGCCGAGGCCATCGAGCGCTACCTGATGCACTTCGTGCCCACCGACGCCGAGAGCAACGCATCGATGTTCGAAGACCTCGCCGACCTCTTCGAACAGGCCGCGGCCGACCACACCCCCCTGCGCCAGATCGTCGGCACGGACCCCGCCGACTTCGCCGACGCCTTCGCCCGCAACTACTCCCAAGAAGGCGCCTACATCCCCGCCCGCGCCCGCACACAACTCACCGACGCCCTCACCCGAGCCGCCGGCGAGG
>NZ_JAFEXF010000469.1 GCF_016905445.1 Streptomyces sp. G44
GAGGTCGGTGGGGCTGGCGATGAGCTGGCGGAAGTCCTCCGGGAACACCTGAGCGAACAGGCGCATGTAGAGGTAGGCGGCGGCAGAGTTGAGCGGGGCCGGCAGGCTGCTTTCCATGAGAACGGAGATCATCTCGGCGGCGGTCGCGGGCTGGGTGTTCTTGCCCTCGGCGATCCGGTCGAGCACTTCCGCCGCGTGGGCACGGTAAAGCCGCTCGGAGGTGTGCAGCCGACCGAGGGTCGGCCGCACGAGAGGAAAGGCGCGCCAGATCGGTCCCCGTCCGCTCTCCTGGTGGCGCTGCTGGGCCGCCTGGATCTCCTCTTCTGCCCATCCGCGCACGGCGTCGATCGGGGCCAACATCGATTCGAGGTTGCGCCAGATGTCGTCAATGGTCTGTTCGGAAGCGGTACTCACTGTGTGTCCGTTCTGCTACTCGTGGAGTCCGGCTGCGCACCGCCTACTGGGTCGCCGAAGCCGATCCACGGTGCGGTCCCAGTCCCAGGGCCGGGGAAGCCTTGTTCGGGTACGAGGTCAGGCCGCTGGTCGGGCTGCGCGCGCGGCTTCGAGGCCCGCCTGCGTGAGCCAGGGGCGGTGC
>NZ_JAFEXF010000046.1 GCF_016905445.1 Streptomyces sp. G44
CAACCGGCCTCACGCCTTTACGGCGTGGCCGCCGCGGGCCCCGACCTGGCCTGGGCCGTCGGCACCCAGGGCCTCGGCAACACCAGTGACGGCACCGCCATCGCCCTGAGCTGGGACGGCGCCGCCTGGTCACCGACCGACCTGTCCCACCTGGCGTACACCGCGCTGCGGTCCGTCGCCGTCAGCCCCACGGGCGGGGCGGCCTGGGCCGTCGGCACCGACACCGCGGGCCACGACCAGCTCCTGACCTGGGACGGCACGACCTGGCGGGAGGCCTCGTTCCCCGGGCGCGGCGAGGCGGGGATGCAGGTGACGGATGTGGCCGCCGGGCCGGACGGCCGGTTCTGGGTGTCGGGGCGGCACGGCGGCCGGGCGGGGCTGCTGCGCGGCGACGGCAGGACGTGGCGCTGGTGCCGGCCGCTGCCGGACGAGGCCGCGCCCACGCCGAGCGGCGTGCACGTGACGCCCGGCGGTGAGGTGTGGGTCTTCGGCGACGTCATCGCCCGCTGGGACGGCGCCTGGACGGTGATCCCCCGCCTGCTCGGCATCCGCGCGTCGGTCTCCGGCCTGCTGCCCGTCGCCCACGACGACATCTGGCTGACCGGATGGGGCTACGGGATCGGCGGACCGGCGGGCAAGCCGCCGGGCGTCCGCCTCGAACACTGGGACGGCACCCAGTGGAACGGCGTGCGGGGGCCCTTCGGCGTCGGCATGCTGACCTCGATCATCGGGGACGCGGACGGCAGGCCCGACCGGATCTCGGGCTGGGACTTCTGGGACCAGAAGCGCGCCCACTACCTGCGCTGGGACGGCACCGCCTGGGTGAGCGAGCGGGGCCCGGAGACGCCTTCCGCGGCCCTGCCGGTGGCGCTCGCGCGGATCCCCGGCCCGGACGGCAGCCTCTGGTCGGTGGGCACGGACTCCTTCTACGCCAACCCACCGGCCCGCAACCGCGTCGAACGCTTCGGCTGAGGCCACCGCGTCCGGCAGGACCGCCGCGTGCTCCACGGCGGACCGCGCGACGCCCGGGAACACCGTCCTCACGTGCGGCGCTTCAGCCGCGCGGCACGATCCCGAAGTCGAACGCGACCGTGCCCGGGTCGATGGCCGTCACCGCGCCGTCCACGGTCAGCGCCGCGCCGTTGACGAACGACGCCGCGGGCGAGAGCAGCCAGGTGATCGCCTCGGCCACCTCCTCCGGCCGGCCAGGCCGGCCGGAGGGGATCAGCCGGGTCGCCTCCTCGTACGCCGCTTCGGCCCCCCGGTCCCCCAGCCCGGCCTCCTCGGCGAACCGCGCCATCCGCCGGTCGGCCATGTCGGTCCGCATGCAGCTGGGGCAGACCGTGTTGGCGCGCAGACCGTCCCGGCCGTAGTCGACGGCCAGCGAGCGGCACAGCTGGAGGAGCGCCGCCTTCGAGGTCGCGTACGCGGCGTTCGCGACGCCGTTGCGCAGCGCGGCGACCGACGCGACCGCGACGACCGAGCCGCGCGCGGCCAGCAGATGCGGCAGCGCGGCGCGCATCAGGAGGAAGGGGCCGGTGAGGTTGGTGCGCAGCACCGTCTCCCAGTCCTCGTCGGACAGGTCGCCGACCGCGCCGCTGCGCCCGACCCCGGCGTTGAGGACGAGTCCGTCGACGCGGCCGTACGCCGCCACGGCCGCGTCGACCAGACCGGCGACGGCGTCGCTGTCGCACGTGTCGGCGGGGTGGGCCAGCGCCCCGGTCTCCTCCGCGACACGGCGCAGCGGCTCGGGGCGGCGGCCCGAGACCACCACGCGGTGGCCCTCGGACCGCAGTTGCCGTGCGGTGGCGGCCCCGATGCCGGTCCCGCCACCCGTGATGATGACAACGCGGCTCTCTGTCATGCCTGTTCAGCCTCCGGACGCAGTCGTGAGCACGTGGCGTGATCCCCCCGTGGCGATGATACGGAGACGCCCGCTCACGACCGCGTCCGGACGGAGCTGTCCAGCCACCCGGCCCCCGGCACCCGGCACCCGACGAAGGGGCCGGCCGCCGTCAGGCCCCGCTCACTCGTCGATCGCCGCGCCGAACGCGGCGCCCGTGCCCGGCGCGCCCAGCGACGACGCCCCGTACGTCCAGGAGCCCGACGCGACGACGCCGCCCGAACCGGCCGACAGGACCCACACCACGCCGTCCCCGGCGTTCTCGCCCGGCGCGGCCGCGAGGAGGCCGAAGCGGCCGTCCCTGTTCGGGTCCGCGAGCCGCACCTGCGCGCCCCACTTGTCACCCTTCTCGGGGGCGCCCGGGATGTCCGCGGAGTCCTGGTCGAACGACTTGGCGCCGGTCGCCGTCACCCCGTTCTGCGAGCCGCGCAGCACCCACACCGCGCCCGCGTCGGCGACGGTGCCGATGTCCTCGCCGGGCGCGCCGATCGCCAGGTCCGCGTAACCGTCGCCGTTGGTGTCCGCGACGGACAGGTCGGCGCCCCAGCCGTCACCGGCCTCGGCGACGCCGGGCACCCCGGCGGAGTCCTGCGTCCACCACTTGGCCTCCTGGCCGAGGCCGTCAGCGGAGCCGTGGCGCACGCCGACCAGGCCGCCGGTCAGGGTCTCGCCGCCGTCGTCCGGCGAGGCCGGCTCGCCGGTCACCAGGTCGTCGTAGCCGTCGTTGTCGATGTCGCCGGAGGCCGCCGCCGGCCCGCCGCGCAGTTCGCCCTGGTACGTGAGGGCGTCGGCGCTCCCGGCGAAGTGCAGGGACCAGCCGTGCCCCGGCTCCTCCGGCCCCGTGGTCACGCCGGAGACGACGAGGTCGGCGTAGCCGTTGTCGTCGTAGTCGCCGGTGGTGAGGGACTTCGGCTGGATGGGGCGCTGCTGGGCGACCGCGGCGAGCCGCTGGGTGTCCTCGCGGCGCAGCGGGGCCTCGCCGGGCTGCGGCGAGGCGTCGTACACGAACAGCTGGAGGCCGGCGCGGTCGAGTACGGCGAGCACGTCGCCCGGTGTGTCACCGGTGAGGCGCGCTGCGGCGAGGCCCAGGCCGAACTGTGCTCCCCCGGTGGGGTCCTGGGTCTGGAGCCAGTCGCTGGCCGCGCCGGTGAGCCCGTCCTTCGAGCCCCACAGGATCGCGACGCCACCGGCGTCCGCCTGGTCGCCGAGGTCCTCGCCGGGGATACCGACGATCGCGTCGTCGTAGCCGTCGGCGTCCAGGTCGCCCGTGGCGACGGCCTTGCCGAAGGCGTCGCCCGCCTCCGCGGCGCCGGCGACGCCTGACGTCGACTGGCTGAAGCGGTCGACGTCGCTGGTGCCGATGCCTCTGGTCGAGCCGTACTGGACCGTGACGAGTCCCGCGCCCTTCTGACCGCTGACCGTGGCGCCCGGGGCGCCGACCAGCACGTCTTCGTATCCGTCGCCGTTGAAGTCGCTGTTGCGGTCGTCGGCGTGCGTACCCCCGGGGGTGCCGGCGAAGGCGGCGGGGGCGGCGGCGATACCGGCCCCGGTCAGCAGAAGGAACGATGCCGCGGCGAGGGCGGCCGAACGGTTCTTGCGCACGTGCGGCTCCTGTGCAGGAAGGTGGCCGGGCCGGCGCGGGGGTGTGTCCGGAAAGGGCCCGTTCCTTGTCCGGCGCCCTGTTCGACGCGGCATGGGCCCGAAGGGTTGTACGGGGTCCTGCAACCCCGTTGCAACGTGGCGAAGGGGAGCATCGCCCCATGGACCGTCATGAGAGCCACGCGAGCCGCCAGAGTCACGTGAGCCGGAGCCGGGGCCAGAAGAGTCCTGACGGCGTCCCCCGGGTGGAGCTGACGCCCGCCGCCGCCGACCTGCTGCGGCTGCTGCGGGGCCGGCACGGGCCGCTGATGTTCCATCAGTCCGGCGGCTGCTGCGACGGCAGCGCGCCGATGTGTTACCCGGACGGGGAGTTCCGTACCGGCGATTCGGACGTATGTCTCGCGTCGCTCACCGTGGACGGCGTGGCGGAGCCCATAGCCTTCTGGATGTCGAAGAGCCAGTACGAAGCGTGGCGCCACACCCGGCTGATCGTGGACGTGGTGCCCGGGCGCGGCAGCGGCTTCTCGCTGGAGGCCCCGGAAGGCGTACGTTTCCTGATCCGTTCCCGGCTGGTCGGGGCCTGGCCACCGCCCTCTGGTGAACTCCGTTGAGCGCTGGGAGAGTTGAGGCCCGGCCGACCCCTGGGGGGAATCTGTGACACGGCAGGCACGGCAGACGGGGCAGACGCGGCGGGCAGGACAGACAGGGCAGCCACGGCAGGTTCGGCGGACGCGACACGGCAGACGGCGCAGCACGGCCCTCGCCCTCATCTCGACGCTCGGCACGCTGGCCGGTGCGGCTCTCGCGGGAGCGGCACCGGCCGGCGGCGTCGACGGGGAGACCCGGCGGGCGGCGGCCACCCGCCTCGCGCCGGGGGTGCAGTACCGGTACTTCGACGTCCCGGCCTCCCGCGGCACCGCCCGCGCCCATGTGCTCGACGTCGACCTGCGCGATCCGCGCACCGCCGTCGGCCTGCTGTACCCGGGCAAGGTCGCCGCGCGCTCGACCGTCTCCGCCCTCGCGGACGGGGCGGGCGCGGTCGGCGGGATCAACGGCGACTTCTTCAACATCACCGAGACCCAGCACCCCGGCGTCGAGGTGACCGGCGCGCCCGTCGGACCGGCCATCGCGAACGGTCGCGCGCTGAAGGCCGCCGTCCCGAACGGGCAGCGCTTCGGTCCCGCCATGCCGCCGGGCGTCACGACCGAGGCCGTCCTCGGGGTGGGTGCGGACCGCAGGGCCCGTCTCGACGAGCTCACGCTCGACGGTGAGCTGCGCACCCCGGACACGCGGCTGCCGCTGGGCGGGCTCAACCAGTACGCGCTCCCGGTGGGTTCCGTCGGCGCGTTCACCAGCGACTGGGGCGCCGTCTCACGGGTGCGCGCGACGTGCGGCACGGACACGAGCCGCGGCGCGCCGTGCAGCACGGACACCCATGAGGTGACGGTCCGTCAGGGGCGGGTCGTGGCCTCGGCCGGCACGCCGGGCAGCGGTCCGATCGCCGACGACAGCACGGTCCTGGTCGGCCGCGAGGCGGGCGCCCAGCAGTTGCGCAAGCTGTCGGCGGGCGACCGTGTGCGGGTCAGGCACCGCCTGGTGTCCGCCGAGTCCCGCATGCCGCTGCGCTTCGCGCTCGGCGGCTACCCCGTGCTGCGGGACGGTGTGCCGCTGCCCGGCCTCGACCCCACCACCTCCGCGGTGCGGACGGCCGCCGGGATCGCCGACGGCGGCCGACGCCTGCTGCTGCTCTCCCTGGACGGCTCCCCCGAATTCCGTACGGGCCTGACGATCGCCGAAGTGGCGCGGACGCTGCGCGGGCTGGGCGCCGATGACGGCTTCAGCCTGGACGGCGGCGGCTCCTCCACGCTGGTCTCGTCCACGTCCACCCTGGTGGCGCGGGCGCCGGGCGCCGATGCCGTGACGGTGCGCAACAACCCCAGTGGCGGGGTGGAGCGCCCGGTGCCCAACGGCATCGGCGTGTTCTCCCGGAAGTGAGCGGCGCGCCCCGGCGGTTCACGGCGTGTCCCGCACCGCCACCAGGCCGTTGAAGACACCCACGTACGCCGTTCCGTCGGGGCCCAGCGTGACGGGCGCCCAGTTGTTGTCGTACGCGACGCCCGTGCCGGCCAGCCGCTTCCACCGGGTCTCGCCGGAGCGGAAGTCGACGGCGGTGAGGTACCAGGCGTCGACGCCGAGGCTGTTGGGCTCCTTCGTGTAGAAGTACAGCAGGCCGTTGGCGGTGGAGAGTTTGGGCACGGTGGAGGGGGCGCGCACGTCGCTCTCCCACACCGTGTCGCAGCCGCTGCCGTCCTCGCGCACGTCGATCCTGGTGACGCCGCCGACGACGCTGCGGCCGAGGGTGAGCGAGGTGATGTCCTCGTAGCCGTAGTTGTTCTCGACGATCAGGCTGTCGCCCCAGGTGATCAGCGAGTTGTCGGTGGTGGAGGCGCCGGAGCGGAAGACGGGGATCTCGCAGACGAGCCGCCGGCCGTCGGGCACGTCGGCGCCGCGCCGGTAGACGAGGACGTTCATGCGGTCGTCGGCGTTGTCGGTGATCGCCACGTAGTCGTCGTGGGCGCCGAAGAGGTCGGGGGTGGTGCCCGAGCCCTGGTTCACCGAGCCGGGTTTGGTGCCGGTGCCGCGGTCGTACGTCTCGCGCCAGACGATCCGGGGCGTGCCGTCCGGGGCGGCCCGGAAGCCGTAGAGGGCGTGGTCGGAGACGATCGAGACGCCGTCCTCGGCGACGGAGAAGGAGTTCTGGATCTCCTCGCCGTCCAGCCGGATGGAGCGGATGGCGCCGCTCGCCGGGTCGACGGTGCCGACGCGGCCCTGTCGCGTCACCCACCAGATGCGCCCGTCCCAGTCCGGCATCACGGAGGTGACCGGGTCACATTCGCCACTCGGGTAGAGATGTGACCAGGTCACGCAGTCGTGCGGGACGTGCGCCGTCAGGTCCCAGTCCTTGTCGACGACGAAGCGCCACCCGCCGTCCGCGGTCCGCTCGTGCGCGAGCCGGATGACGTGCTGCCGGGAATCGGCGAGGACGAGCCGGTCCTTGTCGTCGAGGTAGGAGTAGGCCCCGCCCGAGGTGTCCTTGAAGATCTTGGAGAAGTCGAGCCGGGTGATGGCCTCGATGGTCGAGGGCCGTTGCGGGAGCTTGTACTCGGCGAGCGTGTCGAGCGTCCTGGGGTCGAGCAGTTTGACCAGGAAGCCGGTGAAGGTGCCGCAGACGGTGACGATCCGTCCGTCGCGGTCGAAGGTGACGGTCGCGCACTCGCCGCCGAGGGCCGCCATCTTCTCGCTCTCGACTTCGGGCCGCTTCCCGAGCGGGCCGCTCCAGGGGTACGTTCCGCTGCCCGCCGCGTCGGCGTGCATGCCGCTGCGGCCGTTGGCGGCGAGGTGGGGGTGCTGGGGCGGCGGGGTGCCGGGCAGCGGCCGGGCGGTGGCGGGCGCCCCCTCGTAGCTCTTGACGAGCCGGTGCCCCGGCGCCTTGGGGATGTCGTCGGCGCGGGCGGGGCCGGGGGCGACGAGGGTGGCCGCGACGGCGGTCGCCGTCACGGCCAGGGCGAGGGCGGTGCGCGGGATGGTCCGGGACATGCGTGGCATGCGCCGAAGCTAGGACCGCCGCCTTGAAGTGTCCATGAAACAGGCCTGGTTGTTCATGAACGGAGTCAGTTGTTCATGGAGCCGCAAAAAGCCTCAGGGCTGGAGCCCGCTGACGATGTGGGCGGTGGCCGTGAGGCCGTCGTGGATGGTCGGCGCCATGCTGCTGCTCGCCAGGTAGAACCCGAGCAGGGCGCAGACGATGGCGTGGGAGATCTTCAGCGCGCCGTTGCGCAGGAAGACCACCGCCAGGATGAGCAGCAACAGCACCACAGAGATCGAGACAGCCATGGAACCTCCTCCGCCACGCGACACCGCGGCTCTCGGCCGTCAGTGTCGCGTAGCGGAGGGTGCGTCCGGGCCTCTGACCTGTGCTCCGTACGGGTGCTACTTGTCCGGGCGTTGATCGGCCGGGGCGGCGGCCGGGTCAGCGGCCGCGCGCGTCGAGGAAGGCCTCGAGCCCCGCGAGGTCGTCGGTGTTGAGGTGATCGACGCCGGCGGCGAGCAGTTCCGCCCAGACCGCGTCGCGCCCGGGGCCCGGCAGATCGGGCGTCGCCCAGAAGCGGACGCGCTGCCCGCGCGCGTGGGCGGCGGAGACGATGCCGCGCAGCTTGTCGCGCTCGGCGGCGGGCATCGGTCCCGCGCCCTGCCAGCCGAAGTTGAGCGCCCAGTTGTCGCTGATCAGCGGGATGAGGGAGGCGGGCGCCGGGCTCCCGAGGTCGGCGAGGCGGCCGTCGTAGAAGGCGTACCGGACCCGCTGCGCCTCCATCGGCGCACGGGCCGCGCGGTGACCGGAGACGACGGCCGTGACCGCGGAGCGGCGGACCTTGCCGTGGACGTACGAGGTGAACAGGTGCCGGTAGGGCCGCAGATGGCGGTGGAGTTCGGCGTACGTGGCGGCGCCCTCGGTCTTGATGTCGATCAGGAGCTGGAAGGGGGTGCGGTGATGCCCCCGGTACACGGAGCCGTGGTGGGCGCGGACGCGGGCGGCCAGCGGGTCGAGGTAGAGGGTTTCGAGGGTGCGGGCGGGGTCGAGGTCCTCGGGGTCGTGCGCGACGAGGAGCTGGCCGTCGACGAGGTGGAGGTCGGCCTCGACGCTGCCGAAGCGGTGGTCGAGGGCGTCGAGGAGGGGCCGGGGGTGTTCGTAGTCGTTGTGCGCGTGGGCGCGGACGTGAGGGTGGTGGTGCCGCGGGTGGTGTCCGCGCCCGGCCGCGTACGCCGGCCCTGGTATCGCGACGCTGCCGGCGAGGGCGGCGCCGAGGGTGGTCAGGGCTCTGCGGCGGGTGGTGAGGGCCATGTCTTCCTCCGGGGCGGTGGGACCGAAGTGAGCGGTGAGTACGCATCCTGCCCCACCCGGCGAAACGGCAGACGTCCACGCCCCGTCGGGGGCGCGGGGAACTGCGCGACCAGCCACACACAACCCGCACACCACACCACCCGCGCAACCCCGCCCCCTCAGGAGCGCGGGGAACTGCGCGACCGCCCACACACACCCCGCACCCCGCGCCCACCCCCCGCCGCACCCCCCTACCCGGCCACCTCACCCCACCCCACTGCGCGATCACACCACCGCTCAAGCAGCACCCGGTCATGCCCCACGGCCAACAGCCCCGCCCCCGACTCCCCCCGGTACTCCTCCACGACGTGGACCAACGCCGCCGTCGTCGACGCGTCAAGCATCGCCGTCATCTCGTCACAGATGAGCCACCGCGGACGCAACACCAACGCACGGGCCAGGCAGGCCCGCTGCAACTGCCCGTCGCTGACCTCGTGCGGGCGGCGCCCCATGAGGTCCTTGCCGAGGCCGACCCGCGCCGCCAGCTCCGGGACGGCGGCGGCGACTTCGGCGGCGCGCCCCACCGCCCGCAGCGGCTCGGCGATGAGATCCCGCAGCGCGAGCCGGGGATCGGCGGAGAGCCTGGGCTGCTGGAAGACGACACCGAAGGCGGTGCGCTGCTCGCGCGGGGCCCGGTGGCGCCAGCCGCCCGCGGCGGTGCCGTCGATGACGACCTGCCCGGCGTCGGGGCGGTGCAGCAGCGCCGCGACCCGCGCCAGCGTCGACTTGCCGCAGCCGCTGGGCCCAAGGAGCCCCACCGACTCACCGGGGGCGATGGAGAGGTCCGCCGAGCGGACGACGGGGGCGCGCCGGTCGTATCCGGCGGTGATCGCGCGCAGTTCAAGCACGGGGCGCCTCCAGCACGTCTGCGTGGGGGTGGTGGCACGCGGCCCCGCCGAGGAGCGCGGGCACGGCGCCGCACGCCTCGTCGGCCCGGTCGCAGCGCGCGGCGAACGCGCAGCCGGCCGGCAGCGCGGACAGCTCGGGCGGCAGACCCGGCACAGGGGTGAACTCCCGTTCCGGCAGGGCGTTGAGGAGCCCCCGGGCGTACGGATGGCGGGGCCCGCGCGCGCCGAAGAAGTCGGGGGCGTCGGCGATCTCGACGACGCGGCTGGCGTACATCACGGCGACGCGGTCGGCGATGCGTTCGGCGGCGGCCAGGTCGTGGGTGATCAGGAGCAGCGCGCGGTCGTCCCCGACGTGCCGGCGCAGTTCGTCGACGGTGCGGTCCACGAGGTCGCGGTCGAGGCCGGTCGTCGGTTCGTCGGCGAGCAGCAGCGGGGCGTCGCCGATGAGGGCGAGCGCGGTGGCGGCGCGCTGGGCGAGGCCGCCGGACAGCTCGTGGGGGTAGCGGTCGAGGTGCCCGGCGGGGAACGCGGCGCGCGCGGCGGCCGTTTCGGCGGCGGCCCGCACGTCCGCTCTGCGCACCCCCGTCAGCTCCCGCAGGGTCTCCTCCAGCTGGGACCGCACGGTCCGCACCGGCGTGAGGTGCGCGGCGGGGCTCTGCGGTACGAGGCCGACGCGCCGCCCGCGCACGGTGCGGGCGAGGGTGCGCTCGTCGGCGGTGAGCAGGTCGGTGTCGCCGAGCAGCGCCGAACCGGCCGTCTCGGCGTTCTCGGGGAGCAGGCCGAGCAGCGCGGAGGCCAGGACGGATTTGCCGCAGCCGCTCTCGCCGACCAGGGCGAGGCACTCCCCCGCCGCGAGGTCGAAGGTGGCGTCGGTGACGGCGGAGACATGGCTGCCGCCGCGCATGCGGAACCGTACAGACAGGCCCTTGACGGAGAGGACGGGGACCGTCACAGCATCAGCTCCGATCGGCGCCGGGGATTGATCCGCTCCCGCCAGGCGCCCGCGAGGCCCGCGATCGCCAGGGTGGGCACGATGATGAACAGGCCGGGGAAGAGCGTCGGCCACCAGTCGCCCGCGAGGAGCGAGCCGCGCGCGCTCTGGACGAGTGTGCCGAGGCTGGCCTGGTGGGTGGGGAG
The DNA here is from genome assembly GCF_016905445.1 of Streptomyces sp. G44. Classification (GTDB taxonomy): domain Bacteria; phylum Actinomycetota; class Actinomycetes; order Streptomycetales; family Streptomycetaceae; genus Streptomyces. Next base: position 10,427 of record NZ_JAFEXF010000046.1, read on the forward strand.
TCCGAGGCCGAGGAAGGACAGCGCGGACTCGTGCCAGATGGCGTGCGGCACCATCAGGACGGCGGCGAGTCCGGCCTGTGGCAGGACGCCGGGCAGCAGGTGGCGCACCGCGACGCGCAGCCGTGAGGCGCCGCCGGAGATGGCGGCGTCGACGTAGGGCCGCGAGCGCAGGGAGAGCACCTCGGCGCGCACGATGCGGGCGGTGGAGAGCCAGTGGGTGAGCGCCACGGAGACGACGACGGGCCACACCCCGGGCCGGAACATCGCCACGATGAAGATGCCGAGGAGCAGGTGCGGCACGGACGAGAAGACGTCGACGAGCCGCATCACGATCCGGTCCACCCAGCCCCCGGAGGCGGCGGCGAGGGCGCCGACCGCCGTGCCGATGACGGTGGCGACGACGGCCGCCACGACCCCGACGAGCAGGGAGACGCGCAGCCCGTACACGCAGCGCAGCAGCAGGTCGCGGCCCACGTCGTCGGTGCCGAAGGGGTGCGCGAGCGACGGCGGCCGGAGCTTGGCGGCCAGGTCGACGGCCTGCTCGTCGAGGTTGACGAGGGGCGGGACGATGAGGACGGCGAGGACGACCGCGGCGACGATCACCGCGGAGGAACGCACGCGCCACGCGCGCGTGGAGCGGCGTACGCCGCCATGGGCGCGCCAGGCGATGTCAGCCATCGAATCCCACCCTCGGATCAGCGAGGCCGTACAGGAGGTCGGCCACGAGGTTGCCGAGGAGGACCGCGGCCGTGGCGAGCGCGGTCAGCGCGGCGAGCAGCGGGAAGTCGACGGAGGTCGCCGCCTGGACGGTGGCCGCGGCGATGCCCGGCCAGCTGAAGACGGTCTCCACCAGGAGCGCTCCGGTGATCAGTTCGGGTACGCGGGAGCCGATGAGCGTGAGCACGGGCAGCATGCCGGAGCGCAGCGCGTGGCCGAGGAGGACGGTCCGTTCGGCGAGGCCACGCGCGCGTGCGCCGCGCACGGGGTCGTCGCCGAGCGCGTCGCCGACGCCCTGACGCACGTACAGCACGAACCAGGGCAGCTGCGAGACGGCGAGTACTCCGGCGGGCAGGACCAGGTGGCTCGCGACCTGCCCGGCCGTGACGGTGGAGCTGGCCGTGTCGGTGAGGCCGCCCGAGGGCAGTACGCCGAGCTTCAGCGCGAACAGCCAGACGGCGAGCAGGCCGAGCCAGAACGGCGGCGCCGCTTCGAGCGTGTACGCGAGCGAGGTCACCGCGCGGTCGACCCAGCCGCCGGGGCGGCGCGCGGCGAGGACGCCGAGGGCCGTGCCGAGCAGGATGGCGACGAGGAAGGCGGTGGCGGCGAGCAGCACCGACCAGCCGACGCGTTCGCCGATGACGTCGGCGACGGGCTGGCGCAGGGTGCTGGAGTCGCCGAGGTCGCCGGTGAGCGCCGAGGTCAGCCACTCCCACCAGCGGGTGGCGAGCGGCCGGTCGACGCCGAGGTTGGCGCGCAGCTGGTCGAGGTTCTCCTGCGAGGCGGTGAGCCCGGCCGTGCCCGCGTACGCCTTGACGGGGTCGAAGGGCGAGGCGGCGGCGATGGCGAAGACGCCGAAGGTGACGACGAGCAGGACGGGCACGGCGAACAGCAGCCGCCGTCCCGCGAGGCGCGCCATCGGACCCCAGGGGAGGCGGCGGTGTGCCGCCTTCCCCGGGGTCTCGCGTATCGCGGTCGTCACTTCTTCGGCTGCCAGTCCTCGACGTTCCACCAGGGCCCGGAGGCAAGGCCGTGGTCGTGCGGCTCGACCTGCGTGGTCAGGTCGCCGAACTTCTTGTCGACGACGTAGAGGTGGTCGATGTGGGTGAGGAAGGTGTAGCCGGGGTTCTTGACCAGTTCGCGCTGGATGGTGTCGTAGGCGGCCTTGCGCTCGGCGTGGTCGCCGCTCTTGCGGGCGTCCTCCAGGGCCTTGTCGACCTCGGGGTTGTCGTAGTGCGCCATGTTGTTGAAGCCGTCACCGGCGAGGGAGGACTTCAGGAGGGTGTACTGGTCGAAGTCGGGGTCGGCCGGGGAGCCGCCGCCCGCGAGGACGGCGTCCTTCGGCATGCGCGGCTCGATGACCTCCCAGGTGCCGGACTGCACCTGGACCTTGATGCCGAGCTTCTTGGCGTCGGAGGCGTAGGCGAGGGCGTGCTCCTGGCGAAGCTTGTCGCCGGAGAGGTACCAGAGCGGGAACGTGGCCTGGACGCCGTCCTTCTCGCGGATGCCGTCCTTGCCCGGCTTCCACCCGGCGTCGTCGAGGATCTTCTTCGCCTTCGCGGCGTCGAACTTCCGCTCGGTGCCCTTGGTGAACCAGGGGCTGTCGGTCGGGACGGGGCCGTAGGCCTCCTTGCCGGCGCCGTCCAGGATCGAGTCGACCATGGCCTTGCGGTTCACGCCGACGTCCAGGGCGCGGCGGACGGCGGTGTCGCCGGCGACCTTGTTGCCGGTGGGCAGCGTCACGACGCGGTAGTCGAAGGTCTTGGCGGCGTATGTCTTCTTGCCGCTGTCGCCCTGGTACTTCTTCGCGAGGTTCGGCGGCAGGATCGCGCCGTCGAGTTCGCCGGCGTCGAGCCGGGTGGCCCGCACGTCGTCGTCCTTGATGATCGCCATGGTGAAGTTCTTGATCTTCGGTGCGCCGCCCCAGTAGCCGGGGTTGGCCTTGAAGGTCAGCTTCTCGCCCTTGGACCACTTGACCAGCTCGTAGGGTCCGGTGCCGACGGGCTTGGTGGTGAAGGCGCCGTTGTTCACGTCCTGCTTGCCCGCGATGTGCTCGGGCGCGATGGGCAGGACGGTGCGCTCGGCGAAGGGCGCGTAGGGGTACTTGAGGTGGAAGACGACCGTGTCGTCGCCCTTGGCCTCGACGCTCTTGACGGCGTCCAGCTCGGTCTTGGAGGCGTTGTTGGTCTTCTTGTCGAGGATCGTCTCGTACGTGAAGACGACGTCCTTGGCGGAGAAGGGCTTCCCGTCGCTGAACTTGACGCCCTTGCGCAGCTTGTACGTGTAGGTCCTGCCGTCGTCGGTGACCTTGGGCAGCGCGGCCGCGAGGGCGGGCTTGAGCTTCATGTCGGCGTCGTGCGTGAGCAGGCCGTCGAAGATCTTGGAGTTGCCGTCCTTGCCGTAGCCGAGGAGGGGGCTGAGGGTGTCGGGCTCGTAGGCGATGCCGACGACCGCCGAATCCTTGGCGCCTTCGGCACTGCCGTCGCCCGGTGCCGAGCAGGCGGAGGCGGCCACCGCTATGGCGATGGCCGCCGCCACGCCGCCCGTGCCCCGTATCGATCGGGCCTTCATGCTCCACACCCCTACTGAAGATCAAGCGTTATTGCGAACGGCTCGCAATTATGCCTTACGCGGTAGGGGCCGCAGGTCAGGGCGCCGGGAGCGTGAGGTCAGGGTGCCGGAGGCGCGGGCTCAGGGCGCCGGGAGCGCGACGAGACCGGCCAGTGCCTCCCGGTGCGCGCCCGCCGTGCCGTAGGCGATCGAGTCGGCCTTGGCGCGCTTGAGACAGAGGTGGACGGGGTGCTCCCAGGTCATGCCGATGCCGCCGTGCAGCTGTAGGGCCTCCTCGGCGGCGCGCACGGCCACCGGCGCCGCGTAGGCCTGCGCCAGCGCCGCGGCCAGGTTCGGCTCGTCACCGCCGGTGGCCAGCGCGTCCGCGGCGTGACGGGCGGCGGCGCGGGTGTTGACGACCTCCAGCCACAGCTGGGCGAGGCGGTGCTTGAGGGCCTGGAAGGAGCCGACGGGCCGGTTGAACTGGTGCCGCTCCTTCACGTACCGCACCGTCTCGGTCAGGCACCATTCGGCGATGCCCAGCTGTTCGGAGGCGAGCAGTCCGGCCCCTGCCCGCAGCCCCTGCGCGACGGCGTGCCGCGCGTCCTGCGTGAGGGCACGCGCGCGTGCCCCGTCGAGGCTGACCGTGGCGAGTGGGCGGGTGAGGTCGAGCGAGGTCCGCGGGGTGACGGTGACGCCGTCCTGGCCGGTGTCGACGGCGTACAGCCCGCCGCCCGCCGGGACGAGCAGCACATCGGCGCCCGCCGCGTCCGCGATGCCGGTCAGCTCCCCGTGCAGGGCGCCGTCTTCGTGGCGTACGTCCTTGAAGGGGGCGCCGGGAGCGGTGGCGAGGCCCACCGCGAGCGCGGCGACCGTGCGTCCGGAGGCGAGCGCGCCGAGCAGTGCGGCGGCCTCGCTCCCGTCGCAGGCGAGCAGCGCTTCCGTGGCGACGACGGCGCTGGTGAGGTAAGGCACGGGCGCCACGGCGCGGCCCAGCTCCTCCAGGACGACGGCGGCCTCGCGGTGGGTGGCGCCCTCGCCGCCCAGCTCCTCGGGCACGAGCAGCCCCGCGAGGCCCATGCCCTCGGCGAGCGCCTTCCACAGCTCCCGGTCGTGCGGGGTGGCGGTCTCGGCGCGGGCGAGCACGGACGCGGCGTCGCAGCGGTCGGTGAGCAGGTCGCGCACCGCCGAGCGCAGCGCCTCTTCCTCTTCGGAGTAGAGCAGGTCAGTCATCGCGCGAGGTCCTTCCAGGCGACGTCCTTGTCGGTGCGCGGCTCGGAGGGCAGCCCGAGGACGCGCTCGGCGACGATGTTCAGCAGAACCTCGCTGGTCCCGCCCTCGATGCTGTTGCCCTTGGAGCGCAGGTAGCGGTAGCCCGCGTCACGGCCCGTGAAGTCGACGATCTCGGGCCGGCGCATCGTCCAGTCGTCGTACAACAGCCCTTCTTCGCCGAGGAGTTCGACCTCCAGGCCGCTGATCTCCTGGTTGAGGCGGGCGAAGCCGAGCTTCATGCCGGAGCCCTCGGGGCCGGGCTGGCCCGCGACGAGCTGCTGGCGCAGCCGCTCGCCGGTGAGCCGGGCGACCTCGGCGTCGACCCAGAGCTTCATCAGGCGCTGGTGGAGGTCGTGGGTGCGCAGCTCGGGGCGGTCGCGCCAGGCCCTGGCGACGGGCCCGATCATGCCGCCCTCGCGCGGGATGCGCATGCCGCCGATGGAGACGCGCTCGTTCATGAGCGTCGTCTGGGCGACCTTCCAGCCCTCGCCGACGGCGCCGAGGCGGTGCGCGTCGGGGATGCGCACGTCGGTCAGGAAGACTTCGTTGAACTCGGCCTCGCCGGTGATCTGGCGCAGCGGCCGCACCTCGACACCCGGGTCGGTCATGTCGCACACGAAGTACGTGATGCCGCGGTGCTTGGGCGCGTCGGGGTCGGTGCGGGCGATGAGGATGGCCCAGCGGGCGGTGTGGGCGCTGGAGGTCCACACCTTCTGGCCGTTGACGATCCAGTCGCCGCTCGCCTCGTCACGGACGGCGCGGGTGCCGAGCGCGGCGAGGTCGGATCCGGCGCCCGGCTCGCTGAACAGCTGGCACCACACCTCCTCGCCGGTCCACAGCGGCCGCAGGAAGCGGCGTTTCTGCTCCTCGGTGCCGAAGCCGAGGACGGTCGGCGCGGCCATGCCGAGGCCGATCCCGATCCGCCGCGGGTCGTTGTCGGGCGCGTCCGCGGCCTCCAGCTCGGCGTCCACGACGGCTTGCAGGGAGCGCGGCGCGCCGAGGCCGCCGAGGCCCTCGGGGTAGTGCACCCAGGCCAGACCCGCGTCGAAACGGGCTTTGAGGAAGTCGTCGCGGGCGGTGCTCGCGGGCGGGTGCGCGGCAAGGAACTCCCGTGTACGGGTGCGCAGTTCGGCGGCGTCGGTCATGCGGCACCGCCCTGCGGCAGGACGGTCACGCGTCCGGTGGTGAGCCCGTCGGCGACCCGCTGCACGGCCGCGGCGGCACCGGCCATCGGCACGCGCTCGCTCACCAGCGGCTTGACGGCGCCCTTGGTGGCGAGCTCGGTCAGCTCCTCATGGCAGCGCGCGATGGCGCGGGGGTCCTTGGTGTTGTAGAGGCCCCAGTGGAGGCCCATGATCGTGTAGTTCTTCACCAGGGCGTGGTTGAGCGCGGGCGAGGGGATGGAGCCGCTCGCGAAGCCCACGACGACGATGCGGCCCTCGAAGGCCACGCATTTGGCGGACTTGGCGTACGCGTCGCCGCCCACGGGGTCGTAGACGACGTCGGCGCCACGGCCGCCGGTGGCCTCCTTGACGGCGGCGACGATGTCGTCCGTACGGCGGTCGACGACGAGGTCGCAGCCCAGCTCGCGGGCGACCGCCGCCTTGGCCGCACCGCCGACGACGCCGATGACCGTGGCGCCCGCGGCCTTGCCGAGCTGCACGGCGGCGCTGCCGACGCCGCCCGCCGCCGCGTGCACGAGGAGTGTCTCCCCCGCCTGGAGGCGCGCCCGGCGGTGCAGGCCGAACCAGCCCGTCTGGTAGCCGATGTGGAGCGCGGCGGCCTCCGCGTCGTCCAGCGCGTCGGGCGCGGGCAGCAGGGCGGCCTCGTCCGCGACGGCGTACTCGGCGAAACCGCCGTGCGGCAGGGCGGGGGTGGCGAGCACGCGCCGTCCGTCCTCGGTCTCGCCGCAGATCTCGACGCCCGGCGTGAAGGGCAGCGGGGGCCTGACCTGGTACTGGCCGCGGCAGAGCAGCGCGTCGGGGAAGTTGATGTTCGCGGCGCGGACCTTAAGGAGCACCTGCCCGTCACCGGGGTGCGGGCGTTCGGTCTCCGTCAGGCGCATCACCTCGCCCGGCTCGCCGTTCTCGTGCACTTGCCATGCCTGCATGCGGGGCCTCCACGGGGCTGTCGTAGACCGGGCTCGATCGCATACTAAGCGGTCGCTTGCCGCAGGGGAACCGTCAGTCGCCGCCGTCCTTGCGGGCGGGCCGCGCCCGTACGTGCATCCGCTCGCCCTGGGGGCCGAAGAGGCTCAGGAATTCCGCCCCTCCCTCGCTCGTCGCCCCGAACCAGTGCGGGACGCGGGTGTCGAACTCGGCGGCCTCGCCGGGGCCGAGCACCACGTCGTGGTCGCCGAGGATCAGCCGCAGCTTGCCGGAGAGGACGTAGAGCCACTCGTACCCCTCGTGGGTCTGCGGGTCCGGGGCGGGGGTGGTGCGGGCGGGCTCGATCACCTTGTACGCCTGGAGGCCGCCGGGCTGGCGGGTGAGGGGCAGCATCGTGCGCCCGTGCCGGACGATCGGCTTGGCCCGCACGCGCGGGTCGCCCACCGGCGGGGCGCCCACCAGTTCGTCCAGCGGGACCTGGTGGGCGCGGGCGATGGGCAGCAGCAGTTCGAGGCTCGGCCTGCGGTTGCCGGACTCCAGGCGGGACAGGGTGCTGACCGAGATGCCGGTGGCGGCGGAGAGCCCCGCGAGGGTGGCGCCGCGCTCCCGGCGGATGCGGCGCAGCCGGGGGCCGACCTCGGTGAGGACCTGGTCCATCTCTTCCGGTTCTTCGCTCGGCTTGTCGCTCATGCCCCCATCATGCGCTGCTTTGCGGTATCGGCAAAGCACTTTGTCGAAAACGCATCGTCGGCGGGAGAGTGCTCATGGAGGTGGTCGCCATGACCCACAACAACGGATACGACGCCGTGGTCGTCGGAGGCGGCGCGGCGGGCCTGAGCGCGGCGCTCGTACTCGGCAGGTCACGGCGGCGGGTCCTCGTCGTCGACGCCGGGGAACCGCGCAACGCGCCCGCCGCGCACATGCAGGGTTACCTGTCGCGGGACGGCATGCCGCCCGCGGAGTTCCTCGCCGAGGGGCGCCGGGAGCTGGCTCGGTACGGCGTGGAGGTGGTGCGGGGCCGCGTGACGGAGGTACTGCCGGACGGGCGGGGCGAGTTCGGGGTGCGGCTCGCGGACGGCGACCGGGCGGTGCGCGCGCGCCGGGTCGTCGTGGCCGCGGGCCTGGTCGACGAGGTGCCCGCGGTGCCGGGGGTCGCCGCGCGCTGGGGCCGTGACGTGCTGCACTGCCCGTACTGCCACGGCTGGGAGGTGCGGGACCAGCCCTTCGGGGTGCTCGCCCCGGAGCCGTTCACCGGCCATCAGGCGCTGCTCGTCACCCAGTGGTCCAAGGACGTGACGCTCTTCCTGAACACCGTGCGGGGGCTGCCCGACGCGGAGTGGGAGCGTCTCGCGGCCGCCGGCGTCGCGGTGGTGGAGGGCGAGGTCGCCGGCCTGGAGGTGACCGACGACCGGCTGACGGGCGTCCGGCTCGCCGACGGCCGGGTGATCCCCCGCTCCGTCCTGTTCGTCGCCGCGCGGCCGGTGCCCCGCGACGGCCTGCTCGGCGCGCTCGGCGCCGACACCAGGGAGACCCCGTTCGGGCCGTACCCGGCGGTGGACGAGACGGGCCGCACGTCGGTCCCCGGCGTGTGGGCGGTCGGCAACGCGGCGGGCCCCGCGGAACAGGTGATCAACGCGGCGAGCGCGGGCTACCGGGCCGGCACCGCGATCAACGCCGAGCTCGTCATGGCGGACATCGACACGGCGGCGGCCCGCCGCCGGGCAGGTGTCTTCACCCCGGAGGCGGAGGCCGCGGTGGCCCGCGTGGCGGCGGACGGTCGCGAGCACGGGATCGTGGGCGGCTAGGGCGCGGGGCCGCGGGACGGGGTCATGGACGGTGCACGGAGGCGGACATCGGGCAAGGAGCTTTCGGCCGCTGCGCGGCATTCGATGCGCGCATGGCGGATCGGGAAACGGACCACGAGCCGGAGGACGCGGATGGCGGGGAGGCCTGCCTCCGGCTGCGGCAGCCCCGCGAAGGCCCGGAAGCGCTCATACGCCCGGCGCAGGCCCTCGGAGGAGCCTGTGAGGAGAGCTGACGGGCCGCCCCAGGGACCCGATGAGACCCGAGGGACCTGATGGGCCGTCAGGCCACGGGCGCCGGGTTCACCGGCTGAAGACCTCGAACCCCACCGCGGGCTTCCCGCCGAAGCGTGGCGCCAGTGCCTGGGCGTTGCCCGTGAGGAACGTACGGCAGTACTTCTCGGGGTCTTCGTCCGTCAACGCCTCGATGTAGGTGCGGTGTTCCAGGAGCGAGGCCACCGAGCGGTCGAGCCCGGCCGTCGCGTCCGCCGCGTGCGTCGGGGTCGACGAACCGGCGACGGCGACCCACCGCACGCCGTTCCACGGCTCCAGGCCCTGCTCCTCGATCAGCTCGGGGAAGATCCAGCGGTTGCCCGCGTCCGCCGTGGCGTCGAGCGTGGCACGGCCCACCGCCACGTGGTCGGGGGTGTTCCAGGCGACGCCGCCCCAGGTGTCGCGGTGGTTGAGCGTGATGACGAGTTCGGGCCGGTGCCTGCGGATCGCGGCGGCGATGTCGCGGCGCAGCGCCGTGCCGTACTCGACGACGCCGTCCCGGTGGTCGAGGAACTCCACCGTCGCGACGCCGACGACCGCCGCGCTCGCCCGCTGCTCCCGCTCGCGCAGCGGCCCGCAGGTGGCGGGGTCGATCGTGTCGATGCCCGCCTCGCCGCGGGTCGCGAGGAGGTAGGCGACGTCGCGGCCCGCGTCCGTCCAGCCGGCGATCGCCGCCGCGCAGCCGTACTCCAGGTCGTCGGGGTGCGCCACGACGGCCAGCGCGCGCTGCCAGTCCTCGGGCATGGGGGTGAGCCGGTCGGGCGCGGTGGCCCCGGCTGCGGTCTGCGACTCGGTCATGGGCCGCAGCCTAAGGCCCGTCTGCGGCGGCCGGTGCCCGGCCTCGCGCGAGCGCGGCCTCGGGACGTGTCACGCCGCGGGGCGCGGGTGTTCGAGGCGGGTGAAGCCGACGAGGCGGGGCGTGTGGGTGACGGGGAAGGACTCCCCGTCGGGGGTCTTCAGGGCCGCCATGATGTCGTCGTCCGGTTCACCGTAGATCTCGAAGTGCCGCACGGTGCAGTGCTCCATCACCTCGCGGATGTAGGGGTCCGACAGTTCCCGGTGGGCGCGGATCGCGTCGGAGTCGCGGTAGAGCTGGAAGCTGTGCGCCAGCATCCGCTCCTCGTCGATGAAGACCTCCACCATGAGCTGCGGACCGTGCTCCTCGGTGAACGCCACCGCCCTGGCGATGGCGTGCCGGAAGCCGTCGAGGTGGCCGTCGGTGATGCGCATGGTGTTGCGGAACAGGATGGTGCCGCTGTCTGTGATCTTCATGCGCCCAGACTTGTCCGCCGCCCGCGCGCGGGTCAAGGGTGCGGCCGTCCCCCGTCGCGGCCGCGGGGAGCCGCGCCTCACGCCTCCCCGCGGGTCAGCGCGAGCAGCCGGTCGAGGACCTTCGGTCCGCTCACCCGCAGTCCGTCGTGCTCGAACTCGTCGGTGACCCAGGTGCGCAGCCCCCGGATGGCGCGGGCGGTCCGCAGCGAGTGCCCGGTGTCGACGAACAGGTCGTCGTGGTAGATGGAGGCGGCTGCCGGTACCTCGTTCGCCGCCAGCCGGTCCACGTCGTACAGGCGCGGCCAGCCGGTGCGCTCGGCCAGCAGCTCGGCGGTCTCGCGCAGCGGGCGCAGCGCCGGGTCGCAGTCGAACATCCAGCGCTGCACGGCCTCCCCGGTGAACAGCAGCGGCTCGTCACCCGCCAGGGCCTTGCCGGCGTCGAACGCGGGGAACTCGGCGCGCACCCGCTCGGCCGCCCAGGCGGTGGGCCGCTCGCCCTGGCCGTAGATCGCCTCGTGCAACACGGCGTAGAGCGGATTCCCGGCGTACGACAGGACGGCCTGGACGTTCTCCTGGAACGCGTCGGAGAGCACGTTCCCCGACGCCGTGCGCACGAAGGCGTCCTCCAGGAGGTAGTGGAGCCGGTGGCTGCCGTCGCCCGCGCCGAGCAGGATGCCGAGGGACTGGAAGGCGGGGACGGTGAGCCGGTGGCCGCCGTTCAGGACCGGCTCGTGCTCGGCGAGGTGGGCGGCGATGCGGCGGGCGCGCTCGACGTCCTGCGGGTAACGGGCGTAGTGCGCCGCGCTCTTGCGGGCCATGCGCGGGTAGGCCGCGCGGTAGACGTCGTCGGCGTGGCCGTCCAGGGTGGGCAGGCCGCCGGTGATGAGCGCCGCGGACAGGCCCTCGGGCGCCGCCGACAGGTAGTGCGTGGCGCAGAACCCGCCGAAGCTCTGGCCGAGGACGGTCCAGGGCCCGCCGCCCGTCACGCCGGGACGGATCGCCTCGCAGTCACGGACGATGGCGTCGGCGCGGAAGTGGGCGAGGTAGTCGGCCTGTTCGCGGGGGCCGCCGCGCAGCGGGAGCGTCTGGCGGTTGGCGGGCGTGGACCCGCCGGTGCCGCGCTGGTCGAGGAGGAGGACGCGGAAGTCCCGCAGGGCGCGGTCGAGCCAGGACTCCCTGCCGTGGAAGCGGGTGGCCCCAAAGCCGGGACCGCCTGTCAGATGGACCAGCCAGGGCAGGTCGGTGCCGCCGCGCGACGCGGAGACCACCTCGCGGGCGTAGAGCTCGATCCGCTCCCCCGCCGGGTCGTCGTGGTCGAGCGGCACGCTGAAGCGGCGGTCGGTGAGGACCACTCCTGGCTGGCGGTACGTGGCGGTCAAGGGTGCTCCTGGGCGCTGGTCGTGGGCGGGTCCGCCCCATCCTGCCGTGTGTCGTCGCCACCGGACGGGGCGAAGGACGCCCCGCCCGGTCCTGTGCGGGTGGCCACTGCCGTACGCCGCCCCTGCCGCGTACCCTGCGTCCACCCGATGGCCGACGAGGAGGAACCCGCGATGCGTGTCGCCCTGTTCCTGACCTGTGTCAACGACACGCTCTACCCGGACACGGGCCGCGCGGTGGTGAAACTGCTGACCAGACTGGGGGTCGACGTCGACTTCCCGACGGGGCAGACGTGTTGCGGGCAGGCGCACTACAACACCGGGTACCGGCATCAGGCGGAACCGCTCGCCCGGCGTTTCTCCGAGGTCTTCGCTCCGGACGCCTACGACGCGGTCGTGACGCCCTCCGGTTCCTGCGGGGCGATGGTGCGCGAGCTGTACCCGCGCATGGGCGAGCGGGCGCGCGCGGAGGGCCGCGGGGACGCCCTCGCGCGCACGCTCGCGCCGGTGGTGCCGAAGACGTACGAGCTCACCGAGTTCCTGGTGGACGTCCTCGGCGTCACGGACGTCGGGGCGTACTACCCGCACAAGGTCACCTACCACCCGACCTGCCACGGCCTGCGGAGCCTCGGCCTCGGCGAGCGGCCGGTCCGGCTCCTGCGGGCGGTGCGGGGCCTGGAGCTGGTGGAGCTGCCCGGTGCCGAGGAGTGCTGCGGCTTCGGCGGCACGTTCGCCGTGAAGAACTCCGACGTCTCGGCGGCGATGGGCGCCGACAAGGTGCGCCACGCCGAGTCGACCGGTGCGGAGGTGCTGTGCGCGGCGGACAACTCCTGCCTGATGCACATCGGCGGCACGATGACCCGGCTGCGTACGGCCGTACGGCCCGTGCACATCGCCGAGATCCTAGCGAGCACGGAGGAGGATCCCCTGTCATGAGCGCCATGAACGGCATGAACGGCATGAACGGCACGAGCGGTACGTATCTCGGGATGCCGGCCTTTCCCGAGGCCGCGCGCGAGGCGGTCGGGAACACCACCCTGCGCGCCAACCTCCGGCACGCCACCCACACCATCCGCGACAAGCGGGCCCGCGCGGTCGCCGAGCTCGACGACTGGGCCGCGCTGCGCGAGGCGGGCCGGCAGATCAAGGACCACACGCTGCGCCATCTGGACCACTACCTGGTCCAGTTGGAGGAGTCGGTGACGGCGGCGGGCGGCACCGTCCACTGGGCCGCCGACGCCGACGAGGCAAACCGCGTCGTGACGCGGCTCGTGCGGGAGACGGGCGAGTCCGAGGTCGTCAAGGTCAAGTCGATGGCCACGCAGGAGACCGGGCTGAACGAAGCCCTCGCAGAGGCGGGCATCCGCGCGTACGAGACCGACCTCGCCGAGCTCATCGTGCAGCTCGGCGAGGACCGCCCCTCGCACATCCTCGTCCCGGCCATCCACCGCAACCGCGGCGAGATCCGCGACATCTTCGCGCGGGAGATGGGCCGGTGGGGCCGCCCGGCGCCGGACGGTCTCACCGACGACCCCCGCGAACTCGCCGAGGCGGCCCGCCTGCATCTGCGCGAGAAGTTCCTGCGCGCCAAGGTCGGCGTCTCCGGCGCGAACTTCATGGTCGCGGAGACGGGCACCCTCGTCGTCGTGGAGTCCGAGGGCAACGGCCGGATGTGCCTGACGCTGCCGGAGACCCTGATCTCGGTCGTCGGCATCGAGAAGGTGGTGCCGGCCTGGCGCGACCTGGAGGTGTTCCTCCAGACACTGCCGCGTTCCTCGACGGCGGAGCGCATGAACCCGTACACCTCGACGTGGACCGGCACGACGGACACGGACGGCCCCCGCGCCTTCCACCTGGTCCTGCTGGACAACGGCCGCACCGACACCCTCGCCGACGAGGTGGGCCGCCAGGCCCTGCGCTGCATCCGCTGTTCGGCGTGTCTCAACGTGTGCCCGGTGTACGAGCGGGCGGGCGGGCACGCGTACGGCTCGGTGTATCCGGGGCCGATCGGCGCCATCCTCAGCCCCCAGCTGCGGGGCACGGCGAGCGAGATCGACGCCTCGCTCCCGTACGCGTCCTCGCTCTGCGGCGCCTGCTACGAGGTGTGCCCGGTGGCCATCGACATCCCCGAGGTCCTCGTGCACCTGCGCGAGCGGGTCGCGCAGGGCGGCGAGGTGACACGGCGCGGCGTGAAGGTGACGCTGAGACCCGCGAAGGGGCACGCGGCGGAGCGGGCGGCTATGCGGGCGGCGGGCCTCGCGTTCGCCCGCCCCGGCGTGCTGCGCGCGGGCCGGCGCCTGGCGTCGCGCACCCGGCGCCTCCATCCGCGCACGCTGCCGGGGCCGGGCCGCGCGTGGACGGCGACCCGGGACCTGCCGAAGGTGCCGGCGGAGTCCTTCCGCGACTGGTGGCAGCGGACGGGCGGCGGCAAGGACAGCGGAAAGGACGGCGAGTGAGCGGCAGGGACGTGATCCTGGGCCGGGTGCGCCGGGCGCTCGGCGGGCCGGGCGGGGCCCCGACGGCGTACGCGACGGACATCGACCGCGGTTACCGCCGCCGGCACGGGGAGCGGACCGTCGAGCAGACGGTGGACCTGCTGGCGGAGAACCTCGCGGAGTACCGGGCGATCGTGCACCGAACGGACGCGGCGGAGCTGCCTCTCCTGCTCATGCGGCTGCTCGCCGAGCGGTGGCCCGGCACCGTGCTGGTGCCTGCGGGGCTGCCGCCCGGGTGGATGTCGGCGGTCGACGCCCCGCTGGTCCACGACCGCGCGGTGAGCACGGCCGCCGAGCTCGACCGGTCCGGGGCGGTCGTGACCGGCTGCGCCGTCGCCGTCGCCGAGACCGGCACGATCGTGCTCGACGGCTCGCCCGACCAGGGGCGCCGCCGCATCACCCTGGTCCCGGACCATCACATCTGCGTGGTGCGGGTCCCGGACCAGGTCGTCTCCTCCGTTCCGCAGGCCCTCGAACGGCTCGATCCGGCGCGCCCGCTGACGTGGATCTCGGGGCCCTCCGCGACCAGCGACATCGAGCTGGACCGGGTCGAGGGGGTCCATGGGCCGCGCGTCCTCCAGGCGGTGCTGGTGAGCGGTGCGTGACGGGCGCGGCTAGCGTGAGGGCATGATCCGGTTCGAGCAGGTGACCAAGCGCTACCCGGACGGCACGACGGCCGTGGACGACCTCTCCTTCGAGGTCGCCGAGGGCGAACTGGTCACGCTCGTCGGCCCGTCCGGCTGCGGCAAGACCACGACGATGATGATGGTGAACCGGCTCATCGAACCGACGTCCGGCCGCATCTTCGTGGACGGCGAGGACATCGCCGGCGTGGACCCGGTGCGGCTGCGCCGCCGCATCGGCTACGTGATCCAGCAGGTCGGCCTCTTCCCGCACCGCACGGTCCTCGACAACACGGCGACCGTCCCCGCGCTCATCGGCTGGAAGAAGGCGAAGGCGCGGGCGCGGGCGGCGGAGCTGCTCGACCTGGTGGGCCTGGACCCGAAGACGTACGGCTCCCGCTACCCCGAGCAGTTGTCGGGCGGCCAGCGCCAGCGGGTCGGTGTGGCGCGGGCCCTGGCGGCCGATCCGCCCGTCCTCCTGATGGACGAGCCGTTCGGCGCGGTCGACCCGGTGGTGCGCGAGCAGTTGCAGGAGGAGTTCCTGCGGATGCGGCGGGCGGTGCGCAAGACGGTCCTGTTCGTCACGCACGACATCGAGGAGGCGGTCCGCCTCGGTGACCGCATCGCGGTGTACGGCCAGGGCCGCATCGAACAGTTCGACACTCCGGGCGCGGTGCTCGGGGCGCCCGCGACGCCGTACGTCGCCGGGTTCGTGGGGGCCGACCGCGGTCTGAAGCGGCTCTCGGTCACCGAGATCCAGCCGGACGACCTGGAGGAGCCGCCGGTCGCCCGGCTCGCCGAGCCCGCCGCGCAGGCGGCGGCCCGGCTGCGCGAGCAGGGGGCGCGGTGGGCCGTGGTCCTGGACGCGGACGGTGATCTGCACGGCTGGGTCGGCGTCGACGAGGTGGCGCTCGCCGGTGCCGGCGGCACGGTCGGCGACCTGGCGCACCGCATGAACGCATGGGTGCCGGTCGGGGCCCCGCTCAAGCAGGCGTTCGGTGTGATGTTGCAGCACGACGCGGGCTGGGTCGCCGTCCTGGACGGGGCGCGTTTCCTCGGTGTCCTGACCCCGGCGAAGCTGCACGAGGCGCTGCGCCGTTCGGTCGACGCGGACGCGCAGGGCGTGGCCCGCGACGAGGTGGAGTTCGACTCGGTCGCCGACGCGTGACGCTCCGCTGGTGAGGCGGTTCTTCGTCTGCGGGCCGTCCGTGGCCGGTCGCGCAGTTCCCCGCGCCCCTGACGGGGCGCTACAGCAGCCCCTTGTCCTCCAGATAGGTGCGGGCCACGTCCTGCGGCAGCCGCCGCCAGCTGTCCACCTGCTCGTTCATGGACGCGAGGTCGGCGGTCGTCAGCACGGAGTTGAGCCGCCCGAGCGCCGCCGCGACGCCCTCGCTGCCCGCCTGGGAGCGGTTGACGACGGGCACGATGTAGTCGGCGTTCTGAAGATGCTTGTCGTCCTTGAGGAGCACCAGTCCGAAGTCGTCGAGGGTGGCGTCGGTGGACGTGGTGAGCACCATCTGGTCCTGTCCGCTCTGGACGGCCTTCTTGGCCTGGGTCGTGCCGACGCCCTTCGGGTCGATGCCGGCGATGTCGATGCCGTAGACCTTCTTGAGGCCCGGGGCGCAGTAGGGGCGCCGGACGCATTCGTCGCCCGCGGCGAGACGCACCTTCAGGCGGGATGTGCCGAGGTCGCTGAGTGTCCTCAGGCGGTGCCGGACGGCGTACGACGCGCTGACGGCGAAGGCGTTCTGGTCGACCGCCTTGCCGGGGTCGAGGACGGTGAGGCCGCGCGGGGCGGCGAGGCGGCGCAGGGCCCGCAGGGTGGTGCCGAGGTCGGGTGAGCCGACGGGGCGGGCGTCGGCGCCGTTCTTCTTGGCGTTCAGCCAGTCCGCGAAGGTCGCGGCGTACTCGGGTACGACGTCGATCTGGCCGGACTCCAGGGCGGGTTCGTACAGCTCGCGGTTGGCCACGGAGAGGATCCGCGTGCCGTAACCGGCCTTCTTCAGGAGCAGCGCGTACATCTGGGCGAGCAGGTCGGACTCGGTGAAGCCCGCGGAGCCCACGACGAGGTTCTTGCTGTCGCCCGGGGGTGCGGTGACCTGGCCCCGGTCCTCCAGTGCGGGCCCGGAGGCGCACCCTGCCGTGAGGGTGAGGAGGGCCGCTGCCAGGGCGGCGCGGCACCTCATCCGGCGTTCCCCCGGCGCCGTGTCCGGGCGGGGGCGACCCGCTCGGCCACCTCGAAGACGGCCTCGACGAGGAGCGCGAAGACCGCCACCAGGACGGCGCCCGCCACGACCTGCGGGGTGCTCGCCAGGTTGAACCCCGCCGTGATGATCCGCCCGAGCCCGCCGCCGCCGGCCAGCGCGGCGATGGTGGCGGTGGCGACGAGCTGCACGGCGGCGACGCGGACGCCGTTGAGCACCAGGGGCAGGGCGAGCGGCAGTTCGACCCGCCAGAGCATCTGGCGCCCGGACATTCCCATGCCGCGCGCCGCCTGTACGACGTCGCGGTCGACGCCCCGCATGCCGACGTAGGCGTTGGTGAGCAGCGGCGGCACGGCGAACAGGACGAGGGCGACGACGGTCGGCCCGTCGCCCCAGCGGCCGAGCGGGGTGAGCAGCAGCAGGACGAGCACCGCGAAGGTGGGCACGGCGCGGCCGGCGTTGGAGAGGTTCACGGCGAGCGCGCCGCCCTTGCCGAGGTGGCCGAGGACGAGCGCGACGGGCAGGGCGATCAGGCAGCTGATGACCAGGCAGACGACGGTGAGGACGAGGTGCTGGGTGAGCCGGTGCCAGATGCCGTCGTCGCCGGCCCAGTGCGCGGAGTCGGTGAGCCACGTCCAGGCGTCGGCGAGTGTCCTCATGAGCGGGCCGCCCGCGACGCCCTCTCCCAGGGCGTGAGGAGACGCTGTACGCCGAGGAGCAGCAGGTCGGCGGCGACGGCGATGACGACGCAGAGGACGGACGCGGTGAGCACCTGGGCCTTGAAGTAGGTGTTCATGCCCGTGTAGATGAGGTTGCCGAGCCCGCCGAAGCCGACGATGGCGCCGACGGTGACCAGGGAGACGGCGGACACCGTGGCGATGCGCAGCCCGGCCATGGCGGAAGGCAGCGCGAGGGGCAGTTCGACGGTGAGCAGGAGGCGGACCGGCCCGTACCCCATGCCGCGGGCGGCCTGCCGGGTCTCCTCGGGGACGGCGCGGAGACCGGCGAGGACGTTCCGTACGAGGAGGGTGAGCGAGTAGAGGACGAGGCCCGCGACGACGAGGGAGGCGGAGAGCCCGTACACCGGCAGGAGCAGCGAGAACATCGCGAGCGAGGGAATGGTGTACAAGATCGTGGTGAACGCGAGGACGGGCCCCGCGGCCCATCGCCAGCGGCGGGCGAGCACGGCGAGGGGCACGGCGACGACGAGGGCCATCAGGACGGAGACAACCGTCAGTTCGAGATGCTGCACGACCGCGTCGAGGATGATCCGGCGGCGGGTGCTCAGGTACTCACCGCAGATCCACTCGTTGCGCGCGAGGCAGTCGTCGGGAGGCGCGGTCACCTGTCCATTCAAGGCGGGGCGAGGGGTGGCGGCGCGTCGGGGTGACCCGGATGGGGCACGCTCCGGTCTCTGGCGTCGGCGATCCACGAGCCGTGGATGCCCGCCGGGACGCGGCGTGGCTGTCCGACGGCGGCGATCGGGGCCGGGTGATGTCCCGCGCGTCCAGGACGAGGAGCTCGCAGGCGTCCCGCGCGAGGTCGCTGACGAGGGTCATGAGGGAGCCGTCGTCCTCGGCCCCCCCGGCGGCCGGTACGAAGCAGGGCTCGCCGTACGTGCGGCCGGGCCCGGCGTCCGCGATCTGCCGCTGTCCGGCCAGCGCGTCGTACTTGACCAGGGCGTACCGTTCCAGACCCGCGCCGGGGAAGGCGACGGCGTACGTGTGGCGTTGCGCCGAGCCGGTCGACGCCGCGTTGATCGTGGCGCATTCGGTGACGAGGGAGTCGAGCCGCTCCTCGCGGGCGGTGCCGGTGGCCGGGTCCAGGGTCCAGCGGTGCCGCATCGAGCCGACACCGGGCACGGGCGGGTGGCCGGGAGCACCGCTCGACCACTTCCGGCTGCTCTCCCACGACGACCGGTCGCAGCGGGGCCCTTCCACGTGTCGCTCCAGCGGTACGGGATTCGGAGTGCTCCTCGGCATCGAAGACGACCGGAAGGCCGCGCCAGACCGTGGGGTGCGCGGTGAGGCCGAAGTCGTGCATCAGGGCGGGGCCCGCACCGAGCACCACCTGACTGCTCGTCAGCTCTCCCCGGCCCGGCGACGTGGCACGTCAAGTAGGGCGCTGACGGGCGTAGCCGAAGAAGCGCAGTTCGCCGGTCCGCGGGCCCCCCCTCGGGGTGCGCCGTCATGGCGGTGGTGAGACGACCCCGGAAGCCGTGGGGGCAGATCGTGTCTGGTCAGCTCGTCGAGCCACCGGCCGACGAGCGAGGACGTGACACCGGGACCGGCCGCCAGCACCGTACCGACGAGGTCGTATCCGGGGACGGACGGGAACGGCGGCTGGCCGTAGTGGCGGTCGCCGCGCATCTGCTGCTCGGCGAAGGAGACACCGGTCGCTTCCATCTCGACGACGACCTGACCGGCACCCGCGACGGGCAACGGGCCACGCCGCAGTGACGACTTCGAGCGTCCAGCCGTCGGCCGGGGTGGTGTGCGGCCCGCCCCTGTACAGCCCGGCGACGCGGACGCTGCTCCCGGCGAGTACGCCCGGCCCCGGGCCTGAGAGGTCGGGCGCCGCGTCCGGCGTGCCGCCCTCCAGATCCGGGTCCCGGCCACCTGCCGCGGGGTCCGCGCCGACGCGCGACCGTGACGGCGGGCAGCGGTCCGCCGATGGGCCTAGGCCTTGCGCCTCATGTGTGGGGCGTCCGCGCTGGCTAGGGTCGGCGTCCATGCGGGCCACGGAGATCACCCGCCGCGAGACGGCGGAACGCAGGCGGGAAACGCTGGAACGGCTCAGCTCTGAGCGCGACATATGGCTGTCGACGGCCCACCCGGACCACGGCCCGCACCAGGTGCCCCTGTGGTTCCTGTGGGACGGACAGGCGGTGTGGATGTGCACGGGCGCGAACTCCGCGACCGTACGCAACGCGCGAAAGGAGCCGCGCGTACGGCTGGCGCTGCCGGACGCCATGGACGTGGTGCTGATCCAGGGGGAGGCGGAGTGCCACCCCGCGCCGGATGTGCCGAAGGAGGCCGCGGACGCGTTCGCGCGCAAGTTCGGCTGGGGCCCCCGCTCGGCGAAGCCCCCCTACACGTACCTGCGCGTCGCGCCGAGGACCGTGCGCGCCTGGCGTGGAGAACCGGAGCTGCGGGGCCGGGTCGTCATGCGCGAGGGGGTGTGGCTGGGGTGAGTGGCCCGGGGCGGCGCGACCGCCTGTGCCGCCTCCCCCACTCGCGGCTCGCGGCGGGGCGACATTTTTCGTAACGTGCGTTGCGTTAAATCGCCGCGGCCGGATACGGTGCCGCTGTCCGCTGTACTCAGGGCAGGAAGCCGGGATTGACATGATCGACATCGCAGCGCGCAGGGCCGGCTTCGCCGGTGTGTCCTATTCGGCGTTCTCCGGCTGGGTCGACCGGCCCGCCGCCTTCGCACCGATGCTGGAGGGGGAACTCTCGTGTGACATCGCCGTCGTCGGGGGCGGTTACGCCGGCATGGCGGCGGCGCTGCGACTGGCCGGGCGCGGCGCGGACGTCGCCCTGCTGGAGTCCGGGTTCTGCGGCTGGGGCGGCAGCTCCCGCAACGCCGGCTACTTGTCCAACGCCCTGGCGGGCGACCCGCAGCTGCTGAAGACGCTGTACGCGCGCCGACTGCCGGGGCTCATCCGGTACGCGGACGCGGCGGCCCATTTCACCGAGGGGCTGATCCGGCGGCTCGCCATCGACTGCGACTACGAACCGACGGGCAATGTCATCGCCGCCGTCTCCCCGGGCCAACTCCGGCGCACCCAACGGAACGCCCGGATCCTGCGCGGCGCGGGGGCGGACGTCGAGTTCGTCGAGGGCGCGGACTTCGGGCTGCCGAACACGTTTCTCGGCGGCGTCTTCGAACGGGTCGGCGGGTTGCTGAACCCCGGCAAGTTCGCGCTCGGCCTGCGTGACGCGCTTCTCGCCTCGGGCGTTCGGGTGCACGAACAGACCACCGTGCGCGCGATCGAGCCCCACTCCTCGGGCGTCGACATCGACGTGACCGGAGGCCGCCTGCGCGCCGAGCGGGTGCTCCTGGCCACCAACGCCTACTCCGGTGCCCTCGCGATCGCCCCGAAGCGGATGGTCACGCCCGTGTGGACCAGCCTGGTCGAGACCGAACCGGTCGCCCCGGAACGCCTGGCGGCGACCGGCTGGACCAGGCGCACCGGCATCATCACCCCGCACACGATCCTGGAGAACTACCGGCCCACACCCCGTGGCACGATCATGTTCGGCACCCGTCGGCTGCGGACCGCGCAAGGGGCGCTGGGCGCCCGCGAGCCGGACGACGCGGTCGTGGCGGACCTCGTCCGGGGCTTCCACGAGCGGTTCCCCTCCCTCGGTGACGTCGCGCCGGAACGCGCCTGGGGCGGATGGATCGCGATGACGTCGTCGCTGCTGCCGGTCGCCGGAGAAGCGGCGCGGAACGTCTTCTACGCCATCGGCTGCAACGGCCACGGCCTCGCCCAGTCCCCCTACCTCGGGACCCTGCTCGCCGACCGGCTCGCCGGCGAGCCGACGCACGAAGACCTCGCCGCCGTATGGCGCGGACGGCCGCGGTTCGCCCCTTCCGTCCTCAGCGCGCCGACGCTGCACGCCGCTTGGACGCTCGACCGCATGGCGGACCGCTTCCACAGCCGCAGGGCCTGAGGACCGGCCCCCCGCCGGGACGTTTCGCCGGAGCGCTAGACGCCGCTCAGCGCGGATACCAGGCTCGCGACCGTGACGGTGTTGAAGACGAAGGCGATGACCGAGTTCGCCGCCACGGTCCGCCGCATGGCCCGCGAGGTCACGTTGACGTCGGTGGTGCCGAACGTGGTCATCGCGGCCAGGGCGAAGTAGACGTGGTCGGCCCAGACCGGGGCCTCTTCCCCGGGAAAGTCGAGTGCCCGCTCGTTCTCCACGAGGTTGTCCGCCTGGAAGGTGACGGCGAAGGCCACGACCACGCAGATCCAGGCCAGGACGACCAGGGCGAGGGCCACCACTGTGCGCGGCAGGTCGGAGAAGGTGGTGGCGAGGTGGCCGGGAAGCCACAACACCGCGACCACCAGCGCGGACGCCGCGATGAAAAGCGACCCGCCGGGCCCGGGAGCGGTCCCCAGTACGTAGCGCTGCACGAACGTGCCACGGGCCTCACGGCGCGCCCAGGCGCGGACCCGCTCCGGAGGAACCGTCAAGAACGCGCTCAGGGTGATCGCGAGGTAGGGGAGCAGGTAGGCGAAGAGGACGAGGACGCCGATGTCCGCCGACGACATGCGCACCACGCGGTCGTCGGAGAGCAGCACCACAGCACCCGCCGCCATGGCCAGGCTCACCGCCGACCTGCGCCGTTCAGAGCCAGCGGTACACGGACGAGCCTCTCTGTCCGGATCGTCAGGGGACGCGGTGGAGCTGAAGGGATCCCGGCCGATGTTAAGGGCTGAGCGGCTTCCCGGCGGCGGCACCAGCGCTCGTGTCCCGCCCCGTCCACGAGCGCGGCTCGTCCCCGATCCCGGCGGCGGGACTTCACGTAACGGGCGTTACACGAAGTGTGTGGGAGAATCGCGGCGTGCCCGAGAACCCGCCCGGACAAGTGACCGCCGCCGACGAGACCGCACCGGCCGTACGACGACGTGGACGCCCGACGGGCGACCGTGAGGCCAGGCGGGCCGAACTCCTCAAGGCGGCGGCCTCGGTGATCGCCCAGGAGGGGTACGCCCACACCTCCCTGCGCAAGGTGGCCCAGCGCGCGGGATGCACGACCGGGTCCGTCACGTACTACTTCGCGAGCAAGGAGGAGCTGGTCGCCGCGGTGGCCCAGAGCCGCTTCGACGGCTTCGACGCCATGCTGGAGACCAGTCGGGGCCGGCCCGACATCAGGGCGGTCCTGGAGCGGTGGCTGTCCCGGACGACCGGCGATCCCGAGTTCTGGCCCGTCATGTCCCAGCTGCTGACCCACGCGCGGTACGAACCGGCCTTCGCCACCGTCCTCGCGCGGCGCTACGCCCGCCACCGCGACCTGCTCGCCTCGCTCCTGGCGAGCGGACAGACGCAAGGCGCCGTCCGCGACGACATCCCCGCCGACCTGCTCGCCGACCAGCTCGCCGCCCTCGGTGACGGCTGGATGATGATGTTCCCCATCGAACCCGAGAGGTTCACCCCCGACCGCGTCCGAGACCTCCTGGACGCCGCCATCACCCTGATCGCCGCGCCCGCGGGCGCACCCCGTACGTCCGGCTCCTGAACCTCGCGCTCGTCGGCCCGGCCCGCTCCCCCGTATCGGCCGGCCGCTCAGGAGCAGCGCCCGGCAGACGTGCCCGCATGATGCACACCGACGGGAGGACCGGTCTCCGCGTCTGTCTCCAGGACGCCCGCGACGCGCTGCTGTGGAAGCCAGAAGGCCTGTCCGCGTACGACACGCGCCGCCCGCCGACGCCGACCGGCACCAGCCTCCCGGGCCTCGTCGAGCACGCGACCGGCGTGGAGGCGCTGTACTTCGGCGCCATGTTCGGGCGGCCGTTCGACGGGTCGCCCCTGTGGATCGCGGACGACGCCGAGTCGAACGCAGATTTGCGGGCCACCGCCGACGAGAGCCGGGAGGACATCGTCGGGCTCTACCGGAAGGCCGGACGCGACGATCGAGTCACTGGAACTCGACGCGGTCGGCCGACTGCCCGGCTCCGAGGGGGCGGTGGGCAACGACAACCTGGCCCAGGGCGACGCCACTTGGTGGGCGGAGCATCGTGCCCACCCGGAGCACCGCCTCTCACGCCGATACGGACGGCCTGGCCATGGCGCCGCTCGCCCACGCGGCACGCAGCGCCTTCTTGTCCACCTTGCCGACCTTGGTCATCGGCAGCTTGTCCAGCAGGACGGTCCCCCGGGGCGTGTAGAGCTCTCCCAGCTCCGCGGTGACCGCCGCGGCGACCTCGGCCGTGTCGATGTCGGCGTCCTCGGCCGTGGCGAGGAAGATCTGGACGGCCTCGCCGTACTCCTCGTCCGGCACGCCGAGCGCCGCCGCGTCACGTACCCCCGGCAGGGTGAGCAGGAAGTCCTCCAGGACCCGGGAGTAGACGTTGTCGCTGGTGCTGCCGGTGACGATGATGTCCTTGGCCCGGTCGACGAGATAGAGGTAGCCCTCGGCGTCGAGGTAGCCCATGTCCCCGGTGCGCAGCCAGCCGTCGCGCAGGGCCGCCGCGGTGCGCTCGGGGTCCTCGTGGTAGCCGAGCATCACCGTCTCGCCGCGCACGCACACCTCGCCGACCTGCCGGACGGGCAGGGCCGCCGTGCTGTCCTCGCCGCGGATCTCGATCTCGACGCCGGATATCGCGCGGCCGCAGCTGCGCCAGAGCTCCGGCCGCCGGACGGCCTCCGACGCGAGGTCGTCCGCGCCGAACGCGGCGATGCCGAGGGCCTCCGACTGCCCGTAGCCCTGGCTGAGCACGGGCCCGAAGACCTCGACCGCCTGTCGCAGCCGGCTGGGCGAGGTGGCCGCGCCGCCGACGACGATGCGCCGCAGCTCGGGGAGCGCGCCGGGCCCGCACTCCGGGTGGTCGAGCAGGGCGTACAGCATGGGCGGCACGAACATGGTGGCGGTGATCCGCTCCGCACGCAGGACCGCCAGCGCCGCGCCCGCCTCGAACTCGGGCAGTACGACGAGGACGGAGCCGGTCACCAGCGCCTGGACGGAGGTGAGGTGGCCGCTGCCATGGGTGAGCAGCGTGGCGGCGAGCACCCGGTCCGCGCCCGGGGCCATGGACGGGAAGACCGTCGGCCCGGAGTCCTCCGAGGCGTCGTCCGCCAGCTCCACCAGCGTGTCGTAGAGCCGGTGGCTGTGCGCGGCGAGCTTGGGGCGGCCCAGGGTGCCGCCGGTGTAGAGGACCGTGACGGCCTCGTCCGCGCCCGGGGCGGGCACACCGTCCGGGCGTGCCTCGGGGCAGTCGGCCGCCAGGGCGAGCAGGTCCGCGCACGGCTGGTCGCAGGGCCCGAGGCTGAGCAGGGCGGGCGCGTGGACGCTGCGGCCGGCCGCGTCGGCGGCACGCCGTGCGAAGAGCGGGTCGGTGACCACGGCGCGTGCCCCGGACTGCTCGACCAGGGCGGCGAGCTCGCCGGGCCCCGGCTCCGGCGGCAGGAACACCACGCGGCAGCCGATGAGGTGGACCGCGAGCTGTACCAGAACGGAGTCCACACGATTGGCCAGGAACAGCCCCACTCCGTCACCGGGTACGAGTCCCTGGCCGCGCAGCGCGTGCCCCAGCCGGAACATCTGCCGCCGCGCCTCCCCCCGGGTCAGCCGCCGCGTCCCTTGCACGAGCGCCTCGGCGTCCTCGTCCCGCTGCCAGTGCTCCAGGACGCGGTCGAGGTAGGTCCGGGGCCCAGAAGTTCCCTGTTCGTTGATGATCATGAACACATGCAAACATGCCACTCAGGGGCCGTTGTCTCGCAGGGTGCGACTTCGGCCATCGAAGGGCGGAGTACCATGCCCCGCCCTCGCTCGCGTTCCCGCGATGACCTTCACCGGCCCACCCCGCACATGCCAACGCGGCCGCCCGCTCGGATCGTTCGGCCGACGACCTCGCCGCGTTCTCCGCAGGGCGCACGGCCGCCGCGACGCGGTGGTGTGACCAACCCGGGCTACTGAAAACGACCCGGCCGGTTCTATATTCATACAAACAATTCACACGCGGCCCTGCTGCGATGAACACGGGGTAGGACCGCAGTGATCGAACCCGACGGCACCGAACCCACCAGGACCGAGTCCCGCGCCGCCCGCAAGACGCGCGAGAAGGCGCGCAAGCGCAAGCGCATGGCCGTGATCGCGGCCGTGCTCGGCCTGGGCGGGGTGGCCGCCACGGGTGTGCTCGCCCTCGGTGACTCCTCCGGGGGCCGGGGCGACAACCGGCACACGGCGTCCACGGCGCAGGGCGACGCGGCGGAGAAGGCCCGTTCCGCGAAGCGTGCGAAGAAGGGCGAGGAGAAGTGGGACGGCAAGGTCAAGGTGCTGGGTGACGGGTCCACCTCGTACACCGGACCGCAGCGCGGGCAGCTCAAGGCCAAGAAGCTGAAGCCCGGAGAGAAGCCGCCGCAGTTCGTGGTCTTCTCCTGGGACGGCGCGCTGGAGGGCGACGACCGCCGCTTCTCCCACTTCCGCCAGGTGGCGCGGGAGAGCAACGCCCACATGACCTTCTTCCTCACCGGCATCTACCTCCTGCCGGAGAGCAAGAAGACGCTCTACCGCCCGCCGCAGCACAACCCGGGCTCGGCCGCCATCTCGTACCCGACCGTCCCCCACATACAGACCACGCTGGAGCAGTTGCGCGGCGCGTGGCAGGACGGCAACGAGATCGGTTCGCACTTCAACGGCCACTTCTGCGGCCCCAAGGGCGGCGGCGACTGGAGCGTGGCGGAGTGGAAGAGCGAGATCGAGCAGACGTACTCGTTCATGAAGAAGTGGAAGACCAACACCGGCTTCACGCAAGAGGCGCCGCTGCCCTTCGATCCGGACCGGGAAGTGGTCGGTGGCCGCGCGCCCTGCCTGGAGGGGCAGAAGAACCTTCTGGCGGCGATCAAGCCGTTCGGGTGGCGCTACGACGCGAGCTCCTCCGGGGACTTCCAGATATGGCCGTCCAAGGTCGACGACATATGGAACTTCCCCCTGCAACTCCTGCCTCTTGAGGGCAAAGAGGTGCAAGTCCTGTCCATGGACTTCAACTTCCTCTACCACCAGTCCGGTGACAGCACCCAGGGCGACCCGGAGAAGTACGCCGAGTGGGAGGCGCAGGTCCGCAAGTCGTACATGAACGGCTTCAACCGCGTCTACAACGGGAGCCGGGCGCCGATGTTCATCGGCAACCACTTCGAGGACTGGAACGGCGGCATCTACATGGACGCCGTCGAGGAGGTGATGCGGGAGGTGTGCCCGCGCAAGGGCGTCCGCTGCGTGTCGTTCCGGGAGCTGGCGGACTGGCTCGACGCCCAGGACCCGAAGGTCCTGGCCCGGCTGCGCCTGCTCGACCCCGCGCAGGCGCCGGACTGGAAGTCGCTCGTCAAGTAGCGCGAGCCGGGCCGCCGCCGCAACCCCGGGGGCGGGGCGGCGACCGCCCTGTACCGCCTCAGCGCCCCACCGGCCTACTTCACCGCCTTGATGTAGTCGGCCCACAGGCCCACCGCCCGTTCGTCGGCGAGCTTTCCGCGGGCGTCGCCGCCCAGCCCCTTCAGCGGCAGCGGCACCAGGTCCTTCAGCGACATGCGGTAGACGACCACGGCCGTGGTCTCGTCCTCGGTTCCCCCCACGAACCAGCCCGCCGTGTTCGCCGTGGTCGTCCCGGTCTTGCCCACGGCGCCCGGGTGGGCCCCGCCCGCCGCCTCGGCCGACCCGTCGGTCATGGTGGTCCGCAGGGCGTCCGTGACCGCTCGGGCGGTCTTCTGGGACATCGCACGGGCGGGCCTCGGCCTGTCGATCGGCACCGCGTCCCCGGCCCGCGTGATCGAGAGCACCGAGTAGGGGTCGGTGTGCATGCCGTCGGCGGCGAAGGTCTGGTACGCGCCGGCCATCCGGATGGCGCTGGGCGTCGAGTTCTCCCCGAGCGCGTACGCGGGAATCCGCTCCCCGAGACTCGATTCGAGCAGCCCCGCCCGCAGGGCGTACTTCTCCACCCGGTCGAGCCCCACGTCGAGCCCGAGTTGCAGCATGGGCGTGTTGACGGAGTCGGCGACGGCCTGCCGCAGGGTCACCTTCCCCCAGTCACGGCCGCCTTCGTTGTGGCCCTTCACCACCTTGCCGCTGCGGTCCCAGTACGGCCCCTCCGGCGTCCGCACGGCGATCCGGTCGTCGCCGTCGTAGACGCTGGCCGGGGAGACCGGCGTGCGGCCCCCGTCGCGGGTGCGCTGCACGCCGTCCTCCAGCGCGGCGGCGTAGACGAAGGGGGTGAACACCGAACCGGCCGGGATGGTCGTCGCGTTCGACTGGTTGAACCCCTGCTTCAGGAAGTCGTGGCCGCCGTAGACGGCGAGCAGCCGGCCGTCCCTGCCGACGCTCGCCGCGCCGATTCTGGCGTGCTTGTCGGTGTCGGGCCGCCGCTTCGCGTCGAAGTCCTTGTCGACCTTCCGGACGGCGGCGGTCAGGGCCTTCGTGCGCTTCCGGTCGAAGGTCGTGCGGATCTGGTAGCCGCCGAGGTCGTAGTCGGCGGTCTTGATGTGCCCGGCCTTGATCGCGTGCCGCTTGGCCAGCTCCACCAGGTAGCCGGTCTGCGCGCCCGGGATGGTGCCGCCCGACCCCGGCTTCGTGGGTTCCGGGAACTTCTTGTACGTGGCGCGCTCGGCCTGCGTGAGATGGCCGGTCGCCACCATGCGGTCCAGGATCCAGTTCCACCGTCCGACGGCCCGCTCGCGGTTCTCCTTGCCGAGGGCCGGGTCGTAGAGCCCGGCGCCCTTGAGGAGGGAGGCGAGGAAGGCGCCCTCGCTGGGGTTGAGCCGCGAGACGTCCTTGCCGTAGTAGGCGTGCGAGGCGCGCTGGATGCCGTAGGTGCCGCGCCCGAACCAGCTGGTGTTGAGGTAGTCCTGGAAGATCCTGTCCTTGCTCGTGTGGTTGTCCAGCTTCACGGCGAGCAGGGCTTCGGTGAACTTCCGGGAGATCGTGCGGTCCTGGCTGAGGTAGACGTTCTTCACGTACTGCTGGGTGATGGTCGACCCGCCCTGGGTCTCCCCTCCGGTGACCGCGGCGGTCGCGGCGCGCAGGAAGCCGGTCGGCGAGACCCCGGAATCCGAGTAGAAGCTCGCGTTCTCGGCCGCGAGGACGGCCCCCCGGACCTTCGGCGGCACCTTGTCCAGCGGTATCTCCTGCCGGATGACCCAGCCGGTGCGGGCCATGACGGTGCCGTCGGACCAGTAGTACACGTTGTCCTGTTGTGTGGCGAACGAGTTGAGGTCATCCGGTATGTCCGTGGCGGCGTACGCGATCGCGACAAAACCGGTCAAGCCGATGAACAGGTACAGGAAGGCGCCCAGCCACTGACGCCACGAGGGCATCCACCGCCGCCATCCGCTGCGGCCCGGCCGGGGGTACGCGGGGCGCAGCCGCCGCAGTTGCCCGCGCGGCCGGGCGAGGAGGGCGGATATGCCGCCGTCCGGCCGTGCCCTGCGCCGCTCCCCGGACTTCCTGCGCCGACCGGTCGCCGCGCGGCGACCTCCCGGTGCGGCTCGCCGTGCCCCGGTTCCCCCACCTGCGGCCTTCCTGCGCCCACCCACCCCGTATGCCTCCTCTGCTGCGCTTTGCCGCACACCCTAGAGGTACGCGGGGCGGTGCCGCCGGAGCCCTGGCGCCCCGGTCCGGCGGCCTGCGGGCCGTTGGCGGGGGGAACGGCGCAGCGATGGCACGGAGTTGTGCGAAGATTCCGTGCCCCAGTCGGGGTGATCAAGCGACAAAAGAGGAAACAGAGTGATACCCAAGAGATACAGACCCGCCGCCGTCGCAAGTCTGACCGCGGCCGTGGCGACCGGCTCCCTGCTCGCGCCCCCCGCGCACGCGGACGCCGCCGGCAGCGAGCCCCGCAAGGCCGACCGCAAGACGGTCGCCGCCTTCGCCCGCATCGCCGACGACGTGCTCTCCCGGCGCACCCAGGCCCTGGTGGAGGAGCACGCGCGACGCGGCGGCTCCGCCGACGGCGCTGCCACGACGCGCATGTCGGGCCGCCTGAAGAAGGACGAGGACGCCGCGCTGCGGTCGCTGCGCACCCGCAAGTCACGGCTGGCGAAGCTCGGCGAGGCGTACACGAAGGCCGACACCCGGGTCGCCGTGGAGCGCGCCACGATCACCGGCCGCACGGCGACCGTCGAGGTCACCTCGTCGTCGACGCTCACCTACAAGAAGGTGCGCGGGGACGAACCGGCCACCACCGCGTTCTCCACGCGGCAGGAGCTGAAGCTCGCCGGCACGAAGGACGGCGGCTGGAAGCTGACCGCGATCACCTCGCGGGACAACGGCCCCGTCGCGGTCAACGAGCCGTCGGTGGCCCGGGTGAACACCGTCGCGGACGACGGCAACCAGTACCCGGACGGCACCCCGGCCTCCACCAAGCGCCCCGCCACGCCGACGCCCTCGGGCAAGACCACCGGCAGCTACGACTACGCGGCCATGGCGCGGTACGCCGAGAAGTACTGGTACAGCTACAACCCGGCGTACCGGAAGTTCAACGGGGCGGGCGGCGACTGCACCAACTTCGTCAGCCAGGCGCTGCGCGCGGGCGGCTGGAAGCCCGTTCCCGGCTCCGCCTACGACTACCGGAACTGGTGGTACGACGGCACGAGCCAGAGCACCTCCTGGATCGGCGTGAACGAGTGGGCCTGGTTCACGCTGTCCAACCGGCGGGCCCCCAACCTCGCGAACGTCTACCAGCTGGACGTCGGCGACGTCCTCCAGGTGGACTTCGACAAGAACGGGTCCAAGGACCACACCATGATGGTGACGTACCGCAACGGGCGGGGCATGCCATACCTGACTTACCACTCGACCGACACGTACCGCAGGTCGCTCGCGAGCGTCCTCGCTTCGTACCCCGACGCGCGTTACTTCGCGTACCGCACCTGACGGAACCGGATCCCGGATCCCTGACTGACCGGTGCGTGCGCGCCGGGCTGTCCCTCCGCGCGGCTTTCCCGGCCGCAAGGCCGATGCCGCCGGAGCGGGCAGCCCGCCGCGGACGCCCTACCTCTTGATGTGGCCCCGTCACCTGTGCGTCAAATAGGTCCGGCCCAATGCCGTCGAGTGGAAGGCAGCCCCGTGCGACGGACCTCCCAGCTGGCCACCTCCCGGGCCCCTCTGGCCACCCCCCGGGCCCCTCTGGCCCCTCTCGCCCCTCTGACTCTTGTGGCCCTCGTCGCCGCGGCGGCGCTGAGCGGCTGCGCCTGGGGCGGTCAGGGGGAGCGGCAGGACACGCGGCCGCCCGCCGCACCCCGCGGGCTCACCGTCCAGGCGGGCAGCGCCACCACCGCCCACGTCATGTGGAACCAGGCCACCGACGACACCGAGGTCACCGGTTACGCGGTGTACCGCGACGCCAAGAAGGTCAAGGACGTGCCGGGCAGGCGGCACATGGTGGACATCACCGGCCTGAAGCCGTCGACCACGTACGCGTTCACCGTGCGCGCCCGTGACGCCGAGGGGAACCTCAGCGAGGACAGCAGGAGACTGACCGTCACGACGCCCGCCGCGGCCGCCGCCGACCGCAGGCCGCCGACCCGGCCCGCCCGGCTGCGGGGCGAGGCCGAGGGGAGCCGGTCGGCCATGCTGTCCTGGCGGAAGTCGACGGACGACCGGGCCGTGGCCTCGTACGAGATCTATCAGGGCGCCTCGAAGATCCACAGCGTGGGCGGCGGGCAGACCGCGACGCTGGTCACCGGGTTGCGGCCGGGCACCGACTACACCTTCACGGTCAAGGCGCGCGACGCCGCCGACAACTTCTCGCCCGCGAGCCCGGCGGTCCGCCTCACGACCGCCGCGGGCAAGGACTCCGGGCGCGGCACGGCGCCCACCGCCTTCCGTGCCACCACGCACCGGGCCGACGGGGCGTACTACATCGACCTGTCCTGGACGCCGCCGCGTACGGGCGGCGCGGTGACGGAGTATCAGATCCAGCTGGACGGCCGCACCGCCACCTCGCTCGTCTTCGGCGGTACGGCGCCGAAGGACAAGGCCGAGCACAGCTTCTACATCGGCAGGAAGGCGGGGGAACGGCACCAGGTGCGCATCCGCCCGAAGCTGCCGGACGGGACGTGGGGCGCCCACTCCCCCACGCGGACCGTCACCACGGGCTGACGCGGGCTCAGTCCCGCTGCCGCGCGGCGGCCGCCCTCTCGGTCAGCAGGGCCGCCGCGCGCCGGCACCAGTCGCGGGACTCGCGTTCGAAGGCGAGACCGCGCAGACAGGTGAGGTAGGGGCCGACGCGCGCGCCGGTACGCAGGAAGGTGTCCTCGTCCGCGCCGCCGCGCAGCCTCACCAGCAGCTTTTCCAGGACCTCGATCTTGGCGTCGGCCACCTCGGCGCGCTCGGTGAGCTGGCCGATCACCGGCGCGGCGTCGACGCCGTCCACGGCCTGCACCTTGACCAGCAGGTCGTCGCGGATGAAGGACGGCTTGGCGGCGCGCGCGGCGAAGCGCTCCATCTCGGCGAGGCCCTCGTCGGTGACGCGGAACAGCCGTTTGTTCGGCCGGCCTTCCTGGACGACCTCCCGGCCGGTGACCAGCCCCTCCGTCTCCAGCTTGGCGAGTTCGGCGTAGAGCTGCTGGGGCAGGGCGTGCCAGAAGTTGGCCACGCCGATGTCGAACCCCTTGGCCAGCTGATAACCGCTGTACTCGCCGTCCAGCAGTGCCGCGAGCACCGCGTGCCGCAGAGCCATCGCCCGGATCCCCTTCCCTTCCGCCGCTTCGCCCCCTCATCATAGTCATGATCAGGACTAGTCAGATTCATGACTATGAAGCCTCGGGAGAACCCTCATGCACCCCACCGCCGAACGGTTCCGCTCCGTCGTCGAGCAGCGCGACCTCGACGCCCTGACGGAGCTGTTCGCTCCGGACATCCGCTTCTACAGCCCCGTGAAGTTCACGCCCTTCGAAGGCCGGCCGCTGGTGCTCGGGCTCTTCGGCGTCCTGCTGCGCACGTTCGAGGACTTCCGGTACGTCGGCTCGTACGACGGCCGGGCGCGGACCAGCGCCGACGGCGACGAGGCCGAGTCGGCCGTCCTCCTCTTCCGGACGACCGTGCACGGCAAGGAGATCCACGGCATCGACCTGCTGCACTTCGACGAGGAGGGCCGGATCAAGGAATTCACGGTGATGGTGCGCCCGCAGTCCGCGGTGCAGACCCTCGGTCAGGCCGTGTACGAGGGTCTCGTCGCCGACGGGCTCGTCCCCGCCCCCCGCTGAGGTGCCCCCGGAGCAGGTGACGGGCGGTCAGCTGCGCTGCGCCGGACGAAGGATTCCGTCACCTGCCCGGAGGCAGTCCGCATGCGGTACGCGCCCGCGGCACGTTGGCTCATCGTCAGGTAGCACGGGCGTTCCCCGACCTGCGGCGGCGCATGGGTTGTACCGCCTCCCGTGCCGCCGGAGGGCAGACTCATGCGTAGCACTCAGATATATGTCCGTGCCGGCCTGACCGTTTCCGCCGCCGCGCTCCCGCTGGCGCTGGCCGCGCCGACGGCGTTCGCGGGCGGCGGGATCTCCGTGACCGCCACCGGGTCCACGGTCCGGGTCACCACCGCCGCGTGCCCGGGCGGCGGTACGGCCTCGCTGATGGACGCCGCGAACGCGAGCTTCGCGGGCGGTCGACAGGTGCAGCTGACGAACGGCAGCGGCACCTGGCGGAATGTCAGTGCCGGCACCTATACGGTTCTCGTCGCCTGTCAGGACGGCTCGCAGGCCGGACCTCAGACCGTCACCGTCGGCAGCGTGCCGACGGCGTCCTCGACGGCCGCGCCCTCACGCGGTGTCCGTGGGGGACTCGGGGGCGGTGCCGAGGACCGGGGCGCGCTCACGCTCATGACCGGCGGGGTCCTCGTGGCCACGGCGGCCGCGGGCGGCGGCGTCTGGTACCTGCGGCGGCGCGCCGCGGGCAACCGGGCCTGACCCGGCACCGCTC
>NZ_JAFEXF010000470.1 GCF_016905445.1 Streptomyces sp. G44
GTGTGGGGCCCCTGGTCTCCGCGCCCGCAGGGCGGCTGGATGCGCCTGGGGGACGACGGCAGGCCGCGCCCGCTGGACCTTCCGCAGGAGAACGCGTCCTGGACCTGGGTGACACCCCTGACGTGCGACGAGTCGCTGCTGAACTTGCCCTTCGCGCCCTGCGGCACGTTGCTGCTGCGCCCCGGCGACACCGTGGAGGCCGAGACGCGGCTGCGGGACCCCGAGAACCCCGAGCGGTACCGGGACGGCGTGGGGCCGCTCGGCCGCAGCGAGCTGCTGATCCGGCACGTCCGCAGTCTGTGGGAGCTGCTGACGCAGCATGAGCGGTCCTCGGTCCGTGTCCTGGCCGAGCAGGTGCACGAGGCCAAGCCACGCGAGCAGCGTTCCGACCGGCGCCGGGGCATCACCGACTCCGGCCAGGTGACAAACGTGTGGGTCGACCCAGACGCAGGGGAGCGGTACCGGGCCCAGCGGCGTGGCGAGAGTGGGTCCGGCCGCAAGCTGACCGTCCGGTACTGGAGGGGCGAGCACGAGCGGGACCAGTGCCCCAACTCGCACGAGCACGCGGCCCGTGAGGCGACTG
>NZ_JAFEXF010000471.1 GCF_016905445.1 Streptomyces sp. G44
GCGCCGGTCTGGTCGCCGTTGCCGGTGCAGTACGCCGACTACACCCTGTGGCTGCACGAGCTCCTCGGCACGGAGGACGACCCCCACTCCCCGGCAAGCAGACAGCTCACCTACTGGAAGCAAGCCCTCGACGGCCTCCCCGACCAGCTCGAACTGCCCTACGACCGCCCCCGCCCCCACACCGCCGACCACCACGGCGACACCGTCCCCCTCACCATCGACCCCGCCCTCCACCAAGCCCTGCTCACCCTCGCCCACAACACCGACACCACCCTCTTCATGGTGCTCCAGGCCGCCCTCGCCACCCTCCTCAGCCGCCTGGGCGCCGGCACCGACATCCCCCTGGGCACCCCCGTCGCCGGACGCACCGACGAAGCACTCGACGACCTCGTCGGCTTCTTCGTCAACACCCTCGTCCTGCGCAACGACACCTCAGGCAACCCCACCTTCCGCCAACTCCTCGCCCGCACCCGCGAAACCGACCTCGCCGCCTACTCCCACCAGGACATCCCCTTCGAACGACTCGTCGAAGCCATCAACCCCCCACGCTCCCTCGCCCGCCACCCCCTCTTCCAGGTGAT
>NZ_JAFEXF010000472.1 GCF_016905445.1 Streptomyces sp. G44
CGTGACCGGCCAGGCCACGGCTGATGTCGCCTCCGCCGAGTACTGGGTACGTCATGTCCGTGCCGCCGTGCGTTTCGGTGAGGGTGTGCGCTGGCTGGAGGGCCAGGGCGTGGGCGTGTTCCTGGAGTTGGGCCCCGACGGGGTCCTGACCGGCATGGCCCAGGAGTCCCTGAGCGACGACGTGCAGCTGGTCGCGGCTCTGCGCAAGGACCGCCCTGAGCCCGAAGCCCTGATCACGGCCGTCGGCCGCCTGTACGTGGCGGGTATCGCGTTGGACTTCCGGCCGCTTCTGCCCGGCGCCCGCCGGGTCGAGCTGCCCACCTATGCCTTCCAGCAGGAGCGGTACTGGCTGGCGGCGGCCGCGCGGGCGGCCACCGGCACGGCTGATCCGGTGGACGCCGAGTTCTGGGAGGCCGTCGAGGGCCAGGACGTGGACGCTCTGGCGTCGGCCCTGCGGTTGTCCGGTGATGAGCGGTTGGGTGAGGTGTTGCCGGCGTTGTCGGCGTGGCGGCGTGAGCGGCGTGAGCGGGTGGTGTTGGAGGGTTTGCGGTATGCGGTGACGTGGGAGGCGGTGCGGCCGG
>NZ_JAFEXF010000473.1 GCF_016905445.1 Streptomyces sp. G44
GGTCATACGACAACGCCCGCGCCCCCCGCCGCCCGGCCCCCCCCCCCCCCCCCGCGGGCGGGCGCCCCCGCCGGGCCCGGCCCCCCCGCCCCGGCGCGCCCCGCCACCACCGCCACCGCCCCCGCCGCCCACCCGAGCGGCGTCCCGGGCCCCGCGTCCGGCACCGCCTCCAGAAGCGGGAACCGCGGCAGCACCGGAGCGGCGTCCACGGCGAGGGGCGTCGCGAAGCTGCCCGCGCCGAGCGCGAAGCCGGGGCCGAGGCCGTACGCCGCGGCCCACACCGCCGCGTTCGGCACCAGCGCGAGGGCCAGCATCAGTACCGCGAACTGCCCCGACCGCACATCCGTGACCCGCGCGAACGACTCCGTCACCGGGCCCGCGTGCAGCACGAGCGCCACCGCGACCAGCAGCGCGCCACCGCCGAGGAGCGCCACCGCCCCCGCCGCCCCGGCCCGCGCCACGGCGAGCGTTCGGCCGCGTACGAAGAACCCGTGCAGAAGACGGGCCCGCAGCACGCCCGGGAGCACGGCGAGCGCGGGCCGCAGAGGCGCCGGGAGCGGGCCGCGCGGACGGCCGTGCGC
>NZ_JAFEXF010000474.1 GCF_016905445.1 Streptomyces sp. G44
TCGCGTACTCCCGCGAAGCAGCCCGGGTCCTCCTCGGCCATCACCCGGAACAGGCCCGCCGTGACCTGGAGCCCGGTGATCTCCTCCTGCGCCATCAGCCGCGCGAGGGTCGCCACACTCAGATCACCCTCCGGCGAGACGACCGTCCGCCCGCCGTGCAGCAACGGCACCCACATCTCGTACGTAGAGGGGTCGAAGGCGTACGGGGCCACCATCAGCACCCGCTCGTGCGCGCCGGGCACGGTGAACATGCTGTCCCCGGACAGGT
Source organism: Streptomyces sp. G44 (assembly GCF_016905445.1). Taxonomy (GTDB): domain Bacteria; phylum Actinomycetota; class Actinomycetes; order Streptomycetales; family Streptomycetaceae; genus Streptomyces. The sequence continues at coordinate 269 of NZ_JAFEXF010000474.1, forward strand.
CGAGGATGTCGCGGTGGGTGATGGCCACGCCCTTGGGGCGGCCCGTGGAACCGGAGGTGTACATCACATAGGCCAGCTGCTCGGGCCGGCACACCACACCCGGATCGCTCGCGGGAAGAGCAGCGATCCGCGGGTCCTGGTCGACCACGACGACCGCGGGGGCAGCGGGCACACCCCGCTGTGACATCACGGAATCAGTCAGCAGGACGGGTGCGGAGGTCTCCTCCACGATCCACCGCAACCGCTCCAGCGGACTCGCACTGTGCAGCGGCAGGTAGAACGCCCCTGCCTTCAGTACGGCCAGGAGCGCCG
>NZ_JAFEXF010000475.1 GCF_016905445.1 Streptomyces sp. G44
CCCTACCACCAGGCCTCGGGCAGCCGCCCCCTGGAGCTCGACCTGTGGCTGCCGGGGACCGTGCCCGCGGCCGGCCCGGCGCCGCTGGTGCTGTTCGTGCACGGCGGCGCCTGGCTCCAGGGGCGGCGCGACGACATGGGCCCGCGGACGCGGCAGTGGTCCCCGGGGCCGTTCGCCCGTATCGCGGCCGCCGGGTCCGCCGTGGCCTGCGTCGACTACCGGCTCAGCGGCGAGGCGGCGTTCCCGGCCCCGCTGGACGACGTACGCGCCGCCTTGCGCTGGCTCACCCTGCGCGGTCCGGAACTCGGCGTCGACGCCGGGCGGACCGTGGTCTGGGGCGAGTCGGCGGGCGGCCACCTCGCCTCGCTCCTGGCGCTCGGCGAACCGGGCCTGGCCGGTGCCGTGATCTGGTACGGGCCGAGCGATCTGACCGCCGCCCGGGGCCCGTTCCGCCCCGAGGACCCCGCCACCCCGGAGGCGCTCCTGCTGGGCGCCGCCCCCGCGGCCCGGCCCGGGGGGGCGCGGGCGGGCAGCCCCCTCGCCCCCGCCGGCGCCCCGCCCCCTTCCACCACTGCCCCG
>NZ_JAFEXF010000476.1 GCF_016905445.1 Streptomyces sp. G44
GGTGGGGGGCGTGGAAACGTACGTCTCATCCTCGCGGGCCTGGAAGATCCGCAAGGCTCAGCAGGCTGGACGCTACGACCGGCTGCCCGGGATGCGGCTGGTCGCCCACGTGACACGGGGGTTGCGGCCGAAGGTCCACTGGTGTGACCCGAGCGGTGCCGCCGGCGAGCGTGAGCTGAACCTGCTGACCTGGCAGGAGCGGATGCTGCTGTTTGAGGAGGGCCCGCACGGGCCGGAACCGTTGTGGTTGTGGCTGAACGAGCAGGGGCTGCCTCTGCGGCCGCATTCGTGGGAGGGCGTCTACCGCGCCGCCAACGAGCGGTGCGAGCGCATACTGACCCCGCCCCGCCATCTGCGCCGGGATCCGCACCAGGTCTATGCGCCCTATGCGACTCCGCACGCTGGGCGTCATTCCATGGCCCTCTACATGCTGGTCGTCCTGAACTATCTGATGGACCAGCGGTTCGGGCTGACGCCCGAGGAGCGCAGGGACTTCCGCCTCCTGTACGGCGATCCGTGGTTCATGGTTCAGAACCTCCTCGGCCACGCCTCCCGCGAGACCACGGTCAAGCACTACCT
>NZ_JAFEXF010000477.1 GCF_016905445.1 Streptomyces sp. G44
GACGACGGCGACTACCTGGAGGTCCACGAGCGCTGGGCGCGGAACATCATCTGCGCGCTGGCCCGTCTGGACGGCAAGGTGGTGGGCATCGTCGCCAACCAGCCGCAGGCCCTGGCCGGTGTCCTGGACATCGAGGCGTCCGAGAAGGCGGCCCGCTTCGTCCAGATGTGCGACGCCTTCAACATCCCGATCGTCACGCTCCTGGACGTCCCCGGCTTCCTGCCGGGAGTCGACCAGGAGCACGGCGGCATCATCCGCCACGGCGCGAAACTGCTCTACGCGTACTGCAACGCCACCGTGCCCCGCATCTCCCTGATCCTGCGCAAGGCGTACGGCGGCGCGTACATCGTCATGGACTCCCAGTCGATCGGCGCGGACCTGACGTACGCCTGGCCGACGAACGAGATCGCGGTCATGGGTGCCGAAGGCGCCGCCAACGTGATCTTCCGCCGCCAGATCGCCGCCGCCGACGACCCCGAAGCCATGCGCGCCCGCATGGTCAAGGAGTACAAGGCCGAGCTGATGCACCCCTACTACGCCGCCGAACGCGGCCTGGTGGACGACGTCATCGACCCCG
>NZ_JAFEXF010000478.1 GCF_016905445.1 Streptomyces sp. G44
GGGCCGCCGTGAAGCCCGGCACGAAACGCGCCCAGTCCACGTCCGCGACCGCCACGAACGTCTCGTCGTGCTCCACCGCCTGCACCAGCGCCGACACCGCGAGCTCCGGCTCCATCGGCAGCACACCGCGCCGCCGCAGCTGCTCCTCGGCGGTGGCCTCCGCTGCGAGACCTGCGCCGCCCCAGGCGCCCCAGGCGATCGAGGTGGCGGTCAGGCCGCGTGCCCTGCGGTCTTCCGCCAACGCGTCCAGATAGGCGTTGCCCGCCGCGTAGGTGCTCTGGCCGCCGCTGCCCCAGATGCCCGCGTTGGAGGAGAACAGCACGAACGCGTCCAGCTCGGTGTCACCGAGCAGCTCGTCCAGGTTCCGGGCCCCCGACACCTTCGGGGCGAGCACCTTGGCCGCCGCTTCCTCCGTGAGCGTGTCGATGGTGCCGTTGTGCACGGTGCCGGCGGTGTGGATGACGGCGGTCGGCGGATACTCCGCCAACACGGCCGCCAGCGCCTCCCGGTCGGCCACATCACACGCCACCACACTCACCCGAGCAGAACCCAGACCCTCAAGCTCCGCCACC
>NZ_JAFEXF010000479.1 GCF_016905445.1 Streptomyces sp. G44
GGGCCGGCCCGTTCGTGGGCCGGCCTGGCATATCAAGGAGGTGAGTGGCGTGGCAGCACGACGTCGCGGCGTACGCGGATTCGACGGAGCCGCGCTCCGCGCCGCTCGCACGAGACGCGGCATGACCAAGGAGCAACTCGGGCGTGCCGGGACGATGCCCCCCCCCCTGGCCTGCGCCTATGAGGACGGCCGGCGCATCCCGGAACGGAAGACCCTGACCGTGCTCCCGGCCGCGTTGTCGATCACGGTCGACGTACTCCGCCCAGGGCACGACACCACGATGGAGGACCTGCGGTGCAGCGCCGGCCAGGACCAGGCAGCCGCAGCCGCGGTCGCGGGCCTGACGCGCAGCGGCTACGCCATGCTCGAGAACGGCCATACGCGGACTCTCAAGTCCGGAACCGCGGCCAGGTTGGCGGCCGCGTGGGAGGTGGGCGAGGGCCAAGTCGCCCAGGCCCACGCAGCAGGCGTCCGGGCCGCCTGCGAGCCGGCGCCGGTCCTCGAGGGCATGGTGTTGGAGGGCATCGCCGCGCACTTCGGGGTCTCGGCCGAGGCCCTGCTCGACCT
>NZ_JAFEXF010000047.1 GCF_016905445.1 Streptomyces sp. G44
GCCCCAGACCCCGACCGCCGTGGCCGCCGCCCCGGCCGCGGTGACCGGCCACCCCCGCCGTCCGCCCGCCCCCGCGCGCCGGGCGGACCTCACCCCGGCCCAGGCCTTCGACGCCCTCTGCCAGGACACCGCCCCCGGCCTGGTACGCCAGACGTATCTGCTCACCGGGCGCCGCACACTCGCCCAGGAAGCCGTCGAACGCGCCTTCCAGCAGGCCTGGCAGCGCTGGCCCGAGGTGGCCGTGGACCGCGACCCCGCGGGCTGGGTCCGCGCCGCCGCGCACGAGTACGCGCTCTCGCCCTGGCACCGCTTCCGGCCGGGCCTGCACTTCCCGGACGCCCCGCCCCCCGAACCGGCCGACCGCGTCCTCTTCGGCGTACTCCTGGGCCTGTCGCCCGCACAGCGCCGCGCCCTGCTGCTCTACGACGGCATCGGCCTCGACCTGCCCGACACGGCCGCCGAGGCCGAGGCGAGCACACCCGCCACCGCGAACCGCCTGCTGTACGCCCGCGAGGCGATCGCCGAACGGCTGCCCGACCTGGCCGACCCCAAGACCCTGCACCGGCGCCTGGGCGAACTGGGCGCCGCGGAGAAGCTCGGGGTGCCGAACCCGGAACGCGTACGGGTCACCGGTGAACGCCGCGCCCGTCTCTGGACCCGCGCGGCCATCGCCCTCACGACCCTGATCGTCGGGGCGACGGCCCTGACCCTGCGCACGGCCCCGACCCACTACGAGCCGCCGCAGTCACCGGGCAGGGCCATCAGCGGCGTACCGGCCCGGATGGGTCCGGGCCCTCTCACGTACGAGGACACGGAACTGCGCGCGAAGCTCCGCGCGGAACTGACGACGGGCCCGCACCGCCTGACCCCCCAGCCGAAATAGCGTCCCCGACAGCCCGAGAGCCCCTGGAAGGGGCGCGGGGAGCTGCGCGACCGACCCCCACCTGGCCGCGGGGTGAAAACAAGAAGCGGGCCCGCACCTCGACGGAGATGCGGGCCCGCGACACAACGGCCGGGGGTCAGCCCGCCAGGATGGCGCGCGCCAGCTTCGCCGTCTCGGTCGGCGTCTTGCCGACCTTGACGCCGGCGGCCTCAAGGGCCTCCTTCTTGGCCTGCGCGGTGCCGGAGGAGCCGGAGACGATGGCGCCGGCGTGGCCCATCGTCTTGCCCTCGGGCGCCGTGAAGCCCGCGACGTAGCCGACGACCGGCTTGGTCACGTGCGCCTTGATGTAGTCCGCCGCGCGCTCCTCGGCGTCGCCGCCGATCTCACCGATCATGACGATCAGGTCGGTGTCGGGGTCGGCCTCGAACGCCTCCAGGGCGTCGATGTGCGTCGTGCCGATGACCGGGTCGCCACCGATGCCGACGGCCGACGAGAAGCCGATGTCGCGCAGCTCGTACATCATCTGGTACGTCAGCGTGCCGGACTTCGAGACCAGGCCGATGCGGCCCGGCTTCGTGATGTCGCCCGGGATGATGCCGGCGTTCGACTGGCCCGGGGTGATGAGACCGGGGCAGTTCGGGCCGATGATGCGGGTCTTGTTGCCCTTCGACTTCGCGTACGCCCAGAAGGCGGCGGAGTCGTGGACGGCGATGCCCTCGGTGATGACGACGGCGAGGGGGATCTCGGCGTCGATCGCCTCGACGACGGCGGCCTTGGAGAAGGCCGGCGGCACGAAGAGGACGGAGACGTTGGCGCCCGTCTTCTCCATGGCCTCCTTGACCGTGCCGAAGACCGGTACCTCGGTGCCGTCGAAGTCGACGGACGTGCCGGCCTTGCGCGGGTTCACGCCGCCGACGATGTTGGTGCCGTCACCGAGCATCAGCTTGGTGTGCTTCATGCCCGTGGCACCGGTCATGCCCTGGACGATGACCTTGCTGTCCTTGTTGAGGAAGATAGCCATGGCTGTTCTTTCCCTCGTCCCTTACTTCGCGGCCGCGAGCTCGGCGGCCTTGTCGGCCGCGCCGTCCATGGTGTCCACACGCTGCACGAGCGGGTGGTTGGCGTCGCTCAGGATCTTGCGACCCAGCTCCGCGTTGTTGCCGTCGAGGCGCACGACCAGCGGCTTCTCGACCTTCTCGCCCTTGGAGGCAAGCAGCTCCAGGGCCTGCACGATGCCGTTGGCGACCTCGTCGCACGCGGTGATGCCACCGAAGACGTTGACGAAGACGGACTTGACGTCCGAGTCGCCGAGGATGATCTCCAGGCCGTTCGCCATGACCTCGGCGGAGGCGCCGCCGCCGATGTCGAGGAAGTTGGCGGGCTTCACGCCGCCGTGTGCCTCACCGGCGTACGCCACGACGTCGAGGGTGCTCATGACGAGACCCGCGCCGTTGCCGATGATGCCGACCTCGCCGTCGAGCTTCACGTAGTTGAGGCCCTTGGCCTTGGCCGCAGCTTCGAGCGGGTTAGCTGCGTCCTTGTCCTCGAGTGCCTCGTGCTCCGGCTGGCGGAAGTCGGCGTTGGCGTCCAGGGACACCTTGCCGTCCAGGGCCAGGATGCGGCCGTCCTTGGTCTTCACCAGGGGGTTGACCTCGACGAGGAGCGCGTCCTCGGCGACGAAGGTGTCCCACAGGGTCACCATGGCCTCGGCGACCTTCTCGGCCACGTCGGCCGGGAACTTCGCCTGGGCCACGATCTCGCGGGCCTTCTCGATGTCCACGCCCTCGACGGCGTTGACCGGGACCTTCGCGAGGGCCTCGGGGGTCTTCTCCGCGACCTCCTCGATGTCCATGCCGCCCTGCACCGAGGCCATCGCCAGGAAGGTGCGGTTGGTGCGGTCGAGGAGGTACGAGACGTAGTACTCGGCCTCGATCTCCGGAGACAGCTCGGCGATCATCACCTTGTGGACCGTGTGGCCCTTGATGTCCATGCCGAGGATGTCCGTCGCGCGAGCGACGGCCTCGTCCGGGTTCGCCGCCAGCTTCACGCCGCCGGCCTTGCCGCGGCCGCCGACCTTCACCTGCGCCTTGACGACCGACTTGCCGCCAAGCCGCTCGGTGGCCTCGCGCGCCGCCTCAGGCGTGTCGATGACTTCACCGGCCAGCACCGGTACACCGTGCTTGGCGAAGAGGTCCCTCGCCTGGTACTCGAACAGGTCCACGCGCGTCCGTCCCTAATCCGTGATCTCGCTGCGATCTCGCTGCTTTGGTGTCAGCTGTCTGCGTGGGCGTGCCGCGGAGGGCAACGTGACTGCGCTGTCACAAGGGAGGCGTAGGACGGAGTCCAATACGCGGCATGTCCGTCTCGCAGGTTATCGCCGTGGACCGTGGGTCCCTAAATCGCAGATCACATTTGGGCGGTGATGACGGTCACAGGTCGCTGCCGCGAAGGGGCGCCGCCGGGTACGGGGGGCGGCCCCCGCCGCGTCAGGGGCCGCCCGTTTGCTTCCGTTGCTCCAGCGATCAGCCGGTGCGGGAGGGGCGTGGCGCCTACGGGGGCGGCGCGACGTGTGCGAGGGGTACAGGGTGTACGTGGATACGAGGCTCGGCGTCACGTCGTCGGCCACGTCCTGGGCGCCGGTGACGGCGTTGTCCGTGAGGGCCTGCGCGTGAGGGGCGACGGTGTCGCCGGCCAGGTCCCGTGCGAACGGCTGGACCCGCGCGACGATCCCGCCCGCGAACGGCCGCACGTCGCCGACCACGCCCCGCGCCAGGTGCGACGCGTCCCCGACGGCCCGCCCGGTGACCGGCACGTCGCCTCGACGGCGGTGGCGACGACGGGCGGCCAGGGCCGGCAACCCACCCGGAGGCATGTCGCTCCTCGCGCTGAACCCCCGCCACCGCGCAAGCCCCCTGCCACCCATGGGCACTCATGTCCGGTTCCCCACGGTCATGTGGTCATGTCCCTGGCCCCGCGCTCGTGTCCGGTATGGGAAGCGGGCGCCTTTCGATCGCAGCGGCCATCACCTCCGGGAAGAGGTCCGGCGTACAGGCGAAGGCGGGCGCGTCCAGCGCGGCCAGCGCCGCCGCGTGCTCGCGGTCGTACGCGGGTGTCCCCTCGTCGGAGAGCGCGAGCAGCGTCACGAACTGCACCCCCGAGGCCTTCATCGCCGCGACCCGCTTCAGCATCTCGTCGCGTATGCCCCCTTCGTAGAGGTCGCTGATGAGCACGACGACCGTGTCGGCGGGCCGGCTGATCTGCGCCTGGCAGTACGCCAGGGCGCGGTTGATGTCCGTCCCACCGCCCAGCTGGGTGCCGAACAGGACGTCCACCGGGTCGTCGAGCTGCTCGGTGAGGTCGACGACGTTGGTGTCGAAGACGACGAGCCGGGTGTTCAGCGAGCGCATGGAACCGAGGACCGCGCCGAACACCGAGGCGTAGACCACGGACGCCGCCATCGAGCCCGACTGGTCGATGCAGAGGATGACCTCCTTCTTCACGGACCGCGACGCCCGCCCGTACCCGATGAGCCGTTCGGGGACGACCGTCCGGTGCTCCGGCAGGTAGTTCTTGAGGTTGGCCGCGATCGTGCGGTTCCAGTCGATGTCGTGGTGGCGGGGCCTGCTGACCCGCGCGCTGCGGTCGAGCGCGCCGGTGAGCGTGGCACGGGTCCGCGTCGCGAGCCGCTTCTCCAGCTTCTCGACGACCTTGCGCACGACGGCCCGCGCGGTCTCCTTGGTCGTCTCCGGCATGGCTTTGTTGAGGGACAGCAATGTGCCGACGAGGTGCACGTCCGCCTCGACCGCCTCCAGCATCTCGGGCTCCAGGAGCAGCGCCGAGAGCCCGAGCCGGTCGATGGCGTCGCGCTGCATGACCTGGACGACGGACGAGGGGAAGTACGTCCGGATGTCGCCGAGCCAGCGCGCGACGGACGGCGCGGAACCGCCGAGCCCCGCCGAACGGTCCCGCCCCCGGCCTCCCTTCTCGCCTCCCGCTCCGTACAGCGCGGTGAGCGCGCCGTCCATCGCCGCGTCCTGCCCGGAGAGCGCGCAACCTGTCCCGTCGGCGCTCTCCCCGCCGAGCACGAGGCGCCACCGCCGCAACCGCTCGTCCGCCATGAGCCGCTCCCCCGCCATTCCGGTCATCCCGCCACCCCCACGAGGTCACCGTTCTCCGTATGCGCACCGGTGCCGGTGCCAGTGCCGGTGCCGGTGCCGGTGCCAGTGCCAGTGCCGGTGCCGGTGCCGGCACCGGAATCCGTGTCCGCATCCCGGTCCGTGTCCGCCGTACCGAGCAGCAGCCGCACGGTCGGTACGACGGCGTCCGCGCGCGTGGTGTCGATCTCCTCGGCGAAGCCGGGCACACCGCCTCCGCCGGGCGCGGGCCGGGCCCCCGCCGCCCCGCGCCGCACCAGCTCCCCCAACGTCCGCCGGACCCCTGGCTCATACGCCGAGAACGTGCGCCGCAGCAACGGCAGTACGTCGGTGAAGGCATCGTCCGACACCCCGCTCAGCCAGTCGTCGACCAGGCCGAGCAGCCGCTCGTCGTGCACGAGGAGCATCCCGCCCCCGGAGCCGCCTCCGACGAAGCCCTCGATCCAGGCGGCGCCTTCGGCCGGTTCGCTCCCCCGGGACAGGGCGAGCCCCATGAGCCGGGCGGCCTCCTCGTCCGCCAGTTCCCCGCCGTCCAGCAGCAGCCGTACACACCGCCCCCGTACGACCCCGGCGACCGTCTCACGCCGCGCGAGCACCCGCAGGACGGAGGACCACCGTGCCCGTATCCCGTGGGCGCCGTCCCCGCCGGGGGCGGCCGGCGGCTCCTCGGCATGGCCCGCGCGGAACTCCCCGAGCAGCCCCACCGCCTGGTGGACGGCGTCCACACGCCCCCGCATCTCCAGGGCCGCGTCCGCGTCGAGCCCCGTGCAGGCGCCCGGCAGTCCCACGAAGACCCGCTCGGCGAGCCCGAGGGCGACCTCGCCGAGGGCCCCGGTGTCCGTCCCCCGCACGTCCCCGTAGCGGAGCGAGCGCACGAGGGCGGGCAGCGCCTGCGCGAGATGCCCGACGTCCGCGTCCAGCGCCGCCCGGTCGGCGAGGACCCGCATCACCACGGGCAGCGCTTCCGGCAGCTCCGCCAGCAGACACCGCTCGGCGAGCGCGGTGACATCGGCGAGGCCGGCCGCCCCGACCGCGTCGGCGGACGCCTTGGCCGTGGCGGCGCCGAGGACCGTGGTGCCCCACACCCCGGCCTCCGCGACCCGCACGGACAACTCCGGCTCCCACCGCAGCCGCCATGTCTCCCGGAACGTCCCCGTGCTCCCCCGGGACGGCGCGGGCCTGCCCCAGTCGACACCGAGGAGCCGCAGTCGGTGCAGCAGCGTGCTGCGCGCCGCGTTCGTCTCCTTGCGGAGGTCGAGCTCCATCTCCCGCTCCAGCGCCTCCGGTTTGAGCCGCAGTGTGCGCTGCGCGCGCGTGAGGTCGCGCTGGAGCGGCACGGCGGGCGCCGACTCGGGGACCTCGCCCAGCACGTCCCCGACGACGAGCCGGTCGTGGACGAGGGCCAGTGGCACGTCCGAGCCCTCGCACATCACCGCCCGCACGGCGTCGGTCGTCTCACTGAGCCCGGCCAACGGCCGTCCCCGCATCGCGGCCAGCGTGTCGGCGAGCCGGACCGCCTCGATGACGTGCGCGGACGAGACGAGCCGCCCCTCGTCGCGCAGCAGCCCCGCGACCTTCGTCATCCACCGCTCGACGGGCCGGTCGGCGGCGGCGAACAGGTGGCCGTACCAGCCGGGGGAGGTGATCCCCGCGCCGTACCCACTGGCGCGGGAGAGCCGGCGGTGGGTCCAGGGAACCCATGTCATCTCGGCCTTCACCTTGGGAAGCCCCTTGAGCAGCGCCCGGTCGGCGGCCACGGTGACCTTGCGCCGCAGCGCGGGCACGTGCCATGCCCCGCACACCACCGCCACGTGGTCGGCGCCGAACTCCTTCTGCGCGGCCCGCACCTGGAGCCGCATATGCGCCTCGCGGACCAGGTCACGGCTGTGCCCGCCGTCTCCGTAGACCTCGCGCAGCGCCTCCATCGCGTCGCTCACCGCCTCGAACGGCGCGAACGCGTCACCGCCCGCCCCCCGGTGCTCGACGACGTCCTCCCACCATCGCTCGGGGTCGTCGTACCCGGCGGTCTCGGCGAGCACGGCGATCGGGTCGATCCGTACGGCGTCCTCGCCTCCCGCGGGTCCTTCGGGCCGGTCAGGTCCCTCAGGACCGTCAGGTTCCTCAGGTCCGTCAGGTCCCTCAGGTCCGTCGGAACCGTCAGGTCCCTCAGGTCCGTCAGGTTCCTGAGGTGTGTCAGGTTCCTGAGGTGTGTCAGATGCCCCGGGTTCTCCGGAGCGCCCGGGTTCCTCCTCGAACGCCCCCGGGCCCCCTCGCCCCCCGGTTTCGTCCGCCACGCCCTCCGTCCGCGCCAGCGAGTGCGCCGCCGGGAGGTCGATGAAGCGGACCGGCACGTCCCGCTCCACGGCCCACCGGATCGCCACCCACTCCGGGGAGAATTCGGCGAGCGGCCAGAACGCCGAGCGGCCCGGCTCGTCCACCACATGCGCGAGCAGCGCGACCGGCGGCCGCATCCCCTCGTCGGCGGCCAGCCGCACCAAGAGGTCGGCTTCCGGCGGTCCCTCGACGAGGACGGCGCCGGGCCGTGCCGCGTCGAGCGCGGCCCGCACCGCGCGGGCCGAGCCGGGCCCGTGGTGCCGCACCCCGAGCAGCAGCGTCCCGCCCGCGCGCGACCCGTCCGCGCCCGTCGCGACCCGCGTCGTCGCTTCCGCCCCCGTCATGCGCTCACCTCGCGGCACGCGCGGTAGAAGTCCTTCCAGCCGTCCCGCTCGCGCACGACCGTCTCCAGGTACTCCTGCCAGATCACGCGGTCCGCCGCCGGGTCACGCACCACGGCGCCGAGGATGCCGGCCGCGACGTCACCGGGCCGCAGGACGCCGTCCCCGAAGTGGGCCGCCAGAGCGAGGCCGTTGGTGACGACGGAGATCGCCTCGGCCGTCGACAGGGTGCCGCTGGGCGACTTCACCTTCGTACGCCCGTCGGCCGTGACGCCGTCGCGCAGCTCGCGGAAGACGGTGACGACGCGGCGTATCTCGTCGATGCCCTCGGCGCCCGCGGGCAGGTCGAGCGAGCGGCCGATCTGGTCGACGCGGCGCGAGACGATGTCGACCTCGGCGTCGGCGCTCTCCGGCAGCGGCAGGACGACGGTGTTGAAGCGGCGGCGCAGGGCGCTCGACAGGTCGTTGACCCCGCGGTCGCGGTCGTTGGCGGTGGCGATGAGGTTGAAGCCCCGTACCGCCTGCACCTCTTGGCCCAGCTCGGGGATGGGCAGGGTCTTCTCCGACAGGATCGTGATGAGCGTGTCCTGCACGTCGGCGGGGATGCGGGTCAGCTCCTCGACGCGTGCCGTCATCCCGTCGGCCATCGCCCGCATGACAGGGCTGGGCACGAGCGCGTCGCGGCTCGGGCCGTGCGCGAGGAGCCGGGCGTAGTTCCACCCGTACCGGATGGCCTCTTCCGGGGTGCCGGCCGTGCCCTGCACGAGCAGCGTCGAGTCCCCGCTGACCGCGGCCGCGAGATGCTCGGACACCCACGTCTTGGCGGTGCCGGGCACGCCGAGCAGCAGCAGGGCGCGGTCGGTGGCGAGCGTGGTCACGGCGACCTCGACGATGCGGCGCGGCCCCACGTACTTCGGCGTGATCACGGTGCCGTCGGGCAGTGTGCCGCCGAGCAGGTACGTCGCCACGGCCCACGGGGAGAGCTTCCACCGCCGCGGCCTCGGCCGGTCGTCCTGCGCTGCCAGCGCGGCCAGTTCGGCGGCGAAGGCGTGCTCCGCGTGCGGCCTCAGAACCGTGTCCTGCTGCGCGGTCGCGAATGTCGTCGAGTCGACGGAAACGGTCATGGCGCGATCCCCCTCCAGCTCGCCCGGACACGTCTGGCCCGGATGTGTCTCCACCGTGCACCACGCCACTGACAATCGGCCCCCGCACGGCCTTGACCTGGGCAAATACCGACGCCCGGGGCGATTGTCAGTGGTGGGACCTACCTTCGAGACATGACTCAGCAGGGGGTGCGCTGGACGGCGGATCAGGTGCTGGCACTGGCGCCTGACGCCCCGTCACGCAAGGCGGGAAGCAGACTCGGCGTCGCCGGCCCATGGTCGGAGGCGGGCAGTTCGGGCGAGGGGGCGGTGTGGGGGCTGTGCAAGGGCAGTGGCAGCAAGCCGTATCAGACGGTCATCGACATCACGGGCGGTGCGGACGCGGCGGGACCGGCGTACAAGTGCAGTTGTCCGAGCCGCAAGTTCCCGTGCAAGCACGCGCTGGGGCTGCTGCTGGTCTGGGCGGGCGCGGACGGCACCGTGCCGGACGGGGAACCACCGGCGTGGGCCGAGGAGTGGCTGGCGTCGCGCCGCAGAAGAGCGGAGGAGAAGCGGGGTCCGGCCGCTTCGCCCGCCGCCCCGGTCGACCCTGAGGCGGCGCGGAAGAGAGCGGAGAAGCGGGCCGAGCGCATCGCGGCGGGGGCGACGGAGCTGGAGCAGCGCCTGTCCGACCTGCTGCGTGCCGGCACGGCCACCGCCGAGCAGGCGGGGTACGGCCTGTGGGAGGAGACGGCGGCCCGCATGGTCGACGCGCAGGCGCCAGGACTGGCGGCACGGGTGCGGGAGTTGGGGGCCATACCCTCCTCGGGGCCCGGCTGGCCGGTGCGCCTCCTGGAGGAGTGCGCCCTGCTGCACCTCCTCGACCAGGGCTGGCTCCACCGCGACGCGTTGCCGCCCGGACTGGCCGCCACGGTCCGCTCCCGCGTCGGCCTGCCCGCCCCGCCGGAGGGGCCACCGCTGCGGGACCGCTGGCTGGTCCTCGCGCAGTACGACACCGCCGACAGCAAGCTCACCACGCGCCGCATCTGGCTGTACGGCACGGACTCCGGCCGCACCGCGCTGCTCCTGTCCTACGGCGCGGCGGGCCGGGCCCCCGCGCTCGCCCTGCCGGTGGGCCTCGCGCTCGACGCGGAGCTTGCCGGATACCCGGGCGCACGGCAGCTGCGGGCCGACCTGGGCGAACAGTTCGCGGCCCCGGCGCCCACCACGGAACGGCCACCGGGCGTACGGACGGACGAGGCCGCCGCGCGGTACGGAGAGGCGCTGCGCGACGACCCGTGGCTGGAGTCCTGGCCCGTGACGCTCCGCGAGGTCATACCGGCCCAGGCCGGCGGTGCGTGGCAACTGACCGACGCCGACGGCGACTCGGCACTGCCCATGGCGCCCGCCGCCGCGTCCGGGCCGGGCCTGTGGCGGCTGGTCGCCCTGTCCGGAGGGGCACCACTGACGGTGTTCGGTGAGTGCGGCCACCGGGGGTTCACCCCCTTGGCGGCGTGGCCTCGGGACGCGGGAGAGACGGTGCCGCTGTGCTGAAGAACGAACGCCAGGAGAAGCAGATGCCCACCACACCCGCCCCGTTCACCGGCCCCGCCACGCCCGCGCCGCCCACCGGCCCCGCCACGCCCGCGCCCCTTAACGGCCCGTCCACACCCACCGCCCCCGGCACTCCTGACGACCCCACCACGCTCACGGCGCCCACCACCCGCACCACACCCGCCACACCCACTGCGCCCACCGAACCCGCGGAAGCCGCCGAAGCCGCCGAAGCCACCGAAGCCACCGAAGCCACCGAAGCCACAGCGTCCGGGACACCACCGGCCCCCGAGGCCGTCTCCGCGCCCCCGCCCGTGTCCTGGGAGGAGCTGGTCACGGCGGCGCTGCTCGGCACCGACCGGCGCCCCCTGCCCGCCCCGCTCCACACCCCCGGCAAGGAGGCACCGCTTGCCCTCCTCGACGAAGCGGCGGTGCAGACGGTCCGCCGCAGGGCCGGACTGCGCCCGGCATCGGCCGCCGCCCCGCCCGAGCCCGCGGCACGTGACCCCAGGCCACCGCTGCCGCCCGCGGCCCGGCGCCGGCTCGCCACGCTGCTCACCGATCAGCCCGGCCTCGGCAGCGGCGGCAGACGGGGCGCGACGCCGGACCTGATGGAGCTGCTCCCCCAGTGGCTGGCCCTGGCCAACGCCCGGGGGTACGGCGCGCCACCCGAGTTGCTCCCTGCCCTGCTGAACGCGGCACGCGGCCGTACGGACCTGCGCCCCCAGGCGCTCACCTTCGCCGGCCCCCGGGCCCTGTGGCTGGCCCGCCTCAACCCGGACTGGAAGTTCGCGCTCCGGGCCACCCCAGGAGGCGGCGTGGCCCTGCCCTCCACGGACGACGCGCCGAAGGTCCGGCAGCTGTGGGAGGAGGGCCTCTTTGCCGAACGAGTCGCGCTCCTGACCACCCTCCGCGCGCACGACGCCCACGCCGCGCGGGAACTGCTCGCCACGACCTGGTCGACGGAGCGCGCGGAGGACCGCCTGATGTTCCTCGACTCGCTCCGCACCGGCCTGTCCGCCGCGGACGAGCCGTTCCTGGAGCAGGCCCTCACCGACCGCAGCCGCAACGTCCGCTCCACCGCGGCCGAGCTGCTCTCCGCGCTTCCCGATTCGGCGCTGGCCGGGCGGATGGCGGCCCGGGCGGCGTCCTGCGTGGCCGTGGACCACGTGTCGAACACACCGACCCTCACGGTCGAGGCCCCGCACGAGTGCGACGCGGGCATGGAGCGGGACGGCGTCGTCGCCAAACCCCCGGCCGGCCGCGGCGAGCGCTCCTGGTGGCTGGGCCAGCTGGTGGAGGCCGCCCCGCTCGCCACCTGGCGGACCCGGCTCGGCAACCGCACACCGGCCGAGATAGTGGCGCTCCCGGTGGCCGACGACTGGCGCGGCGAGCTGCACGCCGCGTGGTGCCGCGCGGCGGTGCGGCAGCGGGACGCGACCTGGTCCAGGGCCCTGCTCGGCACGCCCGCCTCCCCGGACGCCGCGGGCCCCGGTGCCGTGTCGCTCGCCGAGCGCGCCAAGCTGCTGGCCGCACTGCCCGCGGCGGACCGGGCGGAGTGGGTGGCCGGTTTCATCGCCGCGCACGGCCTGTCCGAGGCGTTTCAGCTGCTCGGCGTGTGCGCGGTGCCGTGGGCCGGGCCGCTGGGCCGCGCGGTCGTGGACGCGTTGAACATCGCGCGGGACGCGGGCAGCTACCCCTGGAGCTTCAGCGGGGTCATGGGCCTCGCGGAGCGCTGCCTGGACCCCGCCGAAGCCGTCCGCCTGGAGGCGCTCACCGCGATCCCGGACGAACCGGAGGACGCCTCGCCGGGCGCGGGAAGCTACTGGTCGGAGGCGTTCCAGCGCCTGGTCACCACACTGCGCCTGCGAGCGGCGATACGCGACGAACTTCCGCCACCGCCGCGCTCCCTCACGGAACGTGGGCAGGCGTGACGGGGAGCGTGACCGTCGGGTCGGGCGTGCAGACCCCTGGGGTGCGCAGGCCTTTGAGCGCGCAGGCCTTTGGACGCGCAGGCCTGACGCGGACAAGCATCCGGCGCTTACACGCTCCAGTGCGCTCAAGCTCATGGGCGCTCAAGCTCATGGGCGCTCAAGCCCCGAGCTTCAGGCCCCCGCGGGCTGCTGCACGTTGGCCCGGACCCACTCCACGATCGAGGTCGTGGTGGCCCCGGGAGTGAAGATCTCGGCGACGCCCTTCTCCTTCAGCGGCGCGATGTCCGCCTCCGGGATGATGCCGCCGCCGAACACCAGGATGTCCTGCGCGTCCCGCTCCTTCAGTAGCTCCAGCACCCGCGCGAACAGCGTGTTGTGCGCCCCGGACAGGATGGAGAGGCCGATCGCGTCGGCGTCCTCCTGGATCGCGGTGTCCACCACCTGTTCGGGCGTCTGGTGCAGCCCGGTGTAGATGACCTCCATACCGGCGTCACGCAACGCCCGCGCGATCACCTTGGCCCCGCGATCGTGCCCGTCGAGCCCCGGCTTGGCGACCACCACGCGGATCGGCCCGGCTGCCACACCCATCACTGCCTCCATGTACCGATATCCGTACCGACAACCATCTGTCCAAGCACAGATACCCCGCGCCACACCGGCCGGGGAAGTGAACGAACGTTATCCACAGCATCCCGCAAGCGGCAGTTTCGCGGTGGGGAGGGAGGGGGAAATCACACGATGGGACACGTTCGCTGCGCGCCGTCCACCGACCAGGGGTTCACACCCCCCACCCGGACCGGCGCGAGGGGAGCCGCAACGAGAACGCCGCACCACCATGCCGTCAGCCGCACGGCGTGGTGGTCCGGTGCACCGGCGACGTCACGGGGGCACGGACCCGCTGCACCACGGGGCGGCTCGGCCGCCCATCGCGGAACCGACTCGTCGCCCACGACTCCCCCTAGGGCCCACGGGGGACGAAGACGTCCTCCCGTGCGCCGTCGGGAGGTCGACGATGCCGCTCACCGGGGCCCGCCCCTTGCGCTTCCGCGGCTTTTCGCTGCCAAGACTGACCGCACTGCTGCCCCTGCCACCGCTCGCCCTGCCCGGGCTGCCTTCCCTGCCGGCCTTGGCCGCGCTGCCTTCGCTGTCCGCCTTGGCCGCGCTGCCCCCACTGCCTTTCCTGGCCGCCCTGCACGCCAAAGCGGCAGGCCGCGTCTCCCCGGCGCTCCTGAAGGCGACCGCCCTGGAAGCGGCGATCCTCGCCGGCCACCTCGTCCTCTACCCCTCCGGCATCGCCCAGGAGCGCCGCGCGGCCCCCGTCCAGCCGCCCTCCGACGCCCCGCGCCTCCCCTCGGAGGGCAGGCCTCCGGTTCTTCTCGTGCACGGCTTCATCGACAACCGCTCCGTCTTCGTCCTCCTCCGCCGCGCCCTGGCCCAGGACGGCGGGCGCCACGTGGAGTCCCTCAACTACTCGCCGCTGACCCGTGACATCCGTACCGCCGCCGAACTGCTCGGCCGCCACGTCGAGGAACTCTGCGAGCGCACGGGCCACCGCCGGGTGGACATCGTCGGACACAGCCTCGGCGGCCTGATCGCCCGCTATTACGCGCAGCGCCTCGGCGGGGACGTACGCGTCCGTACGCTGGTCACACTCGGCACCCCGCACGCGGGCACCCGCGTCGCACGGCTCGCGGACGCGCACCCGATCGTGCGACAGATGCGTCCCGGCTCCGCCGTGATCGAGGAACTGAAGGAACCGGCACCGGCCTGCCGCACGCAGTTCGTGAGCTTCTGGAGCGATCTGGACCAGATCATGGACCCGCTGGAAACGGCGTGCATGGACCACCCCGACCTGCTCGCACAGAACATTCAGGTAACCGGAATCGGCCATCTCGCGCTGCCGGTGCACCCGGCGGTCGTGACCGGCATACGCCAGGCGCTCGACCTGACGAACCCGGGAGCCGACGCCAGGCAGAACCCGGGCGGGCTCACGGTCGCCTGACTTCCCACCGGGCACCGACCACAGCCCCGATCCATTGCCCAGAGCATCGAACACGACTCGAACGCAAGGCCAAGGCTGTGCCCGCAGTCCCCCGAAAGACGGCCGAATGCCCGTTTCCTGGGAGGGTGAAACCTGCCGAAGATTGTCGCGCCCGTATACCGCCGGGTACAGTCGCCGCACTGCTCTGCCCCTGCTGCCGAGGCGAAAGAGAAGTTGGTGAACGACCGTCACCCGTCGGGGAGCTCGACTTCCCAGCCCTCGGCATCTGGCGCCGACTACGCGCACTACGCGACGTACGAGCCGCCAAGTCTCCAGCACGGCGGATACGGCCACGAGGCCTACGCCACCGGCACTTTCGACACCGGCACCCTCAGCACCGGCACCTTCGCCGCCGATCCGCTCTTCGGCGACATGCCCGGCACCGAGTACGACACGGGCCAGTGGGCGACCACCACGGCCACCCGGCAGCAGGCACCGGCCGCCTATGACGCGTACGCCGGGCAGCAGCCCCCCGCCGCGTACGACACCGGCAGCTTCGACGCCGTCTCCCCCTGGCCGACCGGCGGTTACGACCAGCTCGCCGACATCCCCGCCCAGCCGGGCCCGGACAGCTCGGGCCAGTGGGATGCCACCGCCTGGAACCAGGGCCCCTCGACCGGCCAGTGGGAGACCCAGGCCTTCGAGACGCAGACCTTCGAGACGGGCGCCTTCGACACGGGCACGACGGACGCACCGGGCACGTCCGACACGGGCACGTTCGACGCCACGGCGTGGAACACCCCCGACGAGACGCCCCCCGCGGCACGCGACGGACACGAAGGACACAACGGGCACGAAGCAAACGAAGCGCACGAGGCGAACGGAGCGCACGCGAACAGCGGGGCGCACGACGCGTCGCACGAGCTGATCGACGCGCCCCACCCGTACGAGCCCGCGGAACCCGAGGACCCGCAGGCGTACGAACTCGCGGAGCAGTACGAGATCGCCGCCGACGCCCCGTACACCGCCGCGCAGCCGGAGCCGGCCCCGGACGGTCCGGCCCCCGGATCCCGCGTCGCCGCCCGCGGCAAGAACGGCGGACCCGGCGCGGGCCGCTCGCGGGCCCGCCGCCGCACCCCCGCCAAGCGTTCCGCCCTGTTCACCGTCGCCGTGCCCTCGGCCTGCGTGATGGGCGTCGCCGGAGTGGCCGCCGCCTCCGTGGGCAGCTTCGGCGGGGACGAGGGCAAGGAGACGACGGCCTCCGCCCCGGACTCCGCGCCCGTGAAGCCCTCCACCGCCAACAGCAAGCTGGACACCCAGCTGGCGAATCTCTCCGCGGACGCGGGTGACTTCGCGGACCGCGCGAGCCGCACGCAGGAACGTATCGATCTGAAGGCCGAGAAGGTCGCCGCCCAGAAGAAGGCCGCGGCGGAAGCGGCGCGCAAGGAGCGGCTCCGCCCGAAGTTCGCGCTGCCGGTGAAGCAGCACGGTCTGAGCGCGCAGTACGGCCAGGCCGGCGTCAACTGGATGTCGGCGCACTCAGGCATCGACTTCCCCGTGTCGTACGGCACTGAAGTCTTCGCGGCCACCGACGGCACCGTCACCACGAAGTGGAACAGCGCCTACGGCAACATGGCGATCGTGACCGCCAAGGACGGCACGGAGACGTGGTACTGCCACCTCTCCTCGCACAAGATCTCCAGCGGTCCCGTGAAGGCGGGCGAGACGATCGCCTTCTCCGGGAACTCCGGCAACTCCACGGGCCCGCACCTGCACTTCGAGGTGCGCCCCAGCGGCGGCTCGGCGATCGACCCGCTGCCGTGGCTGCGCAGCCACGGCCTCGATCCGACGTAACTCCGCCCGCCACTGCGGGCGTTACGGCTTCGCTGTCCGGGGCGCGACGACTTCGCGCCCCGGACAGCACTACGGCTTCTCGCCCCCGGGGGTCACAGCTTCTCGACCGGCGCGTACCGCAGGAGGAGCCGCTTCGGCTTGGGCTCGCCGAAGTCCACCGTCGCCTCGGCGTTCGCACCCGTACCCTTCACCCCGACCACGGTTCCGAGGCCGAACTGGTCGTGCGTGACCCGGTCCCCGACCGCCAGCGAGACCACCGGCTTCTCCGAGGCGCGGCGGGTCGCGAAGCCCTGCGCGCCGCCCGTGCGCGACCGCGAGGAGGACAGCGACGAGGCGATGCCCGCAGCCGGGCCCGACGACGCGAGGGCGCCGACGGAGCCCTTCCGCTTCCAGTCCAGATACGTATCCGGAATCTCTTCGAGGAAGCGTGACGGCGGGTTGTACGAGGGCTGGCCCCAGGCGCTGCGCATCGACGAACGCGTCAGGTAGAGCCGCTCGCGCGCGCGCGTGATGCCCACGTAGGCGAGGCGACGCTCTTCCTCCAGCTCCTTGACCTGCCCGAGAGAGCGCATGTGCGGGAAGACGCCGTCCTCCATGCCGGTCAGGAACACCACGGGGAATTCGAGGCCCTTGGCGGTGTGCAGCGTCATGAGGGTGATGACGCCGGAGCCGTCGTCCTCCTCATCCGGAATCTGGTCGGAGTCGGCGACGAGCGCGACGCGCTCCAGGAAGTCGGAGAGCGTGCCGGTCGGCGCGTCGGCCCCCTCGCCGGCTTCCGCCTGGCCGTCCTCCTGGGCACCGGCCGCCTGGGCGTTCTCCTGCTCGAACTCCAGGGCGACCGCGGCGAGTTCCTGGAGGTTCTCGATACGGGTCTCGTCCTGCGGGTCGGTCGAGGCCTGCAACTCGGCGAGATAACCGGTCCGTTCGAGCACGGCCTCCAGGACGACGGCCGGGCCGGCGCCGGACTCGACGACGGTCCGCAGCTCCTCCATGAGCGTGTTGAACCGCTTGACGGCGTTGGTCGAACGGGCCGCCATCCCGTACGCCTCGTCGACGCGGCGCAGCGCCTGCGGGAAGGAGATCTTCTCGCGCTGCGAAAGCGCGTCGATCATCGCCTCGGCACGGTCGCCGATGCCCCTCTTGGGGACGTTGAGGATGCGGCGCAGCGGGACCGCGTCCTCCGGGTTGGCGAGAACACGCAGGTAGGCCAGCACATCGCGGACCTCCTTGCGCTCGTAGAAGCGGACGCCGCCGACGACCTTGTAGGGCAGGCCGACGCGGATGAAGATCTCTTCGAAGACACGGGACTGGGCGTTCGTGCGGTAGAAGATCGCGACGTCGCCCGCCTTCGCGTCGCCCGCGTCCGTGAGCCGGTCGATCTCGTCGGCGACGAACTGCGCCTCGTCGTGCTCGGTGTCGGCCACGTAGCCGGTGATGCGGGCGCCCGCGCCCTGGTTGGTCCAGAGGTTCTTCGGGCGGCGGCTCTCGTTCCGCTCGATGACCGCGTTCGCGGCGCTCAAAATCGTCTGCGTGGAGCGGTAGTTCTGCTCCAGGAGGATCGTCGTGGCGTCGGTGTAGTCCTCCTCGAACTGGAGGATGTTGCGGATGGTGGCGCCGCGGAAGGCGTAGATCGACTGGTCCGCGTCACCCACCACGCACAGCTCCGCGGGGTCGTCGCCCTCGCCTCCGGAGGGGCCGACCAGCTCGCGCACCAGGGCGTACTGCGCGTGGTTGGTGTCCTGGTACTCGTCGACCATGACGTGCCGGAAGCGGCGGCGGTAGTGCTCGGCGACATCCGGGAAGGCGCGCAGGAGGTGGACCGTCGTCATGATCAGGTCGTCGAAGTCCAGCGCGTTCGCCTCGCGCAGGCGCGACTGGTACATGGCGTAGGCCTGCGCGAGGGTCTTCTCGAAGCCGTCGGTGGCCTGGGCGGCGAAGTCCTCCTCGTCGATCAGCTCGTTCTTCAGGTTGGAGATCTTGGCGCTGAAGGACTTCGGCGGGAACTTCTTCGGGTCGAGGTCCAGGTCGCGGCAGACCAGGGCCATCAAACGCTTGGAGTCCGCGGCGTCGTAGATCGAGAAGGAGGACGTGAAGCCCAGCTTCTTGTACTCGCGGCGCAGGATGCGGACGCAGGCGCTGTGGAAGGTCGAGACCCACATCGCGTTGGCCCGGGGGCCGACGAGGTGCTCGACGCGCTCCTTCATCTCGCCCGCGGCCTTGTTCGTGAAGGTGATCGCGAGGATCTGACCGGGGTGCACACCGCGCTGCGCGAGGAGGTACGCGATGCGGTGGGTGAGCACGCGCGTCTTGCCGGAACCGGCGCCGGCGACGATGAGCAGCGGGGAACCGGCGTGCACGACCGCCGCACGCTGGTTCTCGTTCAGCCCCTCCAGGAGCGTCGCCGGGTCGATGACCGGGCGGGGGGCGCCGTCGCGGTAGTGCGAGTCCCGGGTCGTGGGCACGTCGAACTTCCCGCTGAACAAGTCGTCCGGAACCGGTTCCGGAGCGCTGTCCTCGGGCGGCGGCGGAGGTTCTTCGTCCGCAGCCCGGGAAGGCTGCATGTCCGCCAGGAAGCTGTCATCAAAGAGGCTGCTCATCGCCTCCCGAGTCTAGGCGGCCCCACTGACAACCCGCCCCGGGTTCCGGCCACCTTCCTCCCGGGCCGGTTTCCTCCACGCCTCGCCCCCGCCCGGTCACACTCCGCCACACCGCCGCCCACCACCCTCACCGCCCCCGGAAGGCAACGAAAACGTATCGGGCATATCGAACATCAACCTTCACACGAGTCACACGAGTTGGCTAGCGTGCTCCGCGGGCCGCCCGTCCTCCCACCGGCGAACACGCCGGGAACGGGTCGCCTCCGCCGAGTCCGACGTGTTCGGAGCCGGGGACCCACCGAAAACTTGGGGTGAATCGGTCCCGTACGAAGTACGGGACCGTAGGGCAACCTTCCGAACCACCCGCCCGAACCCGACAGCTAACCCGGTAGGCGGTCTACGGAAGGAGTCGCCTCCCTTGGCGTCGCACCGCAAGCCGCGGACCCGCACGGCCGGAATCACCGGGACAACCACCAGGATGGCCGGGACAGCAGGAACAGGCGGGACAGGCGGGACAGGCAGGACAGGCGGGATACGCACCGCTCCCGCCGTCGGCATCACGACGGCGGCCCTCACCTCCGTGGCGCTCCTGTCACACAGCGCGCAGGCGGCCCCCTCCGCGCCGGTGAAGCCCAGCCTCGAAGAGGTGCGCAAGAAGGTCGACGACCTGTACCACCAGGCGGGCGCGGCCACCCAGAAGTACAACGCGGCCAAGGAGAAGACCGAGAAGCAGCGCAAGAAGGCCGACCGGCTGCTCGACGACGTGGCCAGGCGCGCCGACAGGCTGAACGAGGCGCGTCAGGAGCTCGGATCCTTCGCCGCCGCCCAGTACCGCACGGGCACCGCGTCTCACACCGCCACGACGATGCTCGCCGAGGATCCGCAAGGTTTCTTCGACCAGAACCACCTGGCGGACCGGCTGACCGAGCGGCAGAAGAAGACCGTCGACGCCTACCGGACGCAGCAGGCGTCGGCGACGAAGCAGCGCACGGAGGCCACGCGGAGCCTGGAGAAGCTGGGCGACTCGCGGGACGACCTCAGGACGAGCAAGCGGACCGTCCAGAAGAAGCTGGGCGAGGCCCGTGAGCTGCTCTCGGAGCTGACCGCCGGCGAGAAGGCCCGGCTCGCCGCGATCGAACGGGCGAAGGAGCGGGAGGCCGAGCACGAGGCCGAGGAACTGGCCCGCAAGGAGCGGCAGGAGAAGGATCAGGGAGCGGGTCAACAGGGCGCCGACTCAGGGTCTGGCTCCAGCCCGGGCTCGGACATTCGTTCGGGTTCGAACACTGGGCCGGGCTCAGGATCGGGCGCCGACTCAGGCCCCGGGAGCACCGACGGCAGTTACGCCACCAAGGCCGCGAAGGTCATCGACTTCGCGGAGGCGCAGATCGGCAAGCCGTACGTCTGGGGCGCGACCGGGCCCGACTCCTACGACTGTTCCGGCCTGACCCAGGACGCGTGGAAGGCCGCGGGGATCACCCTGCCCCGCACCACGTGGGACCAGGTGAAGGCCGGCACGACCGTGAGCACCGCCGACGCAGAGCCGGGTGACCTGGTCTTCTTCTACGACGACATCAGCCACGTGGGGATCTACATCGGCGACGGCAAGATGATCCACGCCCCGAAGCCGGGCGCGAAGGTCCGGGTCGAGTCGATCTACAACATGCCGATCCACAGCATGGCGCGCCCCGCGTAACCGCGGAAATGGCCCTCTACGCGCGCGTAGAGGGCCATTTCAGATCCGCACATGTCGCCGTGGTCACTCAGGTCCACAGCACGGCGATGAAGATGTTCGCCGTGGTCAGCAGCCCCACCGCGCCGAACACGCCCTTGTCGATCTTCTCCTCGTCCCGCTTCACATAGACCAGCGCCAGGATCACGATCAGCACGGCCATCTTGATGCCGATCTTGATGTTGTTGACCGGGTTGTCGTCGGCCTGGTTGAGGCCCACGAGGGCCACGCCGGTGACGAGCATGACCAGCGCGCCGTGCAGCATCGCGGGGCTGAAACGGGCGGTGCCCTGGCCCATCTGCTTCATCTGGGTCAGGAATCCGCCCAGGAGCGAGGCGATGCCGATGATGTGCAGGCCGACGAAGAGATGGATGAGTACGTCCATGAGGCCGGAGCCTAGCCGGGACCCGTACCGCTCCCCGCAGGCGGGCCCATAGCACCCCCCGCCGGGCACACAGGGCACAAACCGTCACATTGGTCACGCCTGTCCGCGAAGCCGTCCCTGACCCGTCAGCGGCGCGAACAGGCGTGGTCACGATTCCGACCTTCTCCGGCAGTTGCGCACAATCCGTCTCCCGGCCGTGACGCTCAGGTTTAGCGTCCTCCCCCAGGTGACCGGTTCCCCACCGCCGCCCCGCTCAGGGCGGCAGTCGGCCACCACCGCCGAGAAACCCGGCGGCGGCCCGCTCCCCCTGTGCGGGCCGCCGCCGGCCAGCTAAGGAGCCCTTTCGTGGCAGCGCACCGCAAGCCCAGACAGCGCTGGCTCAGCGGCCACACGGCCCGCACCGCCGCCACCCTCGCCCTCGCGGGAGCCGCCTCGGTGGCCGTCTTCGACGGCTCCGGGCACGCGGACCCCCGGCTCAGCCCCGCCGAGGTGAAGTCCAGGGTCGACGCGCTCTACCGCGAGGCGGAGATCGCCACCGAGAAGTACAACGGCGCGAAGGAGAAGGCCGAAAAGGCCGAGAAGTCCCTCGGCCAGCTGCGCGACGAGGCGGCCCGCAGGACGGAGAAACTCAACGCCGCCCGCAACGCCCTTGGTTCCTACGCCACAGCGCAGTACCGAGCGGGCGGCATCGATCCGTCCATGCAGCTCGCGCTCTCCTCCGACCCCGATCAGTTCCTGGACCGCGCCTCGCTGGCCGACCGGGCGGGCAGCCGCCAGGCCGCGGCCCTCAACGGCGTACGCAAGAGGCTCCAGGAGGTCGAGCAGCTGCGCACCGAGGCCGACGGCCACCTGGCCACCCTCCGCGCACGCCAGGCGGACCTGAGGAAACACAAGGGGACCGTCACCGCCAAGCTCGGCGCGGCCAAGCGGTTGCTGGCCCGGCTCACCGAGGAACAGCGCGCGGAGTTCGCGAGGTTCGCGGACGAGGGCCAAGGCGGTGCCGGCAACCGGGCCACCCGCTCGGAGGCCCGTGACACCCTCCAGGGTGACACTCCCAAGGCGCCCCACAACCGTGCCGCTGCCGCCGTCTCCTACGCGTACAAGGCCATCGGCAGCCCCTACGTGTGGGGGGCGACAGGCCCGAACGCCTTCGACTGCTCAGGGCTGACACAGGCCGCGTACCGCTCGGCGGGCGTCTCGCTGCCCCGCACCACCTACGCCCAGATCGCGGCGGGCAAGCGCATCCCGCGCTCCGCGCTGCGCCCCGGTGACCTGGTGTTCTTCTACTCGGGCATCAGTCACGTCGGCATGTATGTGGGCAACGGCCAGATGATCCACGCCCCCAACCCGAGCGCCCCGGTGCGGCTCGCCCCGATCGACGAGATGCCGTTCGCCGGAGCCACGCGGGTGGTGTGAACCGGCCTGGCGGCCACAAGTACTGTCGGGTCCATGCCCAGCCGTCGTACCTTGCCGCCGCCGCCTCCTCCCCCGTATCTCCGTACCTGGCCGGACCGGCAGGCGCTGCTCACCGACCGCGGCCTGGCCCTCCAGGAACTGCACAGGCGGCAGCTGGGAGTGCACCGGCTGCTCTTCCTGTGGCTGTGCGGAGCCGCCGCCGTCATCGGCTGGGCACTGCTGATGCAGCCGGTCAAACTCATCGAGGAGAAGGACGCCACGGGGATCATCCTCGGCCCGGTCCTCGCGGTCCTCGGCCTCGCGGCGCTGGCTCCCGCCGTGGTCGGCGTCGTCCTCGGCATCCGCCGCGACCGGCGCATACGAGAAATCGCCGACGCCTGGCTCGCCCTGGACCGAGACCCGGCCTCCGACGCCCGGCTCCGCTCCCCCGGACTCAGCCTCCTCTGGCTCCTGACCTCCCTCGCCGTGTGCGCGCTCGGCCTTTGGGCCTCCTTCGCGTCGGCCGCATACGCCAAGCCGGGCCGCGAGACCTACGCCGACGTCGCCCTCGGCATGGGCACCGGCCTGATCCTGTGGCTGACGGGCCTGCTGGGCGCCATCA
The DNA here is from genome assembly GCF_016905445.1 of Streptomyces sp. G44. Lineage (GTDB taxonomy): Bacteria > Actinomycetota > Actinomycetes > Streptomycetales > Streptomycetaceae > Streptomyces. The sequence continues at coordinate 22,846 of NZ_JAFEXF010000047.1, forward strand.
AGGCCCTCGGCCACTACCGCTGGGCCCTCCGAAAGCTCCGCCCCGCCACGACCTCGGCACCGGCACCGACAGCTGGCGGCACCCCTCACTGAGAGAGGCGCCCTGGCCCTCAGACCAACCGTCGCGCCGTCGCCCACCGCGTCAGCTCATGGCGGTTGGACAACTGGAGCTTTCTCAGGACCGCCGAGACATGGGACTCGACCGTCTTCACGGAGATGTAGAGCTGCTTGGCGATCTCCTTGTACGCATACCCGCGCGCGATGAGCCGCAGGACCTCCCGCTCGCGCTGCGTGAGGCGGTCGAGGTCCTCGTCGACCGGAGGCGCGTCGGTGGAGGCGAAGGCGTCCAGCACGAAGCCCGCCAGCCGCGGCGAGAACACCGCGTCGCCGTCCTGCACACGGAAGATGGAGTCCACCAGGTCGGTGCCGGTGATGGTCTTGGTGACATAACCGCGAGCACCGCCCCGGATGACACCGATGACGTCCTCGGCCGCATCGGAGACCGAGAGCGCCAGGAAGCGAACCGGATTCTCCGCGTCGGACATCAACGGCGAGCAGCGGCGGAGCACTTCCACACCACCGCCCCCGGGAAGGTGCACGTCCAGCAGGACGACCTCGGGGCGCGCAGTCGTGATGACCGTGACCGCCTGGTCGACGTCAGCGGCCTCGCCGACCACCTCGACGCCTGTGATGTCGGTCCGGCCGATCTCCGCCTGCACCCCCGTGCGGAACATCCGGTGGTCGTCGACCAGGACGACCCGCACGCGACGCCCGGCCGCACCGCCCTCGCCCGACCCGGTCGGCTCCGCGGGTTCGCCCGCCTCGGTCGCGTCGCTCATGTCGTCGCCGTCCTCTCCATCTCCAGCTCGACTTCCGTGCCGCCGCCCGGCACCGCGCGCAGCCGCGCCGTGCCGCCATTGCGCTGCATACGGCCGATGATCGATTCTCGTACGCCCATGCGGTCGTCCGGTACCGCATCCAGGTCGAATCCGGGGCCGCGGTCCCGGACGGACACGAACACCGTCTCCCCCTCGACCTCGGCGAAGACCTGAACCGCGCCGCCCTCGCCACCGTACTTGGCGGCATTCACCATGGCTTCCCTCGCGGCCTGCATCTGGGCGGTCAGCCGGTCGTCGAGCGGGCAGTCGCCGACGACGACGACCTCGATCGGGACACCGTGCTTGTCCTCGACCTCAGCCGCGCTGTGCCGCACCGCTTCGGCGAGGGTGTCGGGCTCTTCGTCCTCGTCCTTGCCGTTGCCCTCGGGTTTGTAGAGCCAGGCCCGCAGGTCGCGCTCCTGGGCCCGGGCGAGGCGGCGCACCTCACCCGGGCTTTCCGCGTTGCGCTGGATCAGGGTGAGGGTGTGCAGCACGGAGTCGTGGACATGGGCGGCGACCTCGGCTCTCTCCTGGGCGCGGATGCGCATCAGCCGCTCCTCGGAAAGGTCCTGCGCCATGCGGACGAGATAGGGGCCGGCGAGGAGCGCGATGCCGACGAGCACGGCGAGGGCGGCCTGGAGCACGGCCCCCAGGTGGGCGGCGGAGCCCTGGAGGACGAATATGCCCGACACCCCGGCGCCGACCAGGAGGACGCCGGCGGCCGACCGGGCGAGCGTGAGGGTGCGCCTGCGCCGGCCGACGGCCATCCAGCGGGCCCGGCGGGCGTTGTCGGCCTGCCGCCAGACCAGGGCGACACCGGCGGCGACGAGCAGGGTCGGGACGACGTACGCCTGTGTCGAACCGTCCAGGTCCACATTGCCGACGAAGACCATGGAGACGACGACCATCGCGAGGAGCGCGACGATCTGCCCCTTGTCCGGCTTGCGGGCCACGAGTCTGCGGCGGCCGTCCGGTGACGCCTCCGTCGTGACGGCCGCGGGTGGCCGCTCGGCGTCGACGCCGCCGATGCCGAGCGGGACGAAGAACCAGAACGCCGCGTACAAGAGAGCGCCGAGGCCGTCCGCCGTGAACAGGCCGACGAAGATGAGCCGGACCCAGATCACGGGCAGCCCGAGATGCCCCGCGAGGCCGCGTGCGACACCGCCGAGCCAACGCCCGTCACCGCTGCGGTAGAGCTTGCGCAGCGGTCGTACGTCGTCGATGGGAGGTGCAGCGGCTTCCGGCATGTCTCGATGTTCACACGCGGGCGCGGACGCGGACATCAGGGTCGATCCCCGAGAGTTCCCTGATCTCGACCCCCGCCACGCCCCTGTCAGGGTCGAGGCCCGAGGAGTCTCAGGGGTGATATCAGGGTCGGGCCAGGGTCTTCCCGACTGCCGCGGCGGGCCCACGACGGTCACCATGGACACATGACAGATCAGCAGCCCGCCGAGACGGAGACCGAGGCCGCCATCCGTGACGCCCTGCGCGACGCGTACGGCAGGCCGGACGGTCCCGCGGCCGGTCATGAGCCGGGCCTGCCCGCGGAGGAGCGGAAGTTCCGCCGCGACCGTCGGCACAGAAAGCTCGGCGGTGTGTGCGCGGGGCTCGGCCGGCACTGCGACATGGACCCGGTGATCTTCCGCATCGGTGTCGCGGTCCTCGCCATCACGAGCGGTCTCGGCCTGGTCTTCTATGGCTTCGCCTGGCTCTTGGTGCCGTACGAGGACGTCGAGGAGAACGAGGCGCGCAGGCTCCTCTCCGGCCGGGTCGACGGCCAGGCGCTGACGGCTGTGCTCTTCGCGCTCGTCGGCTGCGGTGTCTTCCTCACCTTGCTGAACAACGGTGGGGCGCTCACCTTCGCCGCCGTCCTCACCCTCCTCCTCGCGGGCGCGGGGTACTGGTCGCGGCAGCGCGGGGCCCCGGACTCGGACCCGGTCGCCGCGCAGGCCGCGGCGGACGCCCCGCCCGAGGCCAAGGCGCCGCCTGTCGCCGGGAGCCCTTCGTGGTGGCGTGACCCCATAGTCAAGGACGGCACGCACGATGGGCTCTCCGGTTACTTCTGGGGGCCCGAAGGCCTGGACATCGCCTATCAGCCGACGGGCCACCAAGGCGTGCCCCGTGCCGCGACCGCGGCTGCCCCGCCGCCCAAGCCGCGCGGGCCGCGGCGGATCGGCGGCTGGGTGTTCCTGTTCGCCTTGACCGCGGGTGGTCTCGGCACCGGCCTGACCTGGGAGAGCCAGCCGCTCGGCACCAGCCTGGAGACCGGCCTGGCCTGCGCGCTCGCGGTCTTCGGCCTCGGCATCGCGTTCAGTGCCTTCCTGGGGCGCACGGGGGCGGGTTCGATCGTGCTCGCGGTGCTGACCGCCGGAGCCCTCGCGGCCGCGGCGGCCCTGCCGAAGAACATCACGACTCACTACGCTCGCACCCACTGGATACCGGTGGCGGCCGCGGACGTCCGCTCCCAGTACGAGCTGGGTCTCGGCACGGGCAGGCTCGACCTGAGCAAGATCGATGTCGCCAAGGGCCGGAAGCTGGAAACCAGCGCCGAGGTCGGCGTGGGAGACCTCAGAGTGATCGTGCCGAAGAACGCCACCGTGCGGCTGCACGCGGAAGTGGGCGTCGGCGACATCGCGTTGCCGGACGACAAGGGCAAGGACCTGGACATCGCTCCGGGCCAGGAACAGAAGGTGACGCTGAAGCCGCCCTCCGGCGTCGAGGGCGGCGGCACCATCGATCTGCGGCTCGAAGTGGGCGTCGGACAAGCGAAGGTGACCCGTGCTACGTCATGAACTTCACCCCGGCAAGCTGGTGGCCGGCCTCTTCCTGTTGGCGGTCGCCGTCGTGTACGCGGGCGATGCCGGCGGCATGTGGGATGCGCCGTGGTTCGTGGCGCTCCCGCTGGTGATGGTGGGATTGCTGTTCGCAGGCGTGGCGGCGGCGGTCCACGGGATACGCCCGCGTGCCGCGGCCCGCCGCAGCGGCCGCCCTCGGTGCTCCGAGGAGCCGCGCGGCTAGGTCCCGGACGCCGTCGGCCATAAGCCTGGACCTGGGTCTGGGCCTGGCGGAGTCTCAGAGGTTCCTGTCGCGGCGGGCGGCGAGCATGGCGTCCAGGGAGAGGACGGAGGCCCCGGCGAGCACCAGCGGCAGCCAGGCCATCAGGTACGCCAGGTCGTTGCCGTAGTAGTAGGGCTCGGTGGACCAGCTGACGGTCAGCCACAGGCTGAGCGAGATCAGCGCACCGCCGAGCGCGGCGAGCCGGGCGTACAGACCGAGCAGGGTGCCGATGCCGACGGCCAGTTCGCCGAGAGCGATGGCGTAGCCGAAGCCGACGGGGCTCTTGAGGGAGAGGTCGACCAGTGCGGGGATCGCGGAGATGTCGCGGACGCCCTCCATCGTCTCGCCGATCGAGCCGGTTCCGTCGGCGCGCATGAAGGAGCTGTCCATGACTTTGTCCAGGCCGGCGTAGACGAAGGTGACGCCGAGGAAGATCCGCAGAGGGAGCAGGGCGTAGCGGGTGGCGGACTGCCGCCAGTCGTCCCGCCGGGAGTGTCTGGTGTGGCCTTCCGTCCGCGTGCCGTGAGCCATGGCTGTGCCGCCTCTCCCGTAGGCCCCGTTTTCTGACCATACGTACGAGGAGGGGCTGCTGCTCACCACCGTGCGGCGGCAGTTTCACGACAGCGAACAGGAAGTCACAGGGGGGAGGCTCTGATGCGTCAGCCGAGGTGGGTCAACCGATGGCTGGATCTGCTGGGTGCGCGGTGTGGGCCGGGTCTGGTGGCTCAGTCCGTGACATCGATCGTGACGCGGTTCGTCTCCACGCCCGCGGCGGTGATGACCTGCACGTCGACGCGGCCGGGTTCGACGTCGACCGGGACGGGCACGGTCAGCGTCGAGTCGGCCGGGTTGCTGAAGCCACCGGGCACCGGTACGAGCGGTACGTGGACGTGCACGGCGCCGATCCGGACGACCATGCGGGCAAGCCGGTCCGCGTCGCCCGCACCGGGTGGCACGAACCCCGCGCCGCGGATCTCGATGTCGTCGCCCGTGCGGATCGGGGCGTCGAGGTCGCCGGCCTCCCGCGCCCTGACCACGGAGAGGATCACGGGTCGGCCGCCTTCCGAGTACTTCCCCGCGAGGTATGTCGCGGCCGACACCAAGACCAGTACGGCGAGCCCCCACGGCAGGTCGGGCAGTTGTTCGGGCCGCCGGGCCAGGCGTACGGCGGCGAAGACCACGGCGATGGCGCTGATCAGGACGTACTGCACGTCGGTGAAGCTGCCGCGGCCCGCGTCGTCGGTGAGCGTGTCGGCGGCCCGGGGCCGGTCCGCGGGCACCTTTTGCAGCCGCTGGCCCAGCACGCGAAGGCCGACGACCCTGCGGACGAGGACGGCGACCCCGCACACCACGGCGAGGACGGTCACGACCCCCGCGGCACGGCCGAGCTCCAGCCCGGCGATCAGTTCGTCGCGCTGCCCGCGCCCCGATGCCGCGGCCAGCTGCCCCGCGATGACCAGCACCGCGAAGACGACGAGGAGCACCCAGCAGGCGGCCACGGCACGCGAGGTGGAGAGCCGGTTGTCCTCGCCGATGACCGGTGCGAGGACGCCGCCGCGCTCCCGGTGGACGTATGCCGCGCCGGTCAGCAGCCCGCCCACGACCAGCCCGGCGAGCAGGCCCGCCGTGCGCGCCGCCGACCAGCCGGTGCCGATCGCGGTGAGCGCCTGGATCAGGAGCAGGACACCGAGGGAGCCCCAGACGACGCCCAGCGTGCGCGTCCACAGGCGGCGCAGCCAGGCCTCGCCCTCTGCCCTGCCGCGTTCGGCGACGGTCCGCGCGGACTGCGTCAGCTCGTCCGACACCCACTGGCGGGACGCGCCCGCCGAGTGCGCGACGGCCGCGGGCAGCCCCTGCCCGGCCGCCAGTTCGTCGCGTTTGGTGAGGAACGCGGCCACGGCGCTCCGATGCCCCTCGCGCGCGCCGTGCGGGCAGCCGCCGCACGTGCAGCCGCCCCCGTGCGCGCCCTGTCTCGCCTCCTGCACCGCCACCGCGTACGCCGCCTTCCCCACCCTCGAAGCCTTTGAGGCCTGCTGTGAACTAGCTTGCAGAGAAAGGGAATTGTGCCGCACCGAAGGGCGAACGAATCCCACGGGTCAGGTCAGCGGGGGTGAATGGGCCACCTGGGAGTTGACGGTGCGGCCGCGGGGGCCGGGCGGCGCCTCAGGCCAGCAGGTCCGGTTCGCTGCGGCTGATGTCCTGCCACAGGGACTGGTAGCTGATCCACGCGACCAGATCACCGCCGAGTTGCTCACGCGTCCGCACCGCCTGCTTGTGGCCGATCAGCACCGGGCGACCCGCGGCGCGTGCGCTCAGCTGGACCTGGCAGGAGCGCTCCATGGAGAGGAACCACCAGGCCGCGGCGTCGACGGAGTCACCCACGGTGAGCAGGCCGTGATTGCGCAGGATCACCGCCTTGTGACCGCCGAGCGCGGTCGCGATCCTGCGCCCCTCCTCGGCGTCCACGACGACGCCCGTGTACCCGTCGTACAGCGCGTGGCTCTCGTAGAAGGCACAGGCCTCCTGGGTGATCGGGTCCAGGAGTTCGCCGAGCGTGGAGAGGGCGCGGCCGTACAGCGAATGGCAGTGGGCGACGGCGACGATGTCGGGCCTGGCCAGGTGCGCCTGGGCGTGCACGGTGAAGGCGGCCTGGTTGACGTGGTACCGCCCTTCGACCACCTGCCCGTCGGCGTTGGCGAGGACGAGGTCGCTGACGGTGATGTGCTTGAAGGGCATCCCGAAGGGGTTCACCCAGAAGCAGTCGGTGTGCTCCGGGTCGCGGGCGGTGATGTGGCCGGAGACCCCGTCCTCGTACCCGAGCCGCCCGAAGATCCGCAGTGCCCCGGCGAGGCGCTCCTTCCGGTACCGCCGCTCGTCGGCCGGCGAGGCGTGCACGGGCGGCATCGCGAACCGCAGCCGTTCGACGGGTATCGGTGTGGGCGCCTGCATGTGTCCTCCATCCCTGGCTGTACGAGGCGGAAGGTACCGGTGGTACGTACAGGAGAACAGAGGGACGCCGCCCTGCGGGAAGGACGGGAGTGCGGGAGGGCGGAGAAGCAGGAGAGTGCGGCGGTCAAAGACGACAGAAGGTGTCGGGTATCGGCGGCAGACTCAGGGCATGTCGCACAACTGGGAAGCCTTCACCGCGTCAGAGCCCGGTCTCGCCGAGATCGTCGAGAAGCGCTTCGGCGCGTTCACTCATCATGTCCTCGCCACGCTGCGCAAGGACGGGTCGCCGCGTACCACCGGGCTCGAGGTTCGTTTTCTGTTCGGGGAGTTGTGGCTGGGCATGATGCCGGGCTCTCTCAAGGCGCTCGACCTGCGCCGGGATCCGCGCTTCGCGCTTCAGGCGAATCCCGGGTCCGATGCCGGAATGGCGGGCGGCGATGTGCGTATCGCGGGCCGGGCGGTCGAGGTGCGGGACCCGCAGGTCGTCGCGCGGTACGCGGACGCGGTGAATCCGCCGGACCCGGCGGCGTTCCATCTCTTCCGCGCCGAACTGACGGAGGTGGTCCGTACGTATATCGAGGACGGGAAGTACCTGGCGGTGCAGCTGTGGAAGCCGGGCGCACCGCTGCGGACGACGCGTCGGACGTGAACCGGCGGCCCGCCCGCCGACCGGCGCCGCACCCGCAGAGTGCGCACCCGCACCCGCACCCGCACCCGCACCCGCACCCGCACCCGCCGCAAAACGAACGGCGCCGTCTGCCTTGGGGGAGGCGGACGGCGCCGTTCAGGGCGTGGGAGAGGTCACTCCCACTCGATGGTCCCCGGCGGCTTCGACGTGACGTCGAGGACCACGCGGTTGACATCGGCGACCTCGTTCGTGATGCGGGTCGAGATCTTGGCGAGGACGTCGTACGGCATGCGCGTCCAGTCGGCCGTCATGGCGTCCTCGGACGAGACGGGGCGCAGCACGATCGGGTGGCCGTAGGTGCGGCCGTCGCCCTGGACGCCGACGCTGCGGACGTCCGCGAGCAGCACGACCGGGCACTGCCAGATGTCGCGGTCGAGACCGGCCTTCGTCAGCTCCTCGCGGGCGATGGCGTCGGCCTCGCGCAGCAGGTCGAGGCGTTCCTTGGTGACCTCACCGACGATGCGGATGCCGAGGCCGGGGCCCGGGAAGGGCTGGCGCTGGACGATCTCGTCCGGCAGACCGAGCTCGGCGCCGACCATCCGGACCTCGTCCTTGAACAGCTTGCGCAGCGGCTCGATGAGCTTGAACTCGAGGTCCTCGGGGAGGCCGCCCACGTTGTGGTGGGACTTGATGTTCGCCGTGCCGGTGCCGCCGCCGGACTCGACCACGTCGGGGTAGAGCGTGCCCTGGACCAGGAACTCGACCGGCTGGTCGCCCGGGGCCTCGGCGACGATCTCCGCCTGGGCCTGCTCGAAGACGCGGATGAACTCGCGGCCGATGATCTTCCGCTTCTCCTCGGGGTCGGAGACCCCGGCGAGCGCGGCAAGGAACCGCTCCTGGGCGTCGACGACCTTCAGCTGCACGCCGGTCGCGGCGACGAAGTCCTTCTCGACCTGCTCGGTCTCGTCCTTGCGCATCAGGCCGTGGTCGACGTACACGCAGGTGAGCTGCGAGCCGATGGCCTTCTGTACGAGCGCGGCGGCCACGGCGGAGTCCACGCCGCCGGAGAGCCCGCAGATGGCGCGCTTGGTGCCGACCTGCTCGCGGATCGCGGCGACCTGCTCCTCGATGACGTTGCCGGTCGTCCAGTCCGGCTTGAGGCCGGCGCCGCGGTAGAGGAAGTGCTCCAGGACCTGCTGGCCGTGGGTGGAGTGCATGACCTCGGGGTGGTACTGCACGCCGTACAGCTTCTTCTCGTCGTCCTCGAAGGCGGCGACCGGTACGACGTCCGTGGACGCGGTGACCGTGAAGCCTTCGGGCGCCGCGCTGCACGCGTCGCCGTGCGACATCCACACGGACTGCTCGGTGGGCGTTCCCTCGAAGAGGGTGGAGCCGGCCTTGGAGACGGCGAGCGGCGTACGGCCGTACTCGCGGGCGCCGGTGTTGTCGACGGTGCCGCCGAGGGTCGCCGCCATCAGCTGGAAGCCGTAGCACATGCCGAAGACGGGGACACCCGCCTCGAAGAGGGAGCGGTCGAGGGTGGGCGCGTGCTCCGCGTACACCGACGAGGGGCCGCCGGAGAGGATGATCGCCGCGGGCTTCTTGTCGAGCATCTCGGAGACGGGCATCGTGCTCGGCACGATCTCGCTGTAGACCCGTGCCTCACGGACGCGACGGGCGATGAGCTGGGCGTACTGCGCTCCGAAGTCGACGACCAGAACGGTGTCGGGAGCGGCGGCAGCGTGGGGCGCTGATGGCACGGCGGCGGCCTTCCGGCGTTGAGCGTTGAGCGAGAGGCTCAGTGCGTGTGCAGGGGGTCTGTTTTGTCGATTCTACCGGGCGCGACGGGGCCGCATTCGTCGCATCCGACGGACCCTGCCGGGGGAGAACGCGGTCCGGACAGCCGTCTCAGCATCCGAGCCGCGCGCCGGGCCGGATTGACCCGGTCCGCGCCTGTGGGGGCATACTGGCCCCGTGAACAAGCACCTCGCCTTCCTCTTTACCTATGGCAACCGGCCCGCCGGCTGCCATGGTCGAGCTGCTTGATCCACTGACAAGCGACTTCCCAGGCGCCCCGGGCCGACAAGGCCCGGGGCGTTCTGTCATTTCCGGACCTTGTCGCTCCGGGGCACCTCTTCCCCCGACGGAAATCACCGTCGGCTCAGGACCCCGAACCGCACGAGCAACGAGGAGCCCCACATGACCGCCACCGCCACCGCCACCATCACCACCCCCGCCGCTCCGGCCGCCAACGCCGTCACCCCCGCCGAGAAGACCGGCGCCCGCACCCCCGAGGCGGCCGGTGTGATCGAGAACGCCCGCGAGCGCATCGACGCGCTCGACGACCGCATCATCGGCCTCGTCCAGGAACGGATGGCCGTGTCGGCCGTGATCCAGGAGGCGCGGATCACCTCGGGCGGGCGCCGCGTGAACCTCTCCCGGGAGATGGAGATCCTCGCCCACTACAGGGACGCGCTGGGCAAGCCCGGCACGACACTCGCGATGACGCTCCTGGAGCTGAGCCGGGGCCGCGTCTGAGCCCCGCCGCGAGGCACCCGCGGACTGCGCGGGGCGGTCCGCGACTGCGGATCTCGGACCTCGGACTGCGGGCCTCGGACTGCGGGCCTCGGACTGCGGGCCTCGGGCCTCGGACTGCGGACCTGAGTTCGGATCATTCTCACCCGTACGGCGCGTGACCGGTCCCGGGCGGGCTTCGTTGGTCCCGATGTCCGTGCCAGCCAGGGGCGGGCCCGTAAAAACCACGCGTGGCTCCGCTGGGGCGATGAGGCGTGCGGATCCGTACGGATCATGTCGTACGCCGTGGGACCTCGCTCCAGTGATGTGACCGGACGGCAGGGGACAGCAGCCCGGTCACCCAAGAGAACGGTCGGCTCCGGGGACGCCCGGGGCCGACCGGCCTCCATCCCGAGCAGTCGGCTTCCGTTGTTCCCCAGTCCCTGCCGTCGCGCCTCTCACAGCAGGTCGGCCCGTCCGGAATCCCCCCGGTCGACCCCGACCGCCCCGACCGCCCCGATCGCCTCGGATCTCTTCTCCTGGACGTGGTCGAAACAGATGTGGTCCGAACGGTTGCGTCCCCGACAGGCTTCCAGGCAGTCGGCCTACAGCTTCTCGAGCTTGGCGATCTGCGCGTCCACGATCTTCTCCGAGACGCCGAACTCCTTCGGCTTGAGCAGGTTGATCGAGTAGAACGCCGCGAGCGTCGAGCCGCTGCGCACCACCGTGAAGCTCATCGGCGTCTTCTGGCCCTCGATGAAGCCCACGACCTTGTACGAGACCGCCTCGTCGCCCGACTTAGGGGCGGGCAGGGCCGCGACGTCGCGGTACTTGGAGCCGACGTGCTCGTACGCCTTGCACTTCCGCGTGGCCGTACGGAGGCCGTCCATGACCTTCTCCGCGCCGTCCTGCTCATGGGCGAGCAGCGCGAGCGTGGTGATCGTGCCGTCCAGTTCGTCGGGGCCGCTCAGGGTCCGGCCGACGCGGGCCTTCGACGCCGGGTCGCTGGCGAACATGAACATGTTCGCGAGCGGCTGGCAGGCGACCGGGTCGGCGTCCACGGTCTCCGCGGGCATGTCCGCCGCGGAGAGCTTCTCGACCTTGTAGCCCTTGAGGTCGCCCTTGGCGAGCACCGCCTTCTCCAGGTCGCCGGCGGACAGCACGACCGGCTTCTTGGCGGACGGCTTCGAGCCTTGCGCGGACTTGGCCGGTTCCGACGGCTTCTTGCCGTCGTCGTCGCTGCCACACGCTGCGGTCAGACCCAGCGCGACCGTCACGGACGCGGCCACGAGGGCCCGAGACACAGATGACTTCACGTTTCCTACCTTCATTCGCACGGCGCGGGTGACACACCCACGCCGAGGCGAAATGAAAGCCGCAAACTCGCCAACTTTGCCAGCGATTTGCGTAACGATCGGAAACCGCCGAAAAGGTTGTACGGACCGCGCGGGAAATCAGAGCTTGTCGAGCTGCGCGCGCACGATCACGGCCGCCACCTTCGGGTCCTCGTCCGCCTTGGGTGTGCTGACGCCCTCCATGCCGTTCCGCTCGGCCTCCCTGTCGCGCTGGACGCCCTCGGGGTCGTACAGGTTCGAGGCGTCGAAGACCGCGAGTGTGCCGCCGTCGCGGACCACCGTGACGGTGCGCCGGGTCACGAACTCACCCGTGGGGTGGGCGAGCTTGTACGAGACCGCCTCGTCGCCCGAGTTCGACGGGCTCTGCTTGTTCGATTGGCTCGGCTTGTTCGGCTTGTTCGGTGTGGGCAGTGGCCTGACGCCGAAGTAGCGGTGGGTGCCAACGCGGAAGGTGGCGCACTTCTTCGACTTCGACGCCGCGCGCAGGTCCGCCATGAGGCTCTTCGCGTCGGCGTCGGCATAGGAGGACAGTCCGACGCGGGTGGTCGTGGAGTCCTTGTCGTCGGTTCCGGTGAGGGTGCGGCTGACGTGGGCCTTCGGCTTCTGCGAGGTGCCGGTGTCGGAGCCGGAGCCGGAGCCGCTGCCGGAGCCGGACCCGAGGAGGGCCGCGAGCGGGGCGCACACCGCGGGGTCGGTCTTCCCGGCCTCCGGACCCGGAACCCCGTCGGCACCGGGGCCCTCGGCATCACCCGGGTCCCCGTTATCACCGGTCTTACCGGTCTCACCGGTCTCACCGGAGGCCTCGCCGCCTTCCGGTTTCTCCACCTTGTAGCCCTTGACGTCCCCCGCGGCCAGGGCCGCCTTCTCCAGCCGGCCGGCCGCGCCGCCGCCCTCCGCGGAACCCGCGCCCGGCTTCGCCGGCTTCTTGCCGTCGTCGCCGCTTCCGCCGCACGCCGCCGTCGCCCCGAGAGCGGCCACGATCGACACGGCCACCACGACCCGCGACACAGCTGACTTCACGATCTTTCCCCCATGTGTTCCCGACCTGACCGGGTTCCGGCCCAGCCCCGGTCCAGCCCCCGGTCCGGGGCCGATCCGGTTCCGGTCCGGTCCCGCTCACGGCCGTCTCGTACGTGCGCGGTCACTCGCACCACTTCTACGACGGAAGAAGATCGCTTCCGGTTCCGCTTCGGGCACCGGTCACCCGGCACCCGCCACCCGGCCCCCGGCAACCGCCACCCGCCACCCGGCCCCCGGCAACCGGCACCCGGCACCGGGCACCCGGCACCGAGCAGGTGATGCCCCCGATCACCACCCCCAGATCCAGAACCGGAACGGACTGAGCAGCGCGATCGCCAGCGCCATGCCGCCAATCACGATCACCACGCTCAGCACCCGGCGGCGGCGCTCGGAGCGCGGATCGCGGCGCGGGCCCGTGGGCGCCGCGCGCCAGTCGTCGGGCCGCCACCGCACGGGCTCGTCGTGACGCTTGGCGCGCCGACGGCGCAACCGCCCCCGGCGCTCGGCCTCTTGGCGCGCGGCCTCCTCGTCGAGGCGCCGTAACCTTTCGGCCACCATGCGGGCCCGTGCGGACGGTTCCTTCGGTGCCGTCGAGCGGATCTCCCGCTCGCTGTCCTTCTCGAACTGCTCCCACACCTCGTCGGGTATGGCCAACGGTCTTCCCTCCCTGTGCCTCTCCGGCGCTTCCCCGGACCGAGCCCCTCCGCGCCCTCCGCACCCTCCGGTCCCCCCGACTGCCGCCCCCATCACCCCCCATCACCCCCTCAAACGGGGGCAGTTCTACGGCACCCCGTCACAGCGACACAAGCGCTGTGACGCAGGTCACCTACGAAATCCGCGTGAGCGAGGACAACCATTTACAGGGATCGCAGGTCATGCATGCAGTAACACCCGCAACATCCGCGGCCCCGCCGCGGAGACTTCCCTTTCCGCGCTGCCGACCGGGCGGCGCGCCGGACTTTATGAGGTCTCATGAAGCTTCGCCGTGCCATGGCAGCAGCGGCCGCCACGGCTGTCGTGGCGCCGCTGGCGCTCCTGTCCGCGCCGGCCGCGTTCGCGGCCGAGGGATCCGCCTCCACGAGCACGACCACCGACGCGCCCAAGCAGCCCCCCGCGCCGACACAGGACGCGACCCAGGATCCGCCGAAGGACCCGACGCAGAAGCCCACCGAGAAGACTCCTCTGCCGAAGCCTCCGGCCGAGAAGCCGACGAAGCCGACGAAGCCCACGACCCCCACGAAGCCGCCGACGCCGTCGAAGCCGGGCGGGACCGCGGAGGACGAGGACAACGGCGAGGACAACGGCGAGGACGAGGGCACGAAGCAGCCGGCCGAGTGCGAGGTCGCGGACGACAGCGTCCAGGACCCCGACTCCGTACTGGAGATCGAACTCTCCGGCCTGCCCGACAAGATCGTCGCGGGCAGCGGCTGGCACCCGTTCGAGCTGTCCGCCACCAACCCCACCGACGAGCCGCTCGGCGAGGTCGAGTGGACCGTGTTCGTGAACAACAAGTCGAAGGCCGCCGTGCAGCAGAGCTGGCTGCGGAAGTACGCCACGCTCCAGTACCGCGACCCCGAGACCGACGCGTGGAAGTCGATCAAGGAGGGCCACGGCGGCCTCGCCTTCGACGTCATCGACCTCGACGCCGAGGAGACGGCCGACATCGAGCTGCGGCTGAGCATCAACGCCAAGGCCCCGGCCGGCAAGGCCTACGCGATCGGCCTCGGTGACTACGTGGACTCCGAGCTGGACTGCACGCGCAACTCCTTCTCGTACAAGCCGCTGACGATCCGCAAGTCCGGCGACGAGGGCGAGCACCCGGGCACGCCGAAGCCGAAGCCGACCCTGACGCCGACCGCGGAGCCCTCGGCGACGCCGTCCGCGACCGCGGCGCCGCAGCCGCAGGGCACCGCCGACGGCCCGGTGAACGGCAGCCTCGCCGAGACCGGCTCCAGCTCCGCGCTGCCGGCCATCGGGCTCGTCGGCGGCGCCGCCGTGGTCGTCGGTGCGGGCGCGGTGTTCGTCGTACGTCGCCGCAAGAGCGACACCGCCGCGTAAGACACAGCGGCACCTGATCACGCGGAAGGACCTGCGCTCGGAGGGGGGCGCAGGTCCTTACGTGTATCCGGCCCCGCGCCGCCGCCCTCCCTCACATCCCGCTACTTCTCGGGCGCCGCCGACGGTGCCGTCGAGGGTGCCGTCGAGGGTGCCGTCGAGGGTGATGTCGGCGGTGCCACCGGCGGCACCACCGGTATCCCCAGGAACGGCAGCTTCAGCGCGCCGAAGGCGTCCGCCGGAACGGCCGGGGTCTTCGGTTCCACGGCCGCGAGCCGCTCGTAGGGCCTGCCCTGCGCCGGACGCGGGTCCTCGCCGCCCTTGTTGGGCCAGAACGACATCGCCCGCTCGGCCTGCGCGGTGATCGTCAGGGACGGGTTCACGCCGAGGTTCGCGGAGACCGCCGAGCCGTCGACGACCGATATGCCCGGGTGGCCGTAGAGCCGGTGGTAGGGGTCGATGACGCCGGTCGCGGCGGAGTCGCCGATGGGGCAGCCGCCGAGGAAGTGGGCGGTCAGCGGAGTACCCATCAGCTCGCCGATGTTCGAACCCGCGAAGCCGTTGATCTCCTGGGCCAGGAGCGTCGCCGCGCGCGTGGCCTCGGGGATCTGGTCGGGGTTCGGCGCGCCGTGGCCCTGGCGGGCGGTGAGCAGGCCCTTCCCGAGGCCCTTCTCCTTGCGGTACGTCGTCAGGGAGTTGTCCAGCGACTGCATGACCAGGCCGATGATGGTCCGTTCCGACCAGCGCCGGTTGGAGAGCGAACGGAGCAGGAGCGAGGGGTGGCGCGCCACGTTGCCGAACCAGCCGGCGACCCGCGCCCTGCCTCCCTTCGCGCTGTACGGGACCTGGAGCACCGTCAGGCTGCCCATCGCGTTGGACTTCTTGCCGTAGCGGACGGGCTCGATGTGCGTGGTCGCGTTCGGGTGGATCGACGAGGTGATGGCGACGCCCTTGGTGAAGTCGACCCGCTTCGCGCCGTGCCGCTTGCGGTAGCGGCGGTCCGTGGTCTGGGCGCCCACCAGCGCCTCGGAGTTGGTGCGGGTCAGTGTGCCGAGGCGCGGGGAGACACGCGGCAGCAGGCCGCTGTCCTTCATGCGGTGCAGCAGGGTCTGCGTGCCGTACGTACCGGCGGCGACGACGACCTTGCGGGCCGTGAACACCCGCCCCCTGCCCTTGCGCTTGTCGTCGGTGGGCAGGGTGGCGACGGCGAAACCGCCCCGCGAGTCCTCGGTGACGGCGACGACCGACGTCATCGGATGGATGACCGCGCCGGCCCTCTCCGCGAGGTAGAGGTAGTTCTCGTTGAGGGTGTTCTTCGCGCCGTGCCGGCAGCCGGTCATGCACTGGCCGCACTCGGTGCAGGCCCGCCGCGCGGGGCCCGCGCCGCCGAAGTAGGGGTCGGGGACCTCGCCGCCGGGCCGGGTCGTCGACGTGCCGTCCGCGTCGTCCTTGTCGCCGAAGAAGACGCCGACGGGCGCCATGTGGAAGCTGTCCCCCACGCCCATCGCCTCGGCGGTCGCCTTCAGGTGGACGTCGGAGGGCGTCGTCGTCGGGTTGAGCCGCACGCCGAGCATGCGCTTGGCCTGCTCGTAGTACGGACGCAGCTCGCCCTGCCAGTCCGTGATGTCCTTCCACTGCGGGTCGTCGAAGAACGCGGCGGGCGGTACGTAGAGCGTGTTGGCGTAGTTCAGTGAGCCGCCGCCGACCCCGGCGCCCGCGAGGACCATGACGTTGCCGAGCAGGTGGATGCGCTGGATGCCGAACAGGCCGAGGGCCGGGGCCCAGAGGTAGTTCTTCAGGTCCCAGGAGTTCTTGGGCAGCGTCGCGCGCGTGAAGCGCCGTCCTGCTTCGAGCACACCGACGCGGTATCCCTTCTCCGTCAGGCGCAGCGCGGACACCGCGCCGCCGAAGCCGCTGCCTACGACGATGACGTCGTAGTCGTACGACGCGTCGTCACCCGCCTGGTTCCGGACAGAGCTCTCCTGTGACATCGACTCTCCTCGTTGAGAACGGGCGCGCGGTTCCCCGCGCCCCTTCGGGGCGCTAGCGCAGGCGCAGGGCCTTCATGACCTTCAGGCTGGTGCTCATGAACGCCGCGTACTTCTCGTCGTCCATGCCGAAGGACGGCGCCAGCGGCACGAGCCGCTGCTGGGCGACGGTCTGCGCCTCGGTGTACTTGAGGATGCCCTCGGAGCCGTGGCGGCGGCCGAGGCCGGAGTCCTTCATGCCGCCCATCGGGGACTGCACGCTGCCGTAGGCGGGCGCGTAGCCCTCGTTGACGTTGACGGTGCCGGTGCGCAGGCGGGCGGCGATCTCGCGGCCGCGGCGGCCGTCCTTCGTCCAGACCGAGGAATTGAGGCCGTACGGCGTGGCGTTGGCCAGCTCGACCGCTTCGTTCTCGTCCGTGAACCGGTAGATCGAGACGACCGGGCCGAAGGTCTCCTCCGTGCAGACCGCCATCGGGGCCTCGACGCCGTCCAGGATGGTCGGCTCGAAGAAGTAGGGGCCGATGTCGGGGCGCGCGACACCGCCCGCGACCAGCGTGGCGCCCTTGGCGACCGCCTCCTCGACGTGCCGGGTCACGGTCTCCAGCTGCCGCTCGCCGACGAGCGATCCCATGTCGGCGCCGTACGCGAGGGACGTGCCGAGCCGCATCGCCCGCGTCCGCTCGGCGAAGCGCTCCACGAAGCGGTCGGCGATGGACTCGTGGACGTACAGACGCTCGATGGAGATGCACAGCTGGCCCGCGGAGGAGAAGCAGGCGCGCACCGCGCCGGCCGCGGCCTTGTCGACGTCGGCGTCGTGCAGGACCAGCATCGCGTTCTTGCCGCCGAGTTCGAGCGAGACGCCGACCAGGCGGGCCGCGGCACCCCGCGCGACCTCGCGGCCGGTGCGCGTGGAGCCGGTGAAGGAGACGTAGTCGGCGTGCTTGACGACCTCGGGGCCGACGACCGGGCCCTCGCCGAGGACGACCTGGAAGACCTCGGACGGCAGGCCCGCCTCGATGATCAGGTCACGGGCCCACAGGGCGGTGAGACAGGTCTCCGTGTCGGGCTTCATCACGAGCGCGTTGCCCGCGGCGAGGGCGGGCAACGCGTCGCCGACGGAGAGTTCGAGCGGGTAGTTCCAGGGGGCGATCTGCCCGACGACACCGCGCGGCTGACGGTTCTCGGTGACCTTGGTGAGGGTCGGGACGACGCCGGTGTGCCGCTTGGGGCTCAGGTACGAGGGGGCCTTGCGGCCGTAGTGCCGGGCGGCGACCGCGACGGCCTGGATCTCCTCGTGGGCGTGCAGGCGGGCCTTGCCGGTCTCCAGCTGGATCAGGTCGAGCACCTCGCCCTGGCGCTGGAGCAGCAGGTCGTGGAAGCGGAGCAGGACGGCCGCGCGCTGCCGTACCGGGGTGCGGGCCCAGGCGATCTGCGCGGTGCGGGCGCGCTGGAAGGCGGTGGCCACGTCCTCGGGGGTGGACTCGGGCAGGTCGGCCAGCTTCTCGCCGGTGAGCGGCGTGTGGTTGGCCGTGCGCCCCGACCCGATGACGTCACGGGTGAGCTGGGCGATCAGCTCGGGCGTGACCACGTCGGCGGCGGTGCGGGCGCCTGCCGGGGCCGGGGCGGTCGGGTTGGTTCCGAGGGGCGCTGCGGTGGCCTGCGAGTCCGTCATGCTCGTGAGAGTAGGCCCACGTCAGGGTTTTGGGTACCCATCGGTAACGGGCTTCACGGGTCACTCACACGACGCCAGTGATTGCTGGCGACAAAGCCGCTGATCAGGGCGTTGACGGACGCCGCGCGCCCCTCGAAGGCCGGTCCGCCGGTCTCAGAGCCTGTCGAGCTCCAGCTTCGCGATCGCCGTCTCGGCGACCTCGCGACCACGCGCGGTGAAGTCCCCCTTGCCGGGATAGTCGACCCACAGCCGGTACATGTCCCCCGACTTGGTCCGGTAGTAGAGGATCTTGGCCTCGTGCGGCAGCCCGGTCTGCGAGTCGGTGTACGTGACCGTGTTCTCGGCGGCGGGCCGGTCCTTGTACGTGGTCTCCTTCGTCTTCCCGTCCGGCGCGGGATCGCTGCCCATGTCGCTGAACAGCGACTCGCCGCTCTCCTTGAACTTCTCCATGTCGGCGTACGCCTGGGCCGCCGAGGTCCCCGCGATGTCCTGGGACGTGTCCGTCTTCTCGGCGCGGTCGAGCGTGATGAAGAGGGCGCCGCTCGGATCGTCGTACCTGATCCAGGTCTCGTTCGTGTCGCTCGGTTCCGGCTTGCTCTCCACGTAGTGCTCCGGCGCGAAGACCGTGGCGGCGACCGCCGCCGCCTTGTGCTTCTTCCAGTCTTCCGCCTCCGACGCGCCCCCGAAGGGGTTCACGGCCACCAGCACGCCCGCCGCCACGGCCGCGACGACCACCCCTGCCAGGACGGCCAGCGCCTTGCGGCTCAGATGGACGCCCTTGCCGTCGCGTCCGGCGCCGCTGTCCGCGGCCGTGACGATCTGCGTCGGCGCGGGCTGCGGCGGCTTGGCGGCTTCCGCCAGGAGGGCGCGGACCTGCGCGGCGTTCGGGCGCTGCGCGGGGTCCTTGGCCAGCAGGCCGTTGATGGCGCGGGCGAGCGGCCCCGAGGCGGAGGCGGGCGCGGCGGGCGTCGCGTTGAGGACCGACTGGAGCGTCGCCGGGGTGTTGCTGCGGCGGAACGGCGAGACGCCCTCCGTCGCCGCGTACAGCACGACGCCCAGCGACCACAGGTCGGAGGCCGGGCCGGGCCGCTGGCCGAGCACCCGCTCCGGGGCGATGAACTCGGGCGAGCCGACGAAGCCGCCGGTGTCGGTCAGGTTGGTCTCGCCCTCGATCTGGGCGATGCCGAAGTCGGTGAGGACCACCCGGTCGTGCCTGCCGAGCATGACGTTGTCCGGTTTCACGTCGCGGTGCAGGATGCCCGCCTGGTGCGCGGCGTCCAGGGCGTCGAGGACCTCCAGGCCGATGCGCGCGGCCTCCCGGGCGCCCAGCGTGCCCTCCTGGAGCGCGGCGCCGAGCGAGCGGCCCTGCACCAGCTCCATGACGATCCACGGCTGCCCGTCCTCGACCGCCACGTCATGGACGTTGACCACCGCGGGGTGGTCGAGGCGGGCGGCGGCGCGGGCCTCGCGGCGCATCCGCTCGAAGGCGTTGGCGCGCTCGCGCTCGGGCAGGTGGTCGGGCAGGCGCGGCTCCTTGACGGCGACCTCGCGGTCCACCGTCTCGTCCTTGGCGCGCCACACCGTGCCCATGCCGCCGTGGCCGAGCTTGGCCAGCAGCCGGTAGCGGCCCGCGATCAGCCGCCCCGCGCCGGGGTCCGGCTCGGACGGCCGGTTCGGCGCGGCCTGGTCCGGCGCGGGCCGGTGCGGCGCGGCCTGGTTCGGCAGGGGCTGGTGAGGCGCGGCCTGGGAGGGCTGGGCGTAGGGGTTGCCGGGGTGAGCACCACCGTGCTGCCCGTGCTGTCCGGGCTGTCCGCTGTGCCCGTTCTGTACGTGCTGCCCGTGCTGCCCGGGAACAGAGGCCCCCTGGCCATTCGACTGCCCCGCGGCGCCCGGCTGTTGCGGCGGTTGCAGACTGAAACTCGTGGGCTCGTACGGACCGTAGGAGGCTCCCCCGTCATTACTCATGCCCCCATGACTACCGTGCCGGGCACCTCCGTTTCCAGCCGGGCCCCCAGTTGTGACCTGGGCGATGCACGCCCCGGCGCGGGGATTCACCGGCGTACGAACGTGTCCACCACCGTGTCGAAGTACTTCCGCACCTGCTCCGCCTCCTCCACCGGCCCCGAGACCCACACGTCGTACATCCGGCCGCCCTCCTCCCAGCACAGGTCATACGTGTGCCGCTCGCCGGCCGGTTCGGCGAAGCCGTCCCAGGTGAACTCCAGGAGGGACGCCGGGCGGCCGTTGCGCGTGGTCTCGGTGATCTCGCCGTCGCGGTAACCGGGGTGGGTCCGCGGCCCCTCGGCGTCCGCGCGGCGCTGCGCGGCGAGCGGGCCGCCCCGCTCCCGGTCGGACTCCTTGATGCCGATGCGGTAGGTGCCGCCCGGCGAGACGTAGTAGACGCGGGGCCCCTCCGTCTGACGCGTGAAGCCGTTCGGCACGGCGATCGTGAAGCCCTCCGGGTCCTTCGCCAGGCGGTACCCGTCGGGCGGCTGGGGCGTGGACGGCTCGGGCGTACGGGTGTTCCGGGTGACCGTCACGGTGGGCGTCGGGCCACTGACGGAGGTGGCGGGCGAGGCCGTGTTCGCCGGCGTGGCGCCGTCCCCGCCCCGGCCGAGCAGCAGCGCGGCCGCCGAGACCCCCGCCCCGGCCCCGGCCCCCGCCCGCGCCCCGGCGATCCGCAC
>NZ_JAFEXF010000480.1 GCF_016905445.1 Streptomyces sp. G44
GGCGTGCTGCGCGGCGTCGGCCACGCGTGCGTGCAGCCGCACGGTGGCGTTCAACCGCCCGGTGATCTCCGCCGGTTCGCCGAGCGCGTACGTCGCCGCGGCGGCGGCCGGGGCGGCGAGGCTCGCGCCGAGCGCGGTGAGCACGTCGAGGGTGCGGGCGCGCAGGGCGGCGCCCAGGGGAGTGTCGGGAAAGCGGGCGACGGCGGCGGGCAGCGCCGGGGGCAGGAAGGGCCCGGCGAGGTCGCAGACGACGCTGACGCGTTCGTGATCCATCTCGGCGGGGCCGACCAGGACGGTGTCGTGGGGGCGGTGCAGGGTGTCGCGCCAGGTCTCGTCGCTGACGACGTGCAGCCCCTCGCCGGCGGCGGCTTCGACGGTCTCGTGCAGCACTTCGGGGGGCGGCACGGTGGCGGTCGGGTCGTCGGCGACGCTGAGCACCAGCAGCCGGGGCCTGCCCCCTTCGGCGCGCACGCGGCGGACGGTCTCCAGGAGGGCGTACGGGTCGGGGACGCCGCCGCACTCGGCGGGCGTCGGCACGTGGTAGACGCCGTGGCCGAGC
>NZ_JAFEXF010000481.1 GCF_016905445.1 Streptomyces sp. G44
GGTCAGGGCGTCGGTTGTGATGTCCGCGGGTGTTCCTGTCAAGGAGGTCGTCCATTTCGCCGAGCTTCATCGTCTTTTCGGGCGGTAGTGAGACCCTTCCCTGATCAGGCGCGCTTGGCGCACGTGAGAGGCACCTGTCCGCCGCGCACCAGGTACCAGTCGGTGCCGGTCTTGTGGCACTTGTTGTAGGTGGTGCTGAAGCCCTTGGCGATCAGACAGCTGCGCAGCTTGTCGCCCTTGTGGACGTAGCGGGTCACAGGGTCGTCCGAGTCCGCGACCTTGTCGCCCCGGTCCGGCATACGCACGGCGACCTTCTTTCCGGTGATCTTGATCGTCGTACAGGAAGAGGCCTTCGCTGGCACGGCGGCCTGCGCGGTGCCAGCCGCGGCGAGCCCGGTTCCGATGACGGCGATACCGAACAGGCTGGCCATCGAACAACGCATCGTGCGCGACATGGACATAGCAGCTCCTTGGTGGTCGAAAGTGAGAATCGTTGACTGGCCGGGAGCACCGGAGTCGGCTGGGCGCGATACCCGGGCTCCCGCCTCTGCACGGC
>NZ_JAFEXF010000482.1 GCF_016905445.1 Streptomyces sp. G44
TGCGTCCGCCGTGCAGCAGCGGCACCCAGAAGGCGTAGGTGGAGGGGTCGAAGGCGTAGGAGGCAAGGAGCAGCACCCGCTCGTGCGCGCCGGGCCGGGTGAACATGCTGTCCCCGGACAGGTCGAGCACATCCCGGTGAGTGACCGCCACGCCCTTGGGGCGGCCCGTGGAACCGGAGGTGTACATCACATACGCCAACTGCTCGGGCCGGCACACCACACCCGGGTCACTGGATGGCAGCCCGGCGATCTCCGCGTCCTGGTCGACCACGACGACCGCGGGGGCAGCGGGCACACCCCGCTCCGACATTGCCGCGTCGGTGAGCAGGACGGGTGCGGAGGTCTCCTCCACGATCCACTGCAACCGCTCCAGCGGACTCGCACTGTGCAGCGGCAGGTAAAACCCGCCTGCCTTCAGTACGGCCAGGAGCGCCGCCACCAGGTCGACGGAGCGTTCCATCAGCACCGCCACCGGCGCCTCCGGCCCCACTCCCAGATCCAGCAGCCGGTGTGCCAGCCGGTTCGCCTGCTCGTCCAGCTCCCGGTACGACAACT
>NZ_JAFEXF010000483.1 GCF_016905445.1 Streptomyces sp. G44
GTGCGGTTGGCGGGGGTGTTGGCTGCTGCTGGGGTGAGTGGTGAGCGTGAGGTTGCTGTTCGGGCGTCGGGTGTGTTTGTGCGGCGTTTGGTGCGTGCGCGGGGGGTTGCCGCTGACCCGGAGCCGGGCTCGGGGCCGGGCTTGGGGTTGGGGTCGGGTTCCGTCCCGGGGTTGTGGGGGTTGTCGGGGACGGTGTTGGTGACGGGTGGTACGGGTGCGTTGGGTGCACATGTGGCGCGGTGGGCTGTGGCGCAGGGTGCGGAGCGTTTGGTGTTGACCAGTCGTCGGGGTCTGGATGCTCCGGGTGCGGTGGAGTTGTCGCAGGAGTTGTCGGCTGCGGGTGTGGAGGTGGTTGTTGCCGCGTGTGATGTGGCGGACCGTGATGCGGTGGAGGCGTTGCTGGGTGAGGTGTGTGCTGGGGGGCGGTTGACGGCGGTGGTGCATGCGGCGGGTGTGGTGGATGACGGTGTGGTGGAGTCGTTGTCGGTGGAGCGTGTGGCGGGTGTGCTGCGTGCGAAGGCGGATGCGGCGTGGGTGCTGCATGAGG
>NZ_JAFEXF010000484.1 GCF_016905445.1 Streptomyces sp. G44
GCGCTCGCGGGCTGCATGGTCGGCGGCGTCGCCGTGGCCGCGGGGACGGGTGTCCTGCCCTCGCCGTTCAGCCGGCCCGGCGAGGCGCGCCCGGCAGCGTCCGCGTCGCCCGTCGACACCACGGAGGCTCCGTCGGCGTCCCCGCCGGACGGGACGGGTGAGCCGGACGAGTCGGGGGAGGGGGCCGAGAGCTCGGAGGGTTCCGTCGGCTCGTCGCCGCAGGAGAGCACGGTGCCCGGTGACGAGCACCCGCACGATCCCGAGGACGGTACGCCTCCCGAGGCGGAGTCCGGCGGCGACCACACCGACGACGCGACGCGGCGGCCCGCCGACGACGGCTCACCGCGCCGCGACGGCGGCAAGGGCCTGCGCAGCCGGGTGATCGCCGCCTGCCGCGACTACCGCAGCGGTGAGCTGCGGGGCGACCGGCGCCGCCACCTGGAAGAGGCCGCCAAGGGCTCCTCCCGTGTGGCGGAGTTCTGCGGCAGGGTCCTCGGCGGCAAGGACGGCGGCCGGGGCAGCGGCGGCGGTCAGGGCAACGG
>NZ_JAFEXF010000485.1 GCF_016905445.1 Streptomyces sp. G44
GCCTACGCCTACGAGATCGAC
The DNA here is from genome assembly GCF_016905445.1 of Streptomyces sp. G44. Lineage (GTDB taxonomy): Bacteria > Actinomycetota > Actinomycetes > Streptomycetales > Streptomycetaceae > Streptomyces. The sequence continues at coordinate 22 of NZ_JAFEXF010000485.1, forward strand.
GACCGGCCCGCGGGCGGTGGCGACATTCCGCGGCGCGCCACCCGCTGGCTCACCACCGTGGTGCGCCAGGCCGTCGCCGACGCGGGCCTGGACGAGGACTTGTCGAAGGTGCCCGTGCTGGTCGGGACGACCATGCGGGAGCAGCGCAGCCTCGAACTGTGGTGGCGCGATCAGGCGGACGTCGCCCTCGAAGACCTGCACTTCGGCACCGCCCTGAGGAAGGCCTTCGGGGCATCCACCACGTACACCTTCGCCAACGCCTGTTCCGCCTCGCTGTACGCGCTCGCCATGGCCACCGACATGATCGCGCTCGGCATGGCCGACACGGTCGTCGTCGCGGGCACCGACGCCGCCACCGAAAGCGGCTTCGGCACGCTCGACCGAGTGCAGAACGACCTCCCCGACGCGCTGCGCCCCTTCGACACCAGCCACAAGGGCATGCTGATGGGAGAGGGCGCGGCGGCCGTCGTCGTGCAGCGCGCCGGAACCGGGAACGGGACCGTGCACGCC
>NZ_JAFEXF010000486.1 GCF_016905445.1 Streptomyces sp. G44
GAGCAGGAGGGCCTGGGGGTTGTCGAAGATCGTGGCGTTCTCGTTGGCGAGCAGGCGGTGGGCGGTTCGCGCGGTGATGAGCGTGCCGGCGAACCGCGGCGCGCTGGCCGCGGCCTTGATGGCCCGCCGGGCCGCCGGGCCCGAGACGCCGCCTCCTGCTTCCAGATCGTCGTGGAGATCGGTGACGGTGTCGATGACGGCCTTCGCGGTCTCGATGTCGATGAGCTCGTGGATGCCGTCGCGGCTGCGGGAGGCGTACCCCTCGGAGACCAGAGCGGTTCGTAGGTGCCCGTACTGGATGGCGAGGGCGACCAGGCCGGCGGGCCGGCGGGCGATGTGCCAGGCCAGTGACCTGCGGAAACGGCTGAGGCCCACCTCTCCGTGCGGATCCGGCGGGATGATCTGCTCCGGCAGGCCGAGGGTGGTGGGCCCCGCAATTGCCCAGGCCGCGCAGTTCCTGATCCCGGTGGGCACTCCTGGGCGCTTTAAGGGGTCGGTCCGCGACTTTCGGGAAAGCGAGTCTTG
>NZ_JAFEXF010000487.1 GCF_016905445.1 Streptomyces sp. G44
GCCGCCGCCCGCACCGCCCGGCCGGGACCGGCTGCCGCGCGCCCTGGGGTGACCCCCGCGTCGGACGCCCGCCCGCAGGGGCGAGACTGGACCCATGAGCCAGAGCACCGCCCCCGGGAACGACACCCAGGACCCCCGCACCCACCGCACCGTGCTGCTGCGCGGCGGCGACGTCCACAGCCCCGCCGACCCGTTCGCCACCGCGATGGTCGTCGAGCGCGGCCATGTCGCCTGGGTCGGCTCCGAGGGCGCGGCGGACGCCTTCGCGGACGGTGTCGACGACATCGTCGACCTCGAAGGCGCCCTGGTCACCCCGGCCTTCACGGACGCCCACGTGCACACCACGGCCACCGGCCTCGCCCTCACGGGGCTCGACCTGTCCGGGGCCCGCTCGCTGGACGACGCGCTCGCCGCCGTACGCGCACACGCCGCCGCACGGCCGCACGACACCGTCCTGCTCGGCCACGGCTGGGACGCCGCCCGCTGGCCCGGCGGCCGCCCGCCCACGCGCGCGGAGCTCGAC
>NZ_JAFEXF010000488.1 GCF_016905445.1 Streptomyces sp. G44
GGCCGCCCCCAGCGGGACCCACGGGTCGGCGGAGAGCAGCGTGGGCGCGTCGTCGCGGGCGCCCGGCCCCCACAGCAGGGCGGCCCCGCCGACGAGGAGGACGAAGACGCCGAGGGAGGCGACCAGCGTCTGGGCCGGATCGCCGCCGAGGACCGCCAGGGGGCGGAAGACCGCGCGGTCCAGGAGCAGGCCGATGCCGGGTGCCACGACGAGCAGGGTGAGCGCCGCGGCGAGCGGGAGCGGCCAGTGCCATTCCGCCGTCAGCTGGCGCAGGACGTAGGCGCAGACCATGGCGATCGCGCCGTGCGCGAAGTTGAGCACCCCGGTGGCGCGGTAGGTGACGATCAGACCGATGCCGGTGAGGGCGGCGGCACCCCCGACCGAGAGCCCGGCCAGCGTCAGGTCATGGGTCAGGGACGACACCGGGTCAGGGCTCCGGGCGCGGGTCGGGGGCGGCCGGGGGGTTGCCGACGGGGCCGGCGGCCGGGGGCGGGGCGGCGGGCGGCTCGGTCGCCCCCGGTC
>NZ_JAFEXF010000489.1 GCF_016905445.1 Streptomyces sp. G44
GAGCTGGAGCGCGCCGAGCTCCAGGTGTCGGGGGCGCCCAGGTCGACGCCGCTCGTGGCGCGCGGGGCGACCGGCGCGGTCACGTACGTCGGCAGGGGCACCGGGACCGGGTCCCAGCTGTCGCCCCGGCCGGGCCCGCGCTGGCGCTCCCGCTGCTGGTCGACCCACTCGGCGTGGTCGGTCTGCTCGACGAGGGCGCGCCGGTCGGCGGCGAGCGCGGACAGGCCGGTCTCCGTCCCCGTCGCCGACGCCTCCTCCGCCTCGTCGGCGACGGGCTCCGCGCTCGCGGTCCCGCGCCGGGGCCGGCGCTCCCGCAGCCGCTGCGCCGCGGCCTCGGCCCGGCGCCGGTCCATCGTGTACGTGAAGCGCCGCCGCTCCTGGCCGCGCAGATAGAAGATGTACGCACTCAACAGCACGGCGGGCACGGCGGGGGGCCCCCCGCAGGGGGGGGCCGCCCCCCCCCCCGCCCCCCCCCCCGCCCGGCGAGGGCGGGACAGCACCACCCCCCCCGGAGCCCCC
>NZ_JAFEXF010000048.1 GCF_016905445.1 Streptomyces sp. G44
GGTCGGCACGGAGGCCGCCGAGGCGTTGGCCGCCGCCCAGGAAGAGGCGGCGCGCCGCCGCCGCGAGGCCGAGGAGACCCTCGGCTCGGCGCGCGCGGAGGCCGACCAGGAGCGCGAGCGGGCCCGCGAGCAGAGCGAGGAGCTGCTCGCCTCGGCGCGCAAGCGGGTCGAGGAGGCGCAGGCCGAGGCCACGCGGCTGGTCGAGGAGGCCGACCGCCGCGCCACGGAACTGGTGTCGGCCGCCGAGCAGACCGCCCAGTCCGTACGGGATTCCGTCGCCGGCCTGCACGAGGCGGCGCAGGAAGAGGTCGCGGGCCTGCGCTCGGCCGCCGAGCACGCCGCGGAGCGCACGCGCACCGAGGCGCAGGAGGAGGCCGACCGCGTCCGTGCCGACGCGCACGCCGAGCGGGAGCGCGCCGCCGAGGACGCCAGCCGTACGCGGCGCGAGGCGGCGGAGGCCTCGGAGGCCGCCAAGGCCCTTGCGGAGCGCACGGTTTCGGACGCGATCGCGGAGGCCGAGCGGATGCGTTCGGACGCCTCGGAGCACGCCCAGCGGGTGCGCACGGAGGCGTCGGACACCATCGCGCAGGCCGAGCAGGACGCCGCCCGTACGCGGGCCGACGCCCGCGAGGACGCCAACCGCATCCGCGGCGACGCGGCGAGCCAGGCCGACACCCTGATCGGCGAGGCCCGCAGCGAGGCCGAGCGCCTCCAGAACGAGACCATCGCGGAGGCCGAGCGGCTGCGCGCCGAGTCGACGGAGCAGGCGGACCGCCTCAAGGCGGAGTCGACCGCGGAGGCCGAGCGGCTGCGCGCGGAGTCCACGGCCGAGGCGGAGCGGCTGCGCGCCGAGTCCACCGCGGAGGCGGAGCGGCTGCTGGCCGAGACGGCCGCGGAGGCCGAGCGGGTGCGCGCGGAGTCCGTGGCCAAGGCCGAGAAGCTCATCTCGGACGCCTCCGGCGACGCCGAGCGGCTGCGCGCGGAGGCCGCGGAGGCGGTCAACTCCGCCCAGCAGCACGCCGAGCGGATCCGGAGCGAGTCCGAGCGCGTCAAGGCGGAGGCGGCGGCGGAGGCCGAGCGGCTCACGTCCCAGGCGCGCGAGGAGGCCGGACGCACCCTGGACGAGGCGCGTCAGGACGCCAACAAGAAGCGTCAGGAGGCGGCCGAGCAGGTCGACACGCTCATCACGGAGGCCGCGGCCGAGGCCGAGAAGCTGACGGCGGACGCCCAGGAGGAGGCCCTGAAGGCGACCACGGAGGCCGAGGCGCAGGCCGACACGATGGTCGGCGCGGCCCGCAAGGAGGCCGAGCGGCTGGTCACCGAGGCGACGATCGAGGGCAACACCCTGGTGGAGAAGGCCCGTACGGACGCGGACGAGCTGCTCATCGGCGCCCGGCGCGACGCGACGGCCATAAGGGAGCGCTCCGAGGAGCAGCGTGACCGGCTGTCGGCGGAGATCGAGGAGCTGCACGAGCGTGCGCGCCGCGAGTCCGCGGAGGCGATGAAGACCGCGGGCGAACGTTGTGACGCCTTGGTGAAGGCCGCCGAGGCGCAGCTCGCCGAGGCGCAGGCGAAGGCCAAGGAGCTGGTGTCGGACGCCGGTTCCGAGGCGGGCAAGGTCCGGATCGCCGCCGTGAAGAAGGCCGAGGGGCTCCTGAAGGAGGCCGAGACGAAGAAGGCGTCGCTGGTCGCCGAGGCCGAGCGGATCAAGGCGGAGGCCGAGGCCGAGGCGACGCGCATGGTCGAGGAGGGCAAGCGGGAGCTGGAGGTCCTGGTGCGGCGCCGGGCGGACATCAACGCGGAGATCTCCCGTGTCCAGGACGTGCTGGAGGCGTTGGAGTCCTTCGAGGCCCCGACGGGCGGCGGGAAGTCGGCGGCCGGCGGGGGTTCCGGTGCGGGCGGTGTCAAGGCCGGCGCGGCGGCTGGATCTACTCGATCGGGTGGCAAGACGTCCGAGGGGTAGCCAAAGAGGGCTTACCGTGCTGAGTGAGGACCTTCGGCCCTGTCCCTGGCAAGGCCTCTGACGTCTTGCCACTCAAAAGGGGTGTCATTCTCCAGATCAAACGGGCATCTGCTCGATGACACGCCGCTTGGACCCCTAGGATTCCCTTATCACCTCACCGGTCTCATTCGACAGGAACCCCATGAGCGACACTTCCCCCTACGGCTTCGAGCTTGTGCGGCGTGGATACGACCGCGCTCAGGTGGACGAACGTATCTCCAAGCTCGTCTCCGACCGTGACAGCGCTCTTGCTCGTATCACTGCTCTGGAAAAGCGCATCGAGGAGCTGCACCTCGAAACGCAGAACGCGCAGGCCCAGGTCGCCGACGCCGAGCCGTCGTACGCCGGTCTTGGCGCACGCGTCGAGAAGATCCTCCGCCTCGCCGAGGAGGAGGCGAAGGACCTGCGCGAGGAGGCCCGTCGCGCGGCCGAACAGCACCGTGAGCTCGCCGAGTCCGCCGCGCAGCAGGTGCGCAACGACGCCGAGTCGTTCGCGTCCGAGCGCAAGGCGAAGGCCGAGGACGAGGGCGTTCGGATCGTCGAGAAGGCCAAGGGCGAGGCGAACACGCTGCGGGCCGAGGCCCAGAAGGACGCGCAGTCCAAGCGTGAGGAGGCGGATGCCCTCTTCGAGGAGACGCGCGCCAAGGCCGCCCAGGCCGCCGCCGACTTCGAGACGAATCTCGCCAAGCGGCGCGAGCAGTCCGAGCGTGACCTGGCGTCGCGTCAGGCCAAGGCGGAGAAGCGCCTCGCGGAGATCGAGCACCGCGCGGAGCAGCTGCGTCTGGAGGCGGAGAAGCTGCGCACGGACGCGGAGCGCCGCGCCCGCCAGACGGTGGAGACGGCACAGCGTCAGGCCGAGGACATCGTGGCGGACGCGAACGCCAAGGCCGACCGGATCCGCAGCGAATCGGAGCGGGAGCTCGCGGCGCTCACCAACCGCCGGGACAGCATCAACGCGCAGCTCACCAATGTGCGGGAGATGCTGGCGACGCTCACCGGTGCGGCGGTCGCCGCCGCGGGGACGCCCGCGGAGGACGAGCCCATCTCGCGCGGGGTGCCGGCACAGCAGACTCGTTGAGGTGGTGGGGATCAGCGGGCCCGGTGTGGCTGGGTGCGCAGTTCCCCGCGCTCCTTCGGGGCACACCTGGGCCCCCTGCCCTCCAGTGGCAGGGGGCTTTGTCCCGTTCTAGCGTTGCCGCATGATCGAGCTCGACGGGCTGACCAAGCGGTACGGCGAGAAGATGGCCGTCAACAACCTCACCTTCACCGTCCGCCCCGGCATCGTCACCGGTTTCCTCGGCCCGAACGGCGCCGGGAAGTCGACCACCATGCGGATGATGCTCGGGCTCGACAACCCGTCGGCCGGTGCCGTCCGCATCGACGGCAGGCACTACTCCCAGCTGAAGGACCCCCTCAAGCGCATCGGCGCACTTCTCGACGCCAAGGCCGTGCACGGCGGGCGCAGCGCCTTCCACCACCTGCTGTGCCTCGCGCAGAGCAACGGCATTCCGCGCGCCCGCGTCGGCGAGGTCCTCGACACCGTCGGGCTGACCGCCGTCGCCCGGAAGAAGGCCAAGGGCTTCTCGCTCGGCATGGGCCAGCGCCTGGGGATCGCGGGCGCGCTGCTCGGGGACCCCGAGATCCTGATGTTCGACGAGCCGGTCAACGGCCTGGATCCCGAGGGCATCCACTGGATCCGCAACCTCATGAAGTCCCTCGCCGGACAGGGGCGTACGGTCTTCGTCTCCTCGCACCTGATGAGCGAGATGGCGCTCACCGCCGGCCATCTCGTGGTCATCGGGCAGGGCCGTCTCCTCGCGGACACCTCGATGTCCGACTTCATCCGGCGCAACTCACGCTCGTACGTCCGACTGCGCTCCCCCGAGCGCGAGCGTCTGCTGGACGTGCTGCACCGCGCGGGCGTCACCGTCGCCGCGGCGGGTGACGGCGCCCTCGAAGTGGACGGCACGGCGGCCGAGGAGCTCGGCGAACTGGCCGCGAGCCACCGGATCGTCCTGCATGAGCTGAGCCCTCAGCAGGCCTCGCTGGAGGAGGCCTTCATGCGGCTCACCGCCGAGTCGGTCGAGTACCACGCGCACGCCGACCACACGGTCCGCGCCGACCACCCCGACCGGCCGGGTACGCCGCCGCCGGGCCGGGCGCCCGGCTGGGGCGAGGCCTGGGACGCGGGCCGGCAGCGGCGCGAGGGGGCCTGAGCGATGGCCACGGCACAGGTACTGCGGTCGGAGTGGACCAAGATCCGCTCGGTCTCCTCGACGGTGTGGACGCTCGGCCTCGCCGGTGTCGTCACGATCGCGCTCGGGGCGCTGATCAGCATCCTGTCCAGGAACGACTACGACGGCCTGGACGCCGGGGACCGGCTGGCCTTCGACCCGACGTTCATCAGCTTCGCCGGGATGTCCCTCGGCCAGCTCGCGATGATCGTCTTCGGGGTGCTCGTCGTCTCCAACGAATACAGCACGGGGATGATCCGCACCTCCCTGGCGGCGGTCCCGCAACGCGGCACGTTCCTGTTCGGCAAGGTCCTCGTGGCCACGCTGCTCGCCTTCGCCGTGGGCCTCGCCACCAGCTTCGCCACGTTCTTCGTCGGGCAGGCGATGCTCGGCCCCCACCGGGCGGGCCTCGGCGACCCCGGTGTGCTGCGGGCCGTCATCGGCGGCGGCCTCTACATGACGCTCATCGCGATGTTCTCGATGGGCGTGGCGGCGATGCTGCGCAGTCCGATGCTGTCGCTGGGCATCCTGATGCCGTTCTTCTTCCTGATCTCCAGCGTCCTCGGCAACGTGTCGGCGACGGAGAAGCTCGGCCGCTTCCTCCCCGACCAGGCCGGCAGCAAGATCATGCAGGTCAAGACGCCTCTGGACGACGACACTCCGTATGGGCCCTGGGGCGGGCTGGCGATCATGGTGGCGTGGGTCGTGGTGGCGCTGGCGGGCGGGTACGCGGTGCTGAAGAAGAGGGACGCGTAGGCCGCACCCCCGCCCCACAGGTCTCGCTCTCTTTACTCGCTCTTGGCCGGAACCGTCAGCGCCCCGATATCCTCCTAACCCTTACGGGGGCGTGTGCCCCGACGTCCTGAACCATTCGATGGGTGCGGAGAATGATCGAGGCAGTCGGCCTGACGAAGCGCTACGGCGCCAAGACAGCCGTGTACAACCTTTCCTTCCAGGTGCGGCCCGGTACCGTCACCGGCTTCCTCGGGCCCAACGGCTCCGGCAAGTCGACGACGATGCGGATGATCCTCGGGCTCGACACCCCCACCACGGGGCAGGTGACGATCGGCGGTTACCCGTACCGCAAGCTCCCCAACGCACCCCGCCAGGTCGGCGCGCTCCTCGACGCCAAGGCGGTGCACGGCGGCCGGCACGCCCGCAACCACCTGCTCTGCCTCGCGCAGCTCTCCGGCATCCCGGCCCGCCGGGTCGACGAGGTGCTCGGCGTCGTCGGCCTCCAGGACGTGGCGAAGAAGCGCTCCAAGGGCTTCTCGCTCGGCATGGGCCAGCGCCTCGGCATCGCGGCGGCGCTCCTCGGCGACCCGCAGGTGCTGCTCTTCGACGAGCCCGTCAACGGCCTCGACCCCGAGGGCATCCTCTGGGTCCGCAACCTCATGAAGTCGCTCGCGGCCGAGGGGCGCACGGTCTTCGTGTCGTCGCACCTCATGAGCGAGATGGCCCTCACCGCCGAGCACCTGATAGTGATCGGCCGCGGCCAGCTGCTCGCCGACATGAGCGTCAGGGACTTCATCTCGCACAACTCCGCCGACTTCGCGCGGGTGCGCACGCCGGACACCGAGCCGCAGCAGCGCGAGAAGCTGACGGCCGCGCTGACCGAGGCGGGCGGCCAGGTCCTGCCCGAGCAGGACGGAGCGCTGCGCGTGACCGGTCTGCCGCTGCCCCGCATCAGCGACCTCGCGCACGGCGCGGACGTCCGCCTGTGGGAGCTCTCCCCGCACCAGGCCTCGCTCGAAGAGGCGTACATGCGGATGACGCAGGGCGCCGTCGACTACCGCTCCACGGTCGACCAGCGCGCGGGCCTCCAGCAGCCCATGCAGCCCGGCGCCGTGCCGCCCGGCATGATGCCGCAGGGCCTGCCGCCGGTGCCCGGCCAGGATCAGCCCGGCTGGTACGCGCCGCCGCCGCCCCAGCAGGGCGGTCAGCCCTTCGCGATGCCGCAGCCGCAGGGCGCGCCCGGGACCCCGAACCCGTACGCCGCCGCGCCGCGCCCGCAGGCCTCCCCCGCACCCGCCCCCGACATGGCCAAGCGCGCCACCGACAACGAGGATGCTCCCCGATGACCACGCCTGAGACTCCGCAGCAGCAGCCGCAGGCGCAGCAGGCCCCCCAGCACCAGCCGGCCTACGCCCAGGCCGGCGCTCCCGCGCAGGGTGCCCCGATGGCTCCCCCGCCCGCCGCACCCGCGCCGCCCTCCGCCTGGGAACAGGCGATGGCCAACGCCTACACCTCGCCGATCCCGGTGCGGAAGACCCACCTCGGCAACGCCCTCGCCTCCGAGTGGACGAAGATCAAGTCGGTCCGCTCCACGATGTGGACGCTCGGCATCTTCCTCCTCCTGGTGGTCGGCATCGGCCTGCTCGCCGCCGCCAACACCACGCCCGAGAACTACGCGGACATGCCGGTCACCGTGCCCGCCTTCTTCGGCCTGATGCTGGGCCAGATCTGCCTGATCACGCTCGGCGTCCTCGTGACGTCCTCGGAGTACGGCACGGGCATGATCCGTACGACGTTCACGGCCTCCCCGCAGCGCTACCGCGTCTTCACCGCGAAGATCGTGGTCTTCTTCGTCACGGCCTTCGTCGTCTCCGCGGGCTCCATCCTGCTGGTGGGCCTCATGACCTCGGCGATGAACAGCGGCCCCGGGGCGGGCGACGTGCCGTGGGCGGGCACGGTCCTCAAGGGCGGTCTGTACGTGTCGCTGCTGGGCGTCCTCGCGCTCGCCGTCGGCTCCATGCTGCGGCACTCCGCGGGCGCCATCACCGCGATGCTCGGCGTGGTCCTCGTACCGGCGATCATGCCCATGTTCCTGATGATCTGGGAGAGCACGCGGTCGCTCGCCGAGAAGATGTCCGACTACAACGCCATCAACTCGCTCGCCAAGATCTTCGGCGCGGAGGACATCGACGGCTCGGGCGGCACGTCCCAGCTGGTCGCGCTCGTCGTCGTGACGCTCGTCGCGGTCGCCGCCGCCTACGCCCTCCTGGAGAAGCGCGACGTCTGACGTGCGACGGAGCCGCTAGTACCGCGGCGCGTTACGGGACCGCTGCACCCGCGTGGTGCGGCGGTCCTTCGCGTTCCAGCACGCCTTGTGCCAGTGCCTGCGCTCGTCCACGCCGGAGTGCTCGGGCCAGGCCACCACGTGCGCGAGCCCCGAGGGGATCTCCTGGTCGCAGCCGGGGCAGCGGTACCGCTTGCCCATCGAACTCGCGCCCGCCACATGGCGTACGCTCCACTGCTCGCCCTGCCAGGTCTCGGCGCTCTGGAATCCGCCGTAGCGACCCGACGGCTCCGCGTCCGCGGACGCCCTCGGCTCTCCGACGCCCTTGGGGCGGTTGCGACGCGGGGACACAGGACACCTCGCTGGCTGTACGACGGTCAGGGGGGTGACCAGCCTACGCGCCGCGCCCCGGGGTACTCGTCGCGTACCTACTCCCGCAGCGTCCCCCACATCGCAGGGAGCACCGCATGGCACAGCGCATGAATCGGCGTACGGATCGGCGCATGGAACACCGCGTCGATCGGCGCACGGAAAATCCAACAATCTTCCTGCCAGGCCGTGCCTTTGGCACGTGTCACGCGTTGTTGCCCGTGGGGGGAGTGCCTGCGTCGGTGCCAAGGAGGCAGGAGTGCGATGCGTGTAGGTAGTTTTGTTCTGGCCGCCCAGTTCCCCGGACAGGGGCAGGGGGAGGCGCTGCACCGGGCGGTGCGCTCCGCCGAGGTGGCGGAGGAGGCGGGGCTGGACTCGGTCTGGCTCGCCGAGCACCACTTCGTGCCGTACGGCACATGCCCCTCGGCGGTGACCCTGGCGGCGCTGCTCCTCGGCCGGACCCGGCGGATCCGGGTCGGCACGGCCGTGAGCGTCCTGCCCACCGCGCATCCCGTCGCGCTCGGCGAGCAGGCGGCCCTGCTCCACGTCACGTCGGGCGGCAGGTTCTCGCTCGGCGTCGGCCGGGGCGGGCCGTGGGTGGACCTGGAGGTCTTCGGCGCGGGCCTCGACGCGTACGAGAAAGGGTTCCCCGACTCCCTGGACCTGCTGCTCAGGTGGCTGACCGAGCCGCGGGTCGAGAGCTCGGGCGAGCGGTTCGCCTTCCGGGAGGTCGCCGTCGTGCCGCGCCCGCAGGAGGCGCTGTGCGGGCAGGGCGACAGCCGTCCCGAGGTGGTCCTCGCCTGCACCTCGCCGGCCAGTGTGCGGCTCGCCGCGCAGCGCGGTCTGCCGATGCTGCTCGGCATGCACGCGGGCGACGACGAGAAGGCCGAAATGGTGGCCCTGTGGGAACGGCACGCACACGCCGCCGGGCATACGCCGGAGGTAATCGCCACGGCTTCGCACGTGTCCGCCGGCGTGGTGCAGATCGGCGACCGCCCCCTGGAGGCCGCCGAGACGTTACAGAAAGCGATGCCGGGCTGGCTCAAGCAGGGCCTGGACGCCCATGTGACGGTCGACGGCCGCCGCCGCGCCATGCGGGACCCCCTGGCGTACACCGAGTTGCTCTGCGGCCTGCACCCCGTGGGGACCCCGCGGGTGTGCGCGGACCGGCTCGCGGCCACGGCGGAGCGCACGGGCATCACGCGCTTCGCACTGCTCGTGGAGGGCTCGGGCGACCTCGCGGCCACGGAGGAGAACGTACGGCGGCTGGGGGCCGAGGTGCTGCCCCAGCTCGTGTGACCACCCGGCCCCTGGAGCGGGCCGGGACGGGAGCTGCCGCTCCGGACTGATACACCTCCCGCGTACGGAGCGGCAGCAACAAACGTCAGCAGTCCCGCAGTTCGGGCGACTGGTTGAGCAGCTGGCCCCGGATCGAGGTGAAACGGGCAAGCCTGTCGTCCACCGAGGAATCCAGCGGGAAAACCGCCACACGGTGGCAGTTCTGGAATGCCAGACGCACTCCGAAGTGCCGCTGAAGAGCGCCGCGAATCGCGTCACTCGCGAGCGCGCGCAGCAGCTGTCCACGTGCCTGCTCGTCCGGGGGCGGCGTCTGGTTGTCGGCGAACTCTCCGCCGTCGACCTTCAGCTGGGCCACCAGGGAGCTGATCATCTCCCATGCGTAAGGCAGGGAGGTCCGGACGCAGTCGACGAAAGCTGCTTCGTCCACCTCGCCTCGCTCGGCCTGTTCCAACAGTGCCGGTGAGACGTCGAGCGACATGGGTTCTCCTCTCGCACCCCCGTCGAGCGAGGGCTTACGGACAGGGATGGAGTCCGCATACGCAGCGTGCACGGATGGCGACCTCCCGCTTCTACGGTAGGCAACGCGCGGTGACCGCACCAGGAGATTGGGCGCATAACCGGCCAGGATCGAACGGGGCCATCGACGGACAAGTCGCACGATCCCCACGGTCCCCACCGGCCCCGGACGGACGAATCGCGTGCACCGCCCCGAGTCGAGTAGCGTTGCGCCCCATGCGTCTCGTCATTGCCCGATGCTCCGTGGACTACGCGGGCCGGCTCACCGCCCATCTCCCGTCGGCCCCCCGTCTGATCCTTGTGAAGGCGGACGGCAGTGTCTCGATCCACGCGGACGACAGGGCCTACAAACCCCTCAACTGGATGTCGCCGCCCTGCACCCTGAAGGAGGGCTCGGGGGACGACGCCGGTGTGTGGACCGTCGTGAACAAAGCGGGCGAGAAACTCATCATCACGATGGAGGAAGTCCTGCACGACTCCTCCCACGAGCTGGGCGTGGACCCCGGCCTCATCAAGGACGGCGTGGAAGCGCACCTCCAGGAGCTCCTCGCCGACCGGATCGAGACCCTCGGTGAGGGATACTCGCTCATCCGCCGCGAGTACATGACGGCGATCGGCCCGGTCGACATCCTCTGCCGGGACGCCGACGGGCAGACGGTCGCCGTGGAGATCAAACGGCGCGGCGAGATCGACGGCGTCGAGCAACTCACCCGCTATCTGGAGCTGTTGAACCGCGACCCGCACCTGGCGCCGGTCAAGGGCATCTTCGCTGCCCAGGAGATCAAGCCGCAGGCCCGCGTCCTCGCCACGGACCGCGGCATCGGCTGCGCGATCCTCGACTACAACGCGCTGCGCGGCATCGAGGACGACAAGCTGCGGCTGTTCTGAGAGACATCACACCTCCGTGTGAGGGGCCGGGTCCTGCGGGACCCGGCCCCTCACACGCAGAGACGGTCAGGCGGCCTACGGCGACCCCGCCGGGCCGCTCGCCGAGTCCGACGTGTCCGGCGAGGAGGGCGGGGCCTGGGTCGTGGGCGGGTTCGTCGGCGGTGTGGTCGGCGGGTCCGTGGGCTTGTCGGTCGGCTTGTCCGTCGGCTTGTCCGTCGGCTTGTCGGTCGGCTTGTCGGTGGGCTTGTCCGTCGGTTCGTCCGTGGGCTTGCCGGTCGGCTTGTCCGTCGGTTCGCCGGTCGGTCCGTTCGTGGGCTTCCGCGAGGGCTCGGCGCTGGTGCTCGGCCTGCCCGAGGGCGCGCCGCTCGCGGACGGCTTCGGGTCGTCGGCGGTGCCGACGACGCCATCCCTGCCCGGGTCGCGGGGACCGTCGGTGAAGTCCCGCGGGGGCTCGTCGGCGCTCTGACCGCCTCCGTCGCGGTCCTCCCGCGCGGACTGCTCCGTCTTGACCCGGTCGCCGTCGGGGCGGTCGCCGTCGGAGGTGGCGCCGAGCGTGACGACGGTGCCGAGGACGACGGCGAGCAGGGCGCCCGCGCCCGCGGCGACGAGGTTGCGCCGGGTGCCGCCGAGGAGGGAGCGACGGCTCGGCACCGGGCCCGCGCCGGGCACGGCCTTGCCGGCGACCAGGGTCACGGCCTCGGCGGACGGGCCGGGCGGCGCGAAGGCCGCCGGGACGCCGCCCAGGGGCGACGCGGACTCCTCGTAGCGCGCTTCGGGGAGCTCCTCTCCGGCGGCCGTGCGCCCGCCGGGCGGTGTGCCGCCGGAGCGGTCCGCGACCAGGGCGAGGGCCCGGCGCCCGGAGATCATGCCGCGCTTGTCGGCGAGGGCGCCGCGCAGCCCGATGGAGGCCTCCAGCTCGGCGCGGGCCCGGTCCAGCTGCCCCCCGCAGAGCGCCAGGACCCCCAACTCGTGGTGGAAGTACGCCTCTTCGGCGACCTCTCCGGCGTTGCGTGCCGCTTCCTGGCCGGACCGCAGGGCGCGTTCCCAGGCGCCCCAGTGGAGCCCTCCGGCGAAGGCGGGCGCCGCGGTGCGGGCCAGTAGCACGGCGGCGCCGCTCTCCGAGGTGACCAGGGCGGCGAGGGCGGCCTGCACGGCGTCCGCCTCGGCCGCCACCCGCTCCGGGGTGACCGAGGGGTGCCCGGCCCACCAGGCGTAGTGCTGGGCGGCGGTCCGGGCGTACTCGGCGGCCTCGTCGGCGTACCCGGAGCCCTCCAGCTGGGCCCGGACTCCGGCGGCGAGGCGGTAGCGGGAGCCGACGGCGGTGACCAGGGCGCAGCCGACGAGCTCGGCGAGGGCCGCGTCGGCGTGGGTGTCGCCGACCAGGGCGGGCAGGTGGGCCTGGTGCGGCAGTTCGCCGCCGAGGGCGACGGCGAACTTCAGGGTGTCGCGGGCGGACGGGCTGAGCCGCGAGGCGAGCAGGGCCGCGGGCGCGGCTCCGTCGGCGAGGGAAGGCAGCGGGACGTCGGCGCCGCCGTCGTCCACAGGCGCGTCGAAGGGCGCGTCGGCGGAGGTCTGGGCGGTGGCCTGGGCGGAGGTCTGGGCGGTGGCCTGGGTGAAGTGGCCGTTCTTCTCGAAGGCGTGCGGGTCGGCGCGGAGCTGGTCGCGCTGGCGCAGCAGGGCGCCCGCCTGGACGAAGCGCAGGGGCAGCCCCTCGGACTCGAACCACAGGTCGCCCGCCCAGTTGGCCTCCTCGTCGTCCAGGACCCGGCCGACGGCGCGCTCCAGGAGCTCCAGGGTGCTGCCGCGGCCGAGGCCGGCGAGGAAGACCTCGTCGAGGCGGGAGTCGGCGGACGGGGCGGCGACGTCGGGCGTCGCGGAGAGGAGGAAGGCGCACTCGGGTGTCGCGTCGAGCAGTTCGTCGAGGCCCGCGCCGCCGAACTCCAGGTCGTCGAGGACGACGACCGCGCCGATGTCGCGGACGAGTTCGAGCAGCAGGGAGCGCTCGGGGCGGAGCAGGGGCGCGTCGTAGACGGTGGCGCAGAGGTCGTACAGCAGTTCGCCGGGTGTCTTGCGGTAGCCGCAGAGCCGGACGACGCCGTCGGGCGCGAGGTCCGCGCAGTCGTCGGCGACGGCGTCGAGAAGCGCGGTGCGGCCCGATCCGGCGGGCCCGGTGAGCCGGACCGAACGGCCGCGCGCGAGGAGCCGCACGAGGCGCTCACGCTCTTCCTGGCGTTCCAGGAGGGGCAGCCTCGGCAGGGCGGGGCCCGGCGGGACGGGCGGCGCGGCGGCGCGGCGCAGTGCGGCGCGCTCGGCGGCGGTGCGCCTGGTGGGCCGGTCGGGCCGCTCCCCGGGCGGGCAGGGCTCTATCTCGCTGCCGTCGACGGGGTTGACGGTGAGCAGGAAGTCGCCCGAGACGAGCCGGACGGTGCGGGCCAGCGCGGGTGCGGGCTGGCCGAAGTCGGGCGTCAGAGGGTCCCGCGGGCGCGGCGGCGGCGCCGGGCTGTCATGGTCGTCGTGGTGGTCCTGGGCGCGGCCGCCGTGGCCGTGCTCCTCGGGCCTGTGGTGCGTCGGATCCATCGGGTCCATCGGGTCCATGGTCAAAGCCCCCCAGATGCGTGGTGTGCAGAGCCCCCTCCGGCCTTCGTGCACACTGCGCTGTCGCTTCTGGTCCGGTGCCCCCGTGCGGGTTCGTCTATCGGTGGGCGACCGAACCCTAGGCCTTCGCACAGTATCTACGAGAGGGCGGGGTGCCGTCCCGCCCGAGACGTCACGGTCTCGTGAGGATTGCGCGTGGGGTTCCGGTTCAGACCCTGGGGAGCGATTCGACGCCGATGCCGCCCTCGATGGCGAGGATGCGGTGCAGCCTCGTCGCGACGAGCAGGCGCTGCATCTGCGGCGGCACGTGGCGCAGGACGAGCCTGCGTCCGCACCGCCCGGCGCGGCGGTGGGCGCCCATGATGACGCCGAGTCCCGTGGCGTCCCACGAGTCGAGTTCGGACAGGTCCAGCACCAGGTCGCCGGCGCCGTCGTCGACGGCCGAGTGCAGGACCGAACGGGCGTCCGCCGCGCTGCGTACGTCGAGGCGGCCCCCGACGACCAGCTGGGCCTGGTCGCCCCTGATGTGCATATGCGCTCCCCGAGAGTGCCGTGTCTGCTGTGACGTCTGATCAGTAAGCCGTCTGCGTATGTCACAGCAACTGACTGCCGCGTGGGCGAGGAAGTTGCCGTCTGTAAGCGAACCGATACCGAATTCACTCCGAGGGGTGACCCAGGAGAGCGACGAACCGTCGGACGAGGCGTCAGAAGGCGTACGCGGCACGCGTGGGGCCGGACTCAGTGCTTGTAGAAGCCCTGCCCGCTCTTGCGCCCGATGTCACCGGCGTCAACCATCCGGCGCATCAGCTCCGGCGGCGCGAACTTCTCGTCCTGGGACTCCGTGTAGATGTTGCTCGTGGCGTGCAGCAGGATGTCGACGCCCGTGAGGTCGGCGGTCGCGAGCGGACCCATGGCGTGGCCGAAGCCGAGCTTGCAGGCGATGTCGATGTCCTCGGCGGTGGCGACGCCCGACTCGTAGAGCTTGGCGGCCTCGACGACGAGCGCCGAGATCAGACGGGTCGTCACGAAGCCGGCGACGTCGCGGTTGACGACGATGCAGGTCTTGCCGACGGACTCGGCGAACTCCCGGGTGCGGGCCAGGGTTTCGTCGCTGGTCTTGTAGCCGCGCACCAGTTCGCACAGCTGCATCATCGGCACCGGCGAGAAGAAGTGGGCGCCGACGACGCGCTCCGGGCGCTCCGTCACGGCCGCGATCTTGGTGATCGGGATGGCGGAGGTGTTGGAGGCGAGCACCGCGTCCTCGCGCACCAGCTTGTCCAGCGTGCGGAAGATCTCGTGCTTGACCTCGAGCTTCTCGAAGACGGCCTCGACGACGATGTCCGCGTCGGCGACGGCGTCCAGGTCGGTGGTGGCCGTGATGCGCGCGAGCGCGGCCTCGGCGTCGTCGGCGGCGAGCTTGCCCTTGCCCACGAACTTGTCGTACGACGCCTTGATCCCGTCGGTGCCACGGGTCAGGGCCTCATCGGTGACGTCGCGCAGGACGACGTCCCAGCCCGCCTGGGCGGAGACCTGAGCGATGCCGGATCCCATGAGTCCGGCTCCGATGACGGCGAGCTTCCGTGCCACTGTTCCGACTCCCCTACCGCTTGTCACGCTTGGCTTGCACGCTGTTTACGTATGCCTCTGGAGCGGACATTAGCGGCCGTGAGGGCGTCTGTGCGGGTGAAGAGATGCGCGTCACGTCTCAGCTGACGGACATCACACCCGCGCGCCCCCACATGTCACTTGGCGGCGCGCACCGCGTAGTTGAGCACCTTCTCGCCGAGGAGGGACCTCATCTCGTCGAGCAGGACGAGCGCCTCGCGGGAGACCTCGGCGGCCTCGCGGCCCTTGGCCATCTCGTCACCGATCCAGCCCATGAGCGTGCCGTGGATCCAGGAGAGCTGTCCGGCGACGAGCGCGGGCAGCGGGTCGCCCCCGGCCGCGCCCGTCTCCTCGGCGAGGGTCTCGGTGAGGTGGTCGAGGGCCTCCTGCTGGATGGCCCAGAGGCGGGACCGCAGCGGCTGGGCCTCGGTGATGACCTTCATGAAGTCGGCCCAGCCGGGGAAGAGCCCGACGCCGGGCGAGAGCCCCTCGACGTCGGCGCCCAGTTCGCGCAGGACCGCGTCGGCGGCGGACTCGCCGTCGCGGCGGCCGCGCACGTAGCGGGAGAGCCGGTCGACGACGTCCTCACCCCGGTCGAGGAAGAGGTCCTCCTTGGCCGGGAAGTAGTTGTAGACCGTGTTGACGGACACGTCGGCGGCCTCGGCGATGTCGGCGATGGTCACCGTGACGAAGCCGTGCTCCAGGAAGAGTCCGGTCGCGATATCCGAGATGCGCTGTTTCGTCTGCCGCTTCTTGCGCTCTCTGAGCCCCTCAGCCATGCCGCCCATCCTAGGCGCACTGAAAACTTGGTGGCATTGCAAAATTTCATCGACTCTGTTTTTGTGGTCACCATGGCAATCATCAGCACCGCCGGGCTGGCCCGGACCTTCACGACGAAGAACGGCGCCGTCGAGGCCGTGCGCGGCATCGACCTGACCGTCCAGCCGGGCGAGATCCTCGGCTTCCTCGGGCCCAACGGCGCGGGCAAGACCACCACGCTGCGCATGCTCACCACGCTGCTCGCGCCCAGCGGCGGCGCCGCCACCGTCGCCGGCTGCGACCTGCTCGGTGACCCCGCCGGCGTACGGGAGAAGATCGGTTACGTCGCCCAGTCCGGCGGCGTCGACCCCAGCATCTCCGTGCGCGAGGAACTGATCACCCAGGGGCGCCTGTACCGCCTGACGAAGGCACAGGCCGCGGCCCGCGCCGAGGAGCTGGCGCGGGACCTGGGGCTGACCGAGCTGATGGAGCGGCCCTGCGCCGCGCTCTCCGGTGGCCAGCGGCGGCGGCTGGACATCGCCATGGGGCTCGCCCACCGGCCCGAGGTGCTCTTCCTGGACGAGCCGACCACCGGGCTCGACCCGGGCAGCCGCGCCGACCTGTGGGCGCTGGTGCGCCGGCTGCGCGACGAGCACGGCACGACGGTCTTCCTCACCACGCACTACCTCGACGAGGCCGACGCCCTCTCCGACCGCCTGGTCGTCGTCGACAAGGGCGTGGTGGTCGCCGAGGGCACACCGAGCGCGCTCAAGCTCCGGTACGGCGGCTCGATCGACGCCACGCTCCAGGACACCTTCCTCGCCATCACCGGGCGCGCCCCCGCGCCCAAGGACACGGCCCCCGTCGCCGTCTGACACCCCAGGACACCACCGATGCCCGCACTGCTCTCCGACACCGCGCTGATCTTCGGGCGGTACGCCCGGCAGACCCTGCGCTCCAAGTTCCAGATCCTCTTCGGCGTCCTGACGCCCCTGCTCTACCTGCTCTTCTTCGGACCGCTCCTCACCGACCTGCCGCTGGGCTCGCGGGGCGACTCCTGGCAGGTGCTCGTCCCCGGGCTGCTGCTCCAACTAGGCCTGTTCGGCGCCACGTTCAGCGGCTTCGCGCTCATCATCGAGAAGCAGTTCGGCGTGGTGGAGCGGATGCGGGTGACGCCCGTCAGCCGCCTCGCGCTCCTGCTCGGCCGGATCCTGCGCGACGCCGCGCTCTTCGTCTTCCAGGCGGTCCTGCTGGTGCTCGCCGCGCTGGTGATGGGGCTCAGGGCGCCGCTCGGCGGCATCCTCATCGGGTTTGCGTTCGTGGCCCTGCTGAGCGCCTCCCTGGCCGCGCTCTCGTACGCGCTGGGCATGAAGGTCGACAAGGCGCACGAGTTCGGGCCGGCGGTCAACGCCATCAGCATGCCCTCGATGCTGCTGTCCGGCCTGATGCTGCCGATGGCGCTCGCGCCCACCTGGCTGGACGTGCTCTCGCACTTCGTGCCGTTCCGCTACCTCGTCGACGCGGTGCGCGCCGGATACGTGGGCGAGTACGCGACGACGACCATGCTGTACGGCGTCCTGATGGCGCTCGCCTTCGTGCTGCTGTCCGTCACGGTCGGCACACGCGTCTTCAAGAGGGCCGGGGCGTGAGGGAACGCGTCACGTCCGGCGCTCGGAAG
Organism: Streptomyces sp. G44; assembly: GCF_016905445.1. GTDB lineage: Bacteria > Actinomycetota > Actinomycetes > Streptomycetales > Streptomycetaceae > Streptomyces. The sequence continues at coordinate 16,965 of NZ_JAFEXF010000048.1, forward strand.
CGGCGTGGGCGCGTCACAGGAAGCGGCGGATGGGCTGGACGCTCATCTCACCGGCCCGCTGGACGAGGGAGCGTCTCTTCCACCGGCCCCGCCGGATCAGCTCACTGGCCCTGACATCCTCGTCGTAGTGCCCGTCCAGGGTCGCGGTGAACTCCTGGTCCAGGACGGCGAGCATGACCTCCTCGTCGTGGTCGAGGGAGCGCCGGTTGAAGTTGGTCGAGCCGATCAGCGCGGCGACGCCGTCGACGGTGATGACCTTGGCGTGCATCATCGTCGGCTGGTACTCGTGGATCCGCACCCCGCAGCGGATGAGGTCCTCGTAGTGGTGCTGTCCGGCCAGCCGGCAGACCCGCTTGTCGGTGTGCGGGCCGGGCAGCAGGATCTCCACCTCGACCCCGCGCCGCGCGGTGGCGCAGAGCAGCTCGACGAAGTACGCGTCCGGGGAGAAGTAGGCCGTGGCCAGGCGGAAGCGTTCCTCGGCGGATTCGAGCATGACGCGGATCAGGGTCTGCATGTCCTGCCAGCCGAAGCTGGCCGAGCCGCGCACCACCTGCACGACGGCGTCGCCCTGGGGGCGGTGCCCGATGAACCGGTCGCGGTCGTCAAAGAGTTCGCCGTGGCACTCCGCCCAGTTCTGCGCGAACGCCGCGGCGACGCCGTCCACGGCGGGGCCGCGGACCTCGACGTGGGTGTCGCGCCACTCGCCGGGGTTGCGGGCGTCGCCGCACCACTCCTCGGCGATGCCCACCCCGCCGGTGAAGGCGGTCTCCTCGTCGACGACGAGGACCTTGCGGTGGCAGCGGTGGTTCTGCTTGAGGGGCGACAGATGCAGCGGCTTGCGGAACCACGCCACCTGGACCCCGGCCCGCTCCATCACCCGCAACTGCTCGGCCTCGATCAGCCGGCTGCCGAAGCCGTCGAGGAGCAGCCGCACCCGCAGCCCGGCGCGGGCCCGCTCCGCGAGGGCGTCGGCGAACCGGCGGGCGATGTCGCCCTTCCAGTACACGAAGGTCATCATGTCGACCGTGTGCTCGGCGGACCCGATGGCGGCCAGCATGGCGGCGAATATCTCGTCGCCGTTGCGCAGGACGGTCAGCGCGTTGCCCTCGGTCGCCGCGATGCCGATCAGCCGTTCGAGGCGCCGCCGTATCCGCGCGACGCGAGCCGTCGCCGACGCGCGGTCCGTCATGGGCGGGCGGTCCGTCATGGACGGGCGGCCCGGCGCTCCTGTGGCGTCCGAGGTCGGCTCGACGGACTCCTGCGTACCGCTCATGGCATATCCCTGGCCGGAACACCACGAGGCAACGTCGGGCCGCGGCGCCCGGTCCGGCACGGGCTGAGCGGCGAGCCGACTGTACCCCCGCCGCACGGGCGGGCGGTGGTCGGCGCATGAGCCGCGGCCGCCGGGGCAGACGGGAGGCGTACCCCACCTCAGGGAGCCCGTCATGATGGTTGTCGGTATCGTCGCCGTCTGCGTCGTTCTGGCCGTCCTCGCTTTCCTCGTCCCCCGCCTGTCCCGGCACCCCGAACGCGGCACCCAGCGCACCCTGGGAGCCGGCTCGCGCGCCGGCGGCAAGGCCCCCGGAATCCTGGGCCGCGTCTTCAGCAAGCCCTTCCGCAGCAGCTCCAAGGCGGTGGGCCGCAGCGGGTCCGCCGGCCGCCGCGCGCGGGGGCGCATGCCCTTCTGACCCGCCGGGCGGCGACTCCCCGCTCACCTCGTCGGCGTCCCCCTCTACGCTGGCCCGCATGGTCAATCTGACGCGCATCTACACCAGGACCGGCGACCAGGGCACGACGGCCCTCGGCGACATGAGCCGCACCGCCAAGACCGACCCGCGGATCGCCGCGTACGCCGACGCCAACGAGGCCAACGCGGCCATCGGCACGGCGATCGCGCTCGGCGGGCTCACCGAAGAGGTCGTGAAGGTCCTCGTACGGGTCCAGAACGACCTCTTCGACGTGGGCGCCGACCTGTCCACGCCGGTCGTCGAGGCCCCCGAGTATCCGCCGCTGCGCGTCGAGCAGAGTTACGTCGACAAGCTGGAGGCCGACTGCGACCGCTTCCTCGAAGAGCTGGAGAAGCTGCGCAGCTTCATCCTGCCGGGCGGCACGCCGGGCGCGGCGCTGCTGCACCAGGCGTGCACGGTGGTGCGGCGGGCCGAGCGCTCCACGTGGGCGGCGTTCGAGACCCACGGCGAGACCATGAACCCGCTGACGGCCACCTACCTCAACCGCCTCTCCGACCTCCTGTTCATCCTGGCGCGTACGGCCAACAAGGAGGTCGGGGACGTGCTGTGGGTGCCGGGCGGCGAGCGGTAGACGTCGTCAGACCTTGGTCAGGGGCCGGCCCTCGCCCCGCTCCTCAGGGGCCGGGGCCCGCTTCGGGAACAGCACGTAGGTGAGCGCGACCACGCCGTGGATGGTCGCCGCCCGCCAGGCGACGTGCATCCAGCCCTTCAGCGACGTGGTGCGGTCCGGGTCGTCGACGTACCACATGGCGAGCAGCAGCAGCCCGCTCGCGACGGCCGCCGCGACCAGGGTGCCGAGCCAGACCTTCGCCTCGTGCAGGGCCCGGGCCCGGCCGTGGCGGGGCGGGCGCGGGAGCGGCGCGCCGTCGAAGCGGTGCGCGGCGTGGCCGTCGAGCCACTGCACCGTGCGGTGGCCGTGGCCCACGGTGTAGCCGATGTAGACCGCGGCGAGACCGTGCTTCCAGCTCGGGTCGGCGCCGTTCTTCAGGTCGACGGCGGTCACGACGAGCAGCAGGACCTCTAGCAGCGGCTCGCACAGCAGGATCGCGAGGCCGAGGCGCGGCTTGCGCAGCAGATAGCGGGCGGCCAGCCCCGCGGCCAGCAGCACCCAGAAGCCGGCCTCGCAGACGATGATCAGCGTGACGATCACGGCTCGCTCCTCTCGGTCACCCCTCAAGGCTCCCGCCGGGCCGGGCGCGGATCATCGTCGTCAGTGACGAAGTGGGACTGCATCCTTCGATGTAGCGGACGGTTCCTCCCCCAGGATCAGGCGTGCGGCCCCCGCTGCGTGTTGGATGGAGGGCATGGCCCTGTCCCTGCCCCGCCCGCACCGCGTCGACGTGCAGATCTCCGTCGTCAGCCTGCTCAGCGGGCTCGCGCTGTGGGCGCTCGGGCTGCACATGCAGACGGACCGGCTGCTCGGCGCCGGCTGGACGCTGCTCCCGCTCCTCGCCCTCGCCGTGCTCGAACTGCTGCGCAGCAGCATGCCGCAGACCGCCCTGGTTCTCGCCACGTGCGCGCTGGTGTTCGACCAGTTCACGCCGGGCAACCTCGCCTCGGTGATGATGTTCACCGACATCATGTACGCCGCCGTCGTCTACGGCACCCCGGCCGCCGCCCGCCGCATCCCGCTGACCACCGGCGCCATCACAGTCGCGGTGACGCTCGGCTTCCTGGCGTGGTGGCGCGAGCCCGAGGCCGTGCTCGTCGGTGTCCTGACCGGCATCGTCTCGTTCGGGCCCGCCGCCACCGGCGTCCTGGTGCGCAACCACCGCGAGGCCGTCGCCGCGGCCAGGCTGCGGGCCGAGCAGACCGCGCTGCTCGCCGAGATGGACCGCGCCCAGGCCGTCACGGCCGAGCGGGCCAGGATGGCCCGCGAGCTGCACGACATGGTCGCCAACCACCTCTCGGCGATCGCCATCCACTCCACGGCCGCGCTCTCCCTGGACGACCCGGGGACCAGCAAGGACGCCCTCGCCGTCATCCGGGAGAACAGCGTCCAGGGCCTGGCCGAGATGCGCCGCCTCATCGGCATCCTGCGCGACGACAGCGGCGACCTGGAACCGGCCGCCGCCCCCACCCTCGACGGCCTCGCCGCCCTCCTCGACGGCGCCCGCACCAACGGCCTCGACGTCACGCTGGACGACGCCCGCGCCCCGGACGGCCCGAAGCTGCCCGCGCCGGTCGAGCTCGCGGCGTACCGCATCGTCCAGGAGTCCCTGACGAACGCCCTCAAGCACGCCTCCCCCGGCCGGGTCACCGTGTGCCTCGCCCAGGAGCCCCGCGCCCTGAAGGTCCGCGTCACCAGTCCGTACGACGATCCGGCGGGGCCCCGCGCCCCCGGCTCGGGAGCCGGGCTCGTCGGCATGCGTGAGCGCACCGAACTGCTCGGCGGCACCTTCGAGTCGGGCCCCGAGGCCGGCCCCGCCACCGAGCACGGCGGCAAGGTCTGGACCGTCTTGGTGACCCTGCCCCTCGACCCCGCAGACGAAGGAGCCAAGGAATGATCCGAGTACTGGTCGCCGAGGACCAGTCGGCCGTACGCGCGGGACTCGTCCTGATCCTGCGCAGCGCACCCGACATCGAGGTGGTCGGCGAGGCGGCGGACGGCGAGCAGGCCGTCGCCCTCGCCCGCGAGCTGCGCCCGGACCTGATCCTGATGGACATACAGATGCCGCGCCTGGACGGGGTGTCGGCGACGCGTCAGGTCGTCGCCGAAGGACTCGCGGACGTCCTGGTGCTGACCACCTTCGACCTCGACGAGTACGTCTTCGGGGCGCTGCGCGCGGGCGCCTGCGGCTTCCTCCTGAAGAACACCGAGGCGAAGGACCTCATCGAGGCCGTCCGTACGGTCGCGCGCGGCGAGGGGCTGATCGCCCCGGCCGTCACCCGCCGCCTGATCGCCGAGTTCGCCGCCCCGCCCAAGCCCGCGCGCAGGGAGAACGCCCCGGACCCCGCCGTCCTGGACAGTCTCACGCGCCGCGAGCGCGAGGTCCTGTCCTGCGTCGGCGAGGGGCTGTCCAACGCGGAGATCGCGGACCGCCTCGCCATGGCGGAGGCGACGGTGAAGACCCATGTGAGCCGCCTCCTCGGCAAGCTGGAGCTGCGCAGCCGGGTCCAGGCGGCGGTGCTCGCGCAGGAGTTGGGGGTTTGACCGGGGGCGGGATCGCGCCGGACCGGAACGTTTCGGCCATTGGTACAGACCTCTTGACCGCTGGTCCAGACCTTTCTATTCTCGCCGCACTGCGGTGAGCACTCCCCCACGTGTCCACGTGCTCACGGGCGGCGCAGGGTCCCACCCCTCAGACCCCCGGATCTCACCCGAGGAGCACCTCGTGCGCTTCACACAGAGCGACACCCGCTCAGGACTCAGAATCAGACACCGAGCCGTGGCCGGACTGACCACGCTGCTGCTCCCGCTCGCCACCCTGGTCGCCCTCGGCGCGCCCGCCGAGGCGGCTCCAGAAACCGCCGCCGAAGCCGCCGCCGAGGCCACCGCCACGTACGCCAAGACCCAGGACTGGGGCAACGGCTTCGAGGGCAAGTGGACCATCAAGAACACCGGCACCACGACGCTCAGCTCGTGGAACGTCCAGTGGGACTTCCCCGCCGACACCAAGGTGACGTCCGCCTGGGACGCCACCGTCACCAACTCCGGCACCCGCTGGACCGCCAAGAACCTCGGCTGGAACGGGACGCTCGCCCCCGGCGCCTCGGTCTCCTTCGGCTTCAACGGCACCGGCTCCGGCGCCCCGTCCAAGTGCTCGCTCAACGGCGGCAGCTGCGACGGCGGCAGCGTCCCCGGCGACAACCCGCCGAGCGCGCCCGGCGCCCCGACGGCCTCCGACGTCACCAACACGTCCGTGAAGCTGTCCTGGAAGGCCGCCAGCGACGACAAGGGCGTCAAGAACTACGACGTCCTGCGCGACGGCGCCAAGGTCGCCACGGTCACGGACACCGCGTACACCGACAAGGACCTGACCGCCGGCACCGACTACTCGTACACCGTGCAGGCCCGTGACACCGCCGACCAGACCGGTCCGGTCAGCGGCGCCGTCAAGGTGCGCACCACGGGAGGCGGCGGCGACCCGGGTCCCGGTCCGGGCGACAAGGTCAAGCTCGGCTACTTCACCGAGTGGGGCGTCTACGGACGCAACTACCACGCGAAGAACATCGCGACCTCCGGCTCCGCCGCCAAGATCACGCACATCAACTACAGCTTCGGGAACGTCCAGAACGGCAAGTGCACCATGGGCGACTCCTACGCGGCGATCGACAAGGCCTACACCGCCGACCAGTCGGTGGACGGCGTCGCCGACACCTGGGACCAGCCCCTGCGCGGCAACTTCAACCAGCTGCGCAAGCTGAAGGCCAAGTACCCGAACATCAAGATCCTCTGGTCCTTCGGCGGCTGGACCTGGTCCGGCGGCTTCACCGACGCCATGAAGAACCCGGCGGCCTTCGCCAAGTCCTGCCACGACCTCGTCGAGGACCCGCGCTGGGCCGACGTCTTCGACGGCATCGACCTGGACTGGGAGTACCCGAACGCCTGCGGCCTGTCCTGCGACACCTCGGGCCCGGCCGTCTTCAAGACGATGATGCAGGCCTTCCGCAACGAGTTCGGCGCCAAGAACCTCGTCACCGCGGCCATCACCGCGGACGGCTCCGACGGCGGCAAGATCGACGCCGCGGACTACGGCGGCGCGGCGCAGTACTCCGACTGGTACAACGTGATGACGTACGACTTCTTCGGCGCGTGGGCGGCGAAGGGCCCGACGGCCCCGCACTCCCCGCTCACGTCCTACGCCGGCATCCCGCAGGAGGGCTTCAACAGCGCGGCCGCGATCTCCAAGCTGAAGGCCAAGGGCGTGCCGTCCGCGAAGCTGCTGCTCGGCATCGGCTTCTACGGGCGCGGCTGGACCGGCGTCACCCAGAAGGAGCCGGGCGGCACCGCGACCGGCGCGGCGCCGGGCACCTACGAGGCGGGCATCGAGGACTACAAGGTCCTCAAGAACTCCTGCCCCGCGAACGGAACGGTCGCCGGGACCGCGTACGCCCACTGCGGTACGAACTGGTGGTCGTACGACACCCCGGAGACGATCCGCTCCAAGATGGCCTGGGCCAAGCAGCAGGATCTGGGCGGGGCGTTCTTCTGGGAGTTCAGCGGGGACACGAGCAACGGTGAGCTGGTGAGCGCCATCAATGACGGCCTGAAGTAAGCGCCGTCCACGAACGAAGCCGGGAAGATGGGATCGCCCCTCATCTTCCCGGCTTCTTCATGTCCGCGGGCCGTGCGTGACCGGTCAGGCCACGTTCACCCGTTGCCCGGGAGGCGCCGCCTCCAGCCAGGCCAGGAAGCCCGTCAGCGCGTCCTCGCTCATCGCCAGTTCCAGGCGGACGCCACGGTGCAGGCAGCCCAGGACGATGGCGTCGGAGAGCAGGGCCAGCTCCTCCTCGCCGTCCGGGGCGCGGCGGTCGACGACCTCGATGGCCGAGCGCTCCAGGACCCGGCGCGGCCGGGGGGCGTAGGAGAAGACGCGGAACCACTCGACCCGGTCGCCGTTGTAGCGGGCGACCCCGTACCCCCAGCCCTTGCCGGAGGTGTCGCCCTTCTCGGGCGCGTCCCAGCGCAGGGAGCAGTCGAAGGTGCCGCCGGAACGCTGGATCAGCCGGCGCCGCAGTCCGAAGACGAAGAGCCCCACCAATACCAGCGCGATCAACGCAAGTCCGCACACGAGCAGAGTGAGGATCATCGGCACCGACCTCCTCGCCTCTACTGTCGGTCGGCCGACCGACGACGGACCAATACATTGCACCCGCATTGCCTCAGCCGCGACCCGGTCCGGAGTCTTCCCGGACCTGGCCGCGGCTGAGTCACGTCACGTCGCGCGCTGGGGTCAGCGCGCCGCCACCGCACGCAGTCGGACGTCGGCGCGCCGCTCGGCGGAGGCGTCGGCCTCCGACTTCGCGCGCTCCAGCGCCCGCTCCGCGCGCTGGACGTCGATCTCGTCGGACAGCTCCGCGATCTCGGCCAGCAGCGACAGCTTGTCGTCCGCGAAGGAGATGAAACCTCCGTGGACCGCGGCGACGACGGTGCCGCCGCCACTCGTACGAATGGTCACCGGGCCCGACTCCAGCACACCGAGCAGCGGCTGGTGACCGGGCATGACGCCGATGTCGCCGGACGTGGTGCGCGCGACGACCAGGGTGGCCTCGCCGGACCAGACGCTGCGGTCCGCGGCGACCAGCTCGACATGCAGCTCAGCAGCCAAGGGTGGCTCCTCGGGTCACCACCCGGCGGCTTCGCCGGGTGTTGGGTCAAATTCTAGTGGGCGTACGCGAGGGGCGGGACACTGCCCTCGCGGGGTGGCACCCCGCCCCTCACCGGGATGAGCCATGGGGCTCAGGAGACGCCGAGCTCCTTGGCGTTCTTCTTGAGGTCCTCAAGACCACCGCACATGAAGAACGCCTGCTCCGGGAAGTGGTCGTACTCGCCGTCGCAGATCGCGTTGAACGCCGCGATCGACTCGTCGAGGGACACGTCCGAACCGTCCACACCGGTGAACTGCTTGGCGGCGTGGGTGTTCTGGGACAGGAAGCGCTCCACGCGACGGGCACGGGCGACGACGAGCTTGTCCTCCTCGCTGAGCTCGTCGATGCCGAGGATCGCGATGATGTCCTGGAGGTCCTTGTACTTCTGCAGGATTCCCTTGACGCGCATGGCGGCGTCGTAGTGGTCCTGCGCGATGTAGCGCGGGTCCAGGATGCGGGACGTGGAGTCCAGCGGGTCCACGGCCGGGTAGATGCCCTTCTCGGAGATCGGACGGGAGAGAACCGTCGTCGCGTCGAGGTGGGCGAACGTGGTGGCCGGGGCCGGGTCGGTCAGGTCGTCCGCGGGGACGTAGATCGCCTGCATCGAGGTGATCGAGTGACCGCGGGTCGAGGTGATGCGCTCCTGGAGGAGACCCATCTCGTCGGCCAGGTTCGGCTGGTAGCCCACCGCGGAGGGCATGCGGCCGAGCAGGGTCGAGACCTCGGAACCGGCCTGCGTGAAGCGGAAGATGTTGTCGATGAAGAACAGCACGTCCTGCTTCTGCACATCGCGGAAGTACTCCGCCATGGTCAGACCGGCCAGGGCGACGCGCAGACGCGTGCCCGGCGGCTCGTCCATCTGGCCGAACACCAGCGCGGTCTTGTCCAGAACGCCGGCTTCCTCCATCTCGACCATGAGGTCGTTGCCCTCACGGGTGCGCTCGCCGACACCGGCGAAGACGGAGACACCGTCGTGCAGCTTGGCCACACGGACGATCATTTCCTGGATCAGCACGGTCTTGCCGACACCGGCACCACCGAACAGACCGATCTTTCCACCCTTGACGTACGGGGTGAGAAGGTCGACGACCTTCAGGCCGGTCTCGAACATCTCGGTCTTGGACTCGAGCTGGTCGAAGGACGGGGCCTTGCGGTGGATCGTCCAGCGCTCGGCGTCCGCGACGGTGGAGGCGTCGTCGTTCAGGACCTCACCGAGGGTGTTGAACACACGACCCTTGGTGACGTCACCGACGGGCACCGAGATGCCCGTGCCGGTGTCCTTGACCGGGGCCTGGCGGACCAGGCCGTCGGTGGGCTGCATCGAGATCGCGCGGACCACGCCGTCACCCAGGTGCTGGGCGACCTCGAGGGTCAGCGTCTTGCGGCCGCCCGCGGTCTCCGGGTCGTCGACCTCGACGTGCAGAGCGTTGTAGATCTCCGGCATCGCGTCGACGGGGAACTCCACGTCGACGACCGGGCCGATGACCCGGGCGACGCGGCCCGTGGCAACGGCCGTCTCAACAGTGGTCGTCATTACTTGTCACTCCCCGCGGTCGCGTCGGACAGGGCTGCTGTGCCGCCGACGATCTCGCTGATTTCCTGGGTGATTTCGGCCTGGCGGGCCGCGTTGGCAAGCCGGGAGAGGCTGTTGATCAGATCCCCGGCGTTGTCGGTCGCCGACTTCATCGCGCGGCGCGTGGCGGCGTGCTTGGAGGCAGCCGACTGGAGCATCGCGTTGTAGATACGGCTCTCGACGTAGCGCGGCAGCAGGGCGTCGAGGACGTCCTCCGCCGACGGCTCGAAGTCGTACAGCGGGAGGATCTCGCCCTTGGCGGGCTTCTCCTCCGCTACTTCTTCGAGGCTGAGCGGCAGCAGGCGGCCGTCGATGGCCGTCTGCGTCATCATCGAGACGAACTCGGTGTAGACGATGTGGAGCTCGTCCACGCCGCCCTCCGCCGTCTCCTTCTCGATCGCCTCGATCAGCGGCGCCGCGACCTTCTTGGCGTCCGCGTACGTGGGCTCGTCGGTGAAGCCCGACCACGACTCCACGACCTTGCGCTCGCGGAAGTTGTAGTGGGCCAGACCACGGCGGCCGACGATGTACGTGTCGACCTCCTTGCCCTCGGCCTCCAGGCGCGCGGTCAGCTGCTCCGCGGCCTTGATGGCGTTCGAGTTGAAGGCGCCGGCCAGACCGCGGTCGCTGGTGAGGAGCAGAACCGCGGTGCGGGTCGGCTGCTCGGCCTCGGTCGTCAGCGGGTGCTTCGTGTTCGAACCGGTGCCGACCGCCGTGACCGCGCGGGTGAGCTCGGTCGCGTACGGCGTGGAGGCCGCCACCTTGCGCTGCGCCTTGACGACACGCGAGGCGGCGATCATCTCCATCGCCTTGGTGATCTTCTTGGTCGCGGTGACGGATTTGATGCGACGCTTATAGACCCGGAGCTGGGCTCCCATGAGTCAGGTCCCTTCCGTCGTCACTTGCCGGCGGCGGCCGGAGCGTCCTCGCCGAGAAGCTTCCCGTCCGAGGTCTCGAACTGCTTCTTGAACTCCGCGATGGCGTCGCCGACGGCCTGGAGGGTGTCGTCCGACATCTTCCCGCCCTCCTTGATGGAGGTCATGAGGCCCTGCTCCTTGCGGTGCAGGTACTCCAGGAGCTCCTTCTCGAAGCGGCGGATGTCGCCCACCGGCACGTCGTCCATGCGACCGGTGGTACCGGCCCACACGGAGACGACCTGGTCCTCGGTCGCCATCGGCTCGTACTGCGGCTGCTTGAGCAGCTCGACCATGCGCTGACCGCGCTCCAGCTGAGCCTTCGACGCGGCGTCCAGGTCGGAACCGAAGGCGGCGAACGCCTCCAGCTCACGGAACTGGGCGAGGTCCACGCGCAGGCGGCCGGAGACCTGCTTCATCGCCTTGTGCTGCGCGGAACCACCGACTCGGGAGACGGAGATACCGACGTTCAGCGCGGGGCGCTGACCGGCGTTGAAGAGGTCCGACTCCAGGAAGCACTGGCCGTCGGTGATGGAGATGACGTTGGTCGGGATGAACGCCGACACGTCGTTCGCCTTGGTCTCGACGATCGGCAGACCCGTCATCGAGCCCTTGCCCAGCTCGTCGGAGAGCTTGGCGCAGCGCTCCAGCAGACGCGAGTGCAGGTAGAAGACGTCACCCGGGTAGGCCTCGCGCCCCGGCGGGCGGCGGAGCAGCAGGGACACGGCGCGGTAGGCGTCGGCCTGCTTCGAGAGGTCGTCGAAGACGATGAGGACGTGCTTGCCCTCGTACATCCAGTGCTGGCCGATGGCCGAGCCGGTGTACGGCGCCAGGTACTTGAAGCCGGCCGGGTCGGACGCCGGGGCGGCGACGATGGTCGTGTACTCCAGCGCGCCGGCCTCTTCGAGCGCACCACGCACGGAGGCGATGGTGGAGCCCTTCTGACCGATGGCGACGTAGATGCAGCGGACCTGCTTGTTCACGTCGCCCGAGCGCCAGTTGTCGCGCTGGTTGATGATCGTGTCGACGGCCATGGCGGTCTTGCCGGTCTGGCGGTCACCGATGATCAGCTGACGCTGGCCACGGCCGATCGGGGTCATCGCGTCGACGGCCTTGTAGCCGGTCTCCATCGGCTCGTGCACCGACTTACGGGCCATGACGCCCGGTGCCTGCAACTCGAGGGCGCGGCGTCCGCTGGTCTCGATCTCGCCGAGACCGTCGATCGGGTTGCCGAGCGGGTCGACGACGCGGCCGAGGTAACCCTCGCCCACGGCGACCGACAGGACCTCGCCGGTACGGCTGACCGGCTGGCCTTCCTCGATACCGCTGAACTCGCCGAGGACGACCGCGCCGATCTCGCGCTCTTCGAGGTTCAGCGCGAGGCCGAGGGATCCGTCCTCGAACTTCAGCAGCTCGTTCGCCATGGCCGAGGGCAGACCCTCGATCTTGGCGATGCCGTCGCCGGCGACGGTGACCGTACCGACCTCCTCGCGCGAGGCCGCGTCCGGCTTGTACGCCTGGACAAAGTTCTCCAGCGCGTCCCGGATCTCCTCCGGCCGGATCGTGAGCTCCGCCATCTGGGTTCCCTGCTCTCCTTGTTGGGCCCGAAGTTTTCTTGGGGGGTCTGGGGTCAGCCCCCAGGAATCCTCTGCACGGCCCAACTAGGGCCGTATTTCGTGCGTGTTGAGTTACTGGCCGGCCACGCGGCGGCCGGCTTCCTCGATGCGGTCCGCGATGGAGCCGTTGATGACCTCGTCGCCGACCTGGACCCTGATCCCGCCGAGGATCTCGGGGTCCACGTCGAGGTTGAGGTGCATCTGCCGTCCGTACACCTTGACCAGCGCGGCGCCGAGACGCTGCTTCTGCTGGTCCGTGAGCGGAACAGCGGAAGTGACGACGGCGACCATGCGGTTGCGTCGGTCCGCGGCCAGCTTGGAGAGGGACTCGAGTCCCTCTTCCAGGCTACGTCCGCGCGGCGCGGTCACAAGGCGTGCGACGAGCCGCTCCGTCACGTCCTCGGCGCGACCGCCGAGCAGGCTGCGCAGCAGCTCGCTCTTGGCCGTGCCCGTGGCGGCGCGGTCGGTCAGTGCCGCCCGCAGCGCGGTGCTGGAGGAGACGATCCGGCCGAACCGGAAGAGCTCGTCCTCGACGTTGTCCAGCGCGCCGGACTTCTGCGCGCCGGTCAGGTCGGCGAGGTCGGCGAGCTCCTCCAGGGCGTCCACCAGGTCACGCGACTGCGACCAGCGCGAGCGGACCATGCCGGCCACCAGGTCGGCGGTCTCCCCGCCCACCTGGCCGCTCAGCAGGCGCCCGGCCAGCTCGGCCTTGGCCTCACCGGACTGCGCCGGGTCGGTCAGGACCCGACGCAGCGAGACCTCGCGGCCCAGCAGCGCGGTGACCGCGGCCAGCTCGTCCGCGAGCCGCTTGGCGTCGACCGACGTGTGGTCGGTCAGCGCGTCCAGACGCTCACGCGCGGCGGCCAGTGCCTCGCGGCTGGCTCCGTGCGCTGTCATCGAGCCGCCTCTGCCTTCTGCTCGAGCTCGTCGAGGAAGCGGTCGATGGTGCGGCTCTGCCGGGCGTGGTCCTCCAGGGACTCGCCGACGAGCTTGCCGGCCAGGTCGGTGGCCAGCTGGCCCACGTCCTGACGCAGCGACTGCGCGGCGGCCTTGCGGTCGGCCTCGATCTGCGCGTGACCGGCGGCGACGATCTCCTCGCGCTGACGCTGGCCCTCGGCCCGCATCTCGGCGATGAGCTGAGCGCCCTGCTCCTGCGCCTCCTGGCGCAGACGCGCGGCCTCGTGCCGGGCCTCGGCGAGCTGAGCCTTGTACTGCTCAAGAACGCTCTGGGCCTCGGTCTGAGCGGCCTCGGCCTTTTCGATGCCGCCCTCGATCGCTTCGCGGCGCTCTTCCAGAACCTTGTTGATGTTCGGGAGGAACTTCTTGGCGAAGAAGCCGAAGACGATGACGAACGCGATCAGGCCGATGACGAGCTCGGGGATTGCCGGGATCAGAGGGTTTTGAGGCTCCTCCGACGCCAGCTGTACCAGGGAGATCACATCAGTGCCTTCCGTTGAAGTTTCTCGTCAACGAGACCGGATCAGGAAGGAACCGGGTAAACGAAGCCCATGACCAGACCGATGAGCGCCAGGGCCTCACAGAGCACGAAGCCGAGGATCTGGTTCTGGCGGATGAGGCCGGCGGCCTCGGGCTGACGGGCGAGGGCCTGCGTGCCGTTACCGAAGATGATGCCGACGCCGATGCCGGGGCCGATGGCGGCGAGGCCGTAGCCGATCGCACCGAAGTTGCCCTGGACGTTGACCGCGGCGAGGGTCTCGAGAGCGGACATGCCGTAACTTCCTTCTTTTTACGGGCCGGTGGGGGTTGGCCACCGGATGTATCGGGGGGAGAGGCCAGGCGTACTCAGTGGTGCTCGGCGAGCGCGCCCTGGATGTAGCTGGAGGCCAGCAGGATGAAGACGTACGCCTGCAGCGCCTGGATGAACAGCTCGAAGATCGTCATCACGATGACCATCACGAACGAGACACCCGCGTAGGCGATGCCGATGCCGTTCAGCAGGTACCAGCTCGCGATGGTGAAGATCACCAGCAGGACGTGGCCCGCGAACATGTTGGCGAAGAGCCGGACCGCGTGGGTGAAGGGCCGGATGATCATGTTCGAGAGGAACTCGAAGAACATGACCATCGGGAAGACCGGGCCGAGCGAGCGGTCGTAGCCGGTGATGTTCTTCCAGCCGCCGATGAAGCCGTGCCTCTTGAAGGTCACGCTCACCCAGAGGATGTAGACGATCGCCGCGAGGCCCGCCGGAAGGGCGATGACCGAGGTCACCGGGAACTGGGCGAGCGGAACGATCGACCAGAGGTTCATGATCCAGATGAAGAAGAACAGCGAGACCATCAGAGGGACGTACTTCTCGCCCTCCTTCTTGCCGAGCGTCTCGTAGACGACCCCGCGACGCACGAAGTCGTAGCCGATCTCGGCGACCATCTGGAGCTTGCCGGGGATCAGCTTCGGCTTATTGAAGGCGGCCCAGAAGAAGCCGACGACGACGACCGAACTCACCAGGGCCAGCAGCATCGGCTTGTTGAACTCGAAGCCGCCGACGGTGAAAATCGGCTTGAAGAGGAAGGAGTGCAGGCCGGGGGTCGGGAAACCGCACCCTTCAAAAATGTGGCAATCGGTCTCGAAGGCGAGCGTCTGGGCGTTACTCACCGCGAGCTCCTTCAACGTGGCGCATGGGTACGGCAACCTCGATGTGTCGGCGCGGTCGATGTCCGCGGAGCGGCACTGGACTGGACTTGCGGATTTGGGGGCGGCGGCTGGGCTCCGAGCCGTATGGCTTCACAGGCACGGCCGCCTCCCGCGCCAGCTCTGCCGCAGTTGTGGCGAGACCATAGCAAATGAGCGGAGGTCTCCTTACGCTGGCCCTACAGCTCACGATTGCGGCCGGGCGGAATCCGGCTCCACATAGAGGACCTTGGCCTTCATATGGGAACGCACCTGCGCTCCCATCCACACCAAAGTGGCGGCGAGCAGCGTGAAGGCGAAGCACTTGGAGTTGAACGCCGAGGTACCGCGCAGCGCGGTCAGCACCACCATCAGGATCAGGATCTGTGTGGTATAGACCAGCAGGCCCATCATCTGGAACAGATGGGGGAAGGAACGCGCACCCCGCTGGAGCGCCACGAGGCCACCGCCCATGAACAGCAGGACGAGAAGAGCGCCGAAGGCGGCACCGAGCGCACCCTTGCCGCCGGCAACGGCGGCACTGACCGCGATCCCCGCCACACCCGCGGCAGCGGTGGGCAGGGCGCAGTGAAGCAGTGTGCGGGCGTCGTTGGACTGCATGGCGGCAGCTCCTCCGGCGGAATTGGGGGCGTGGCATTGCGATCGTCGAGCGATGGCCCTGATCCGGACGCGAGGCGCACGGAGACGAAGAGGCGCACCTCACCAGGGCGGCCGGTCTCGTCGGGGCCGCCCCAATATATCTCGGGTTCTCGTGAACCGTATCACAAACTATTTGATGCAGTCTTTACCTGAAAGTGTGCCGACCATCACACAATCGGTCGATGATGCGCGTTTCGTGTTGGCCGTGCACACCTAGGGGTGATAGCCGCGCCTAGTCACGCTCGTGCGACCGCACCCGGGGCCGGTCGGACACCGCCGTGCTGCCGTGCGGGCGCCTGGCGCCGCTCAGCTCCGGCACGGGTGCGGGAGCCGTTCCGGTGGGCGTCCCGGCCTCCTCGTGGGCCGCCTGTGCCTCACCGGTCTCACCGGTCTCACTGGTCCCACCGGTCTCGGGGATCTCACCGGTCCCGACGCGCTCCGCCCGGCGTCGGCGGTAGCGCGGCGGCACGAACGCCTCGGCCCAGCGCGGGGTGCGCGGCCTGAAGCGCGGCAGCAGGAGCAGCACGAGGCCCAGCGCGCTGAGCGCGACGATGAGCATCAGGATCCACACGCTGGTGGAGTGCACCGAGTACGCGACGGTGCCGAAGGCGATGAGCGCCGACCAGAAGTACATGATCAGCACCGCTCGGCTGTGCGAGTGGCCGATCTCCAGGAGCCGGTGGTGCAGGTGCCCGCGGTCGGCGGCGAAGGGCGACTTGCCGTTCCAGGTGCGCCGCACGATGGCGAGGACCAGGTCGGCGAAGGGGATCGCGATGATCGTGAGCGGCATCAGCAGCGGGATGAAGACCGGCAGCATCGCGTGCGTGGCGTCGCGGTCGCCGCCGAAGTTCAGCCTCAGCGTCGCCGGGTCGACCTGTCCGGTGACGGAGATGGCGCCCGCCGCGAGGATCAGACCGATGAGCATCGACCCCGAGTCGCCCATGAAGATGCGGGCGGGGTGCATGTTGTGCGGCAGGAACCCCAGGCACATGCCCATGAGGATGGCGGCGAAGAGCGTCGCGGGCGCGGCGGCCTCGATGCCGTAGCCGTACCAGATGCGGTAGGCGTACATGAAGGACGCGGCGGAGGCGATGCAGACCATGCCCGCCGCGAGGCCGTCGAGGCCGTCCACGAAGTTGACGGCGTTGATGGTGATGACGACGAGCGCGACCGTCAGCAGGGTGCCCTGGCCGGAGGTCAGCGAGACCGGGCCCACGCCGGGGATCGGGATCCACAGGATCGTCAGACCCTGCATCACCATGACGCCCGCGGCGATCATCTGGCCGCCGAGCTTGATCAGCGCGTCGATCTCGAACTTGTCGTCGAGGACGCCGATCAGCCAGATCAGCGCCGCTCCGGAGAGCAGGGCGCGCGGTTCGTTGGAGTTGTCGAAGACCGCGTTCAGATTCGGCAGGTGGTCGGCGACCAGCAGACCCGCGCACAGGCCGAAGAACATCGCGATCCCGCCGAGCCGGGGCGTGGGCTCCCGGTGCACGTCGCGGGCGCGGATCTCCGGCATGGCGCCGGCCACGATCGCGAACTTCCGCACCGGCCCGGTCAGCAGATAGGTCACCGCGGCCGTGATGCAGAGCGTCAGCAGGTATTCACGCACGGGCTTCCCCACAGGTATCGCTGGCCATCTCAGCCCCACACCCTAGCTTTGCACGCATACGGTTGGGGACTTACGGGTAGCGACGATGGTTGCACGAGTGCGCGTGCGTCTCTGACGCGCCCACCCCGTCCTATCCCGGATACGGCGGAAATCCGACGGCCAGATCACGCACCTCGTCCCGGACGACGGCGCCGTCCCTCGTGCCGCGGACCGCGTCGGCCAGCAGCCCGGCGACGCGGACCATGTCGGGGCCGGTCATGCCCTGGGTCGTGACGGCGGCGGTGCCCAGGCGCAGTCCGCGGGCGTCGCCGTGCGGCAGGGCACAGGTGTCGAGGACGATCCCGGCGGCCGCGAGCCTGCCGCGGGCGGTGTGCGCCTCGACTCCGAGGGGTGCCGGGTCGGCCAGGATCAGATGGGTGTCGGTGCCGCCGGTGGTGATCGCGAACCCGCCGGCGGCCAGGCTCTCCGCCAGCGTCCGGGCGTTGGCGACCACCTGATGGGCGTACGCGGTGAAGGCCGGTGTCGCCGCCTCGCCGAAGGCCACCGCCTTCGCGGCGATCGTGTGCATCTGGGCGCCGCCCTGCGTGAACGGGAAGACGGCCCGGTCGATCCGGTGCGCCAGGTCCGCCCCGCACAGCAGGAGGCCGCCTCGGGGGCCGCGCAGGACCTTGTGGGTGGTGGCGCAGACGACGTCGGCGTGCGGCACCGGGTTCGGCGCCGCTCCCCCGGCGACCAGGCCCATGGGGTGTGCCGCGTCGGCGATGAGGTACGCGCCCACGTCGTCGGCGATGGCGCGGAAGGCCGCGTAGTCGATGTGCCGGGGGTAGGAGATCGAGCCGCAGACGATCGCCTTCGGGCGGTGGCCGCGGGCCAGGGCGTGCACCTGGTCGTAGTCGATGAGGCCGCTCTCGGCGTCGACGCCGTAGCCGACGAAGTCGAACCAGCGCCCGGAGAAGTTGGTGGGTGAGCCGTGCGTGAGGTGGCCGCCGTACGGCAGGCCCATCGCGAGGACCGTGTCGCCGGGCCGCAGCAGCGCGGCGTACGCGGCGAGGACGGCGGAGGACCCGGAGTGCGCCTGGACGTTGGCGTGTTCGGCGCCGAACAGGGCCTTGGCGCGGTCGACGGCGAGCCGCTCGGCGACGTCGACGAGTTCGCAGCCGCCGTGGTGGCGGGCCCCCGGATAGCCCTCGGCGTACTTGTTGGCGAGCGGGGAGCCGAGGGCGGTCAGGACCGCGGGCGAGGTGAAGTTCTCGGCGGCGACCAGCTGGAGCCCGCCGGACTGCCGGGCGGCCTCGGCGATGAGCACCTCGGCCAGCTCGGGGTCCTGCCGGCGCAGCGCGCCGAGGTCGGTGTACGACGCCTCGGGGGCGGTGGGTGCGGTGCTGACCGAGCTGAGCGACATCGTGGGCTCCGGGGCCTGGCGGGGGTGACCTCAGATCCAATGTAGGCCCGTGGCGGCGGGCCTGCCCGGGGGTACGGCTACATGTGTGCGGGCACCCCGGTCAGCGCCGTCACCACCGGGTCAAGCGCCTGGTTGATCTCGTCGCCCACGGAGCGGAAGAACGGCAGGGGCGCCCCGTAGGGGTCGTAGACCTCGTCGGCCTCCACGTTGGGCGCCAGGAGCCAGCCGCGCAGGGCGGCGGCGGCCCGCACCAGGGCGCGGGCGCGCTCCACCACGCCGTTGCCGTCCGGCTCGGGCAGGGTCGTGGGGTCTATGGCCCGCACCAGCCGGGTGAACTCCTTGAGGGTGAAGGTCCGCAGGCCCGCCGAGTGGCCCATGGAGATGACCTGCGCCCGGTGGTCGCGGGTGGCGGTCAGGACCAGGTCGGCGCGGATGACGTGGTCGTCGAGGAGCTCGCGCCCCATGAAGCCGCTGGCGTCCGCGCCGAAGTCGGCGAGGACCGTCTCGGCGTTCGTCTCCATGGGGGCGCCCTCGTGGCCCCAGGTGCCCGCGCTCTCCACGATCAGGCCGCCGGTGAGGGGGTCGCCGAGGCGGTCGGCCAGGGCATGCCGGGTCAGCCGCTCGGTGATCGGTGAGCGGCAGACGTTGCCGGTGCTGACGTGGAGGATGCGGAAGGTGCCCGCGGAGCCCGGGAAGCCCGTTATGCCACGCCCCGTCTCAGGGGCTGTCAATTCGCCACCTCGAGGTCGGGTACCACCTTGCGCAGCTCGTCCGCGTCGAGGGCGCCCGCGCGGAGCAGGACCGGCACCTTGCCCGTGACGTCGACGATCGACGAGGGGACGATGCCGGGGGTCGGGCCGCCGTCGAGGTAGACGGAGACGGAGTCGCCGAGCATCTCCTGCGCGGCGTCGCAGTCCTCCGGGGCGGGGTGCCCGGTGAGATTGGCCGAGGAGACGGCCATGGGGCCGACCTCGGTGAGCAGTTCGATGGCGACGGGGTGCAGCGGCATGCGGATGGCGACCGTGCCGCGGGTGTCGCCGAGGTCCCACTGGAGGGACGGCTGCTGCTTGGCGACGAGGGTCAGGGCGCCGGGCCAGAAGGCGTCGACGAGCTCCCAGGCCATCTCGGAGAAGTCGGTGACCAGGCCGTGCAGGGTGTTAGGCGAGCCGATGAGGACGGGGGTCGGCATGTTGCGGCCGCGGCCCTTGGCGTCGAGCAGGTCGGCGCAGGCCTCCGGGCTGAAGGCGTCGGCACCGATGCCGTAGACGGTGTCGGTGGGCAGCACGACCAGCTCGCCCCGGCGGACGGCGGACGCGGCCTCGCGCAGACCGGTCGAGCGGTCGGTCGCGTCATTGGTGTCGTATCGCCGTGCCATCAGCGGGCCTCCTCGTACACGTACTGCTGCGGTGAAATGTTGGTCGTCACGGCATCGCCCTGCGAGCCGTCGCGAAGCGCGGCCGGTTGTTCAGGTCGGGGTGGTCGGCCGCGTCGGCCCAGCCCCGCTCCTCGGTGAAGATCCACGGGACCTGGCCGCCCTGGGTGTCGGCGTGCTCGATGACGACGACGCCGCCGGGGCGCAGCAGCCGGTGGGCGGTGCGCTCGATGCCCCGGATCAGCTCCAGGCCGTCCTCGCCGGAGAAGAGGGCGAGCTCGGGGTCGTAGTCACGGGCTTCCGGAGCGACGTACTCCCATTCGGTGAGGGGGATGTACGGCGGGTTGGAGACCACCAGGTCCACCTGGCCGTCCAGCTCCGGGAACGCGTCGCGGGCGTCGCCCTGGACCAGCTTGACCCGGGACCCCTCGACGTTCTTCCGCGTCCACTTCAGGGCGTCCTCGGACAGCTCCACGGCGTGCACGCGCGAGCGCGGCACCTCCTGGGCGAGGGCGAGCGCGATGGCGCCGGAGCCGGTGCACAGGTCGACGATGAGCGGCTCGACGACGTCCATCGCGCGCACGGCGTCTATCGCCCAGCCGACGACCGACTCCGTCTCGGGCCGCGGCACGAAGACGCCGGGGCCCACCTGGAGCTCCAGGTAGCGGAAGTAGGCCCGTCCGGTGATGTGCTGGAGCGGCTCGCGGGCCTCACGGCGCGCGATCGTCTCCCAGTAGCGGGCGTCGAAGTCGGAGTCCTTGACGGAGTGCAGCTCGCCCCGCTTCACGCCGTGCACGAAGGCCGCCAGCTCCTCCGCGTCGTTGCGCGGCGAGGGCACGCCGGCGTCGGCCAGCCGCTGGGTGGCCTGGGCCACTTCCGCGAGCAGCACGCTGCGGGGGTTTGGGGGTCGCCCCCCAATATGTTGCTGCACGCTGGTCCTCCGGGACAGGTCGTACGAGGGATGGGGGCGTCAGGCCGCGGCGAGCTTGGCCGCGGAGTCCGCGTCGACGCAGGCCTGGATGACCGCGTCGAGGTCGCCGTCGAGCACCTGGTCCAAGTTGTACGCCTTGAAACCGACGCGGTGGTCCGAGATGCGGTTCTCCGGGTAGTTGTACGTCCGGATCTTCTCGGAGCGGTCGACGGTGCGGACCTGGCTGCGGCGGGCGTCGGCGGCCTTGCTCTCCGCCTCCTCCTGGGCGGCGGCGAGCAGCCTGGAGCGCAGGATGCGCATGGCCTGCTCCTTGTTCTGGAGCTGGCTCTTCTCGTTCTGGCAGGAGGCGACGACGCCGGTGGGCAGGTGGGTGATGCGCACCGCGGAGTCGGTGGTGTTGACGGACTGGCCGCCGGGCCCGGAGGAGCGGTAGACGTCGATCCGCAGGTCGTTCGCGTGGATCTCGACGTCGATCTCCTCGGCCTCGGGCGTCACCAGGACACCGGCGGCGGAGGTGTGGATGCGGCCCTGCGACTCGGTGGAGGGCACCCGCTGCACGCGGTGCACGCCGCCCTCGTACTTGAGGCGGGCCCACACGCCCTGGCCGGGCTCGGTGGCGCCCTGGCCGCCCTTGGTCTTCACGGCGACCTGGACGTCCTTGTAGCCGCCCAGCTCGGACTCGGTGGCGTCGATGATCTCGGTCTTCCAGCCGACGCGCTCGGCGTACCGCAGGTACATGCGCAGCAGGTCACCGGCGAACAGGGCGGACTCGTCGCCGCCCGCGCCCGCCTTGATCTCCAGGATGACGTCCTTGTCGTCGGACGGGTCCCGGGGCACGAGCAGCAGCCGCAGCTTCTCGGTGATCTCGTCGCGGCGGCGCTCCAGGTCCTTGACCTCGGCGGCGAACTCGGGGTCGTCGGCACCCAGCTCGCGGGCGGTCTCGATGTCGTCCCCGGTCTGCTTCCAGCTGCGGTACGTCGCGACGATCGGGGTCAGCTCGGCATAGCGCTTGTTGAGCTTGCGCGCGTTGGCCTGGTCGGCGTGGACCGACGGGTCCGCGAGCTTCTTCTCCAGATCGGCGTGCTCACCGATCAGTTCCTCGACCGCCTCGAACATCGGGGGCTCCTGGTTTTCTGCGCGGAGGTTCTCCGCGCGGTTCTACGCGAATTGGCTGCGGGACGGCAAAAGCGCCGGTCCCGGCCGCCCCCTGGCGAGGGCGGCCGATGACCGGCGCAGTGGCTCGCTACTTCTTGGCAGCCGCGGCCTTGCCGAAGCGGGCCTCGAAGCGGGCCACACGGCCACCGGTGTCGAGGATCTTCTGCTTGCCCGTGTAGAACGGGTGGCACTCGGAGCAGACCTCGGCGCGGACGGTGCCGCTGGAGATCGTGCTGCGGGTGGTGAACGACGCGCCACAGGTGCAGCTGACCTGCGTCTCGACGTACTCGGGGTGGATGTCGCGCTTCAAGGTGTCTCCTAGTTTCGGGAGGGCGCCGGGTCGTACGCGCGGATTGCTCGTACGTGAACCGGGGCCGACGTACCAGTCTGCCAGGACCGGCCGTATCTCCCAAAACCGGGGGAGGCCGGGATCTATTCCTGGAGGCCCGCGGACCTCAGTGGCCGGCGACCACGTCGCCCACGTCGCCCTTGTCGCCCGCGGACTTCTCGGTCGCGGACTTCGGTATGGGCTTGTCGGCCCTGAGCGCGTCCCAGACCTGCTGGTCGGCCTCTTCGAGGGGCAGGACGCGGTTGGGGTCGGCGGGGTCGTACTGGATGGGCATCGTGACCATCTTCATGTCGCCCGCGCCGATGCCCTTGAGGCCGTTCGCGAAGCCCGCGAGGCTCTTGACGTCGTTCAGCTCGGAGTCCGTGGTGACGGCGCTGGTCGCGTCGTTCGCCAGGTCGTACAGCTTCTTCCAGTTGTCGAAGAGCCCGACGTCCTTGACCTGGTCCAGCAGGGCCTTGATGAAGGCCTGCTGGAGCTGGATGCGGCCGAGGTCGCTGCCGTCGCCGACGCCGTGCCGGGTGCGGACCAGGCCGAGCGCCTGCTCGCCGGTCAGGGTGTGCGTGCCCGCTTCCAGGTCGAGGTGGCTGTCCTTGTCGTGGATGGCCTTCTTGGTGGTGATGTCGACGCCGCCGAGGGTGTCGATGAGCTTCTTGAAGCCCGTGAAGTCCACTTCGAGGTAGTGGTCCATCCGGATGCCGGTCATCTTCTCGACGGTCTTGACGGCGCAGGCGGGGCCGCCGACCTCGTACGCCGTGTTGAACATCTGCCGCTGCCCGCCGGGGTCGGTCCCGCCGTCGCCGCCGTCCACGGCCTCGCACGCGGGCCGGGATATCAGGGTGTCGCGGGGTATGGAGACGACGCTGGCCTTCTTGTGGCCCTTGTAGACGTGCACGATCATCGCCGTGTCGGAGCGGGCCGCGCCCTCGTCCTTGCCGTACTTGGCGTTCTTGCCGGAGCGCGAGTCGGAGCCGAGGACGAGGATGTCCTGGGAGCCGTTGTCGATGTCCGGGGGGCGGTTCGTGCCGAGGGCGGCGTTGATGTCGACGCCCTTGATGTTGCCGTTGAGCTTGAAGTACACGACACCGAGGCCGGTGCCGCCGAGGACGACGACCGAGGCCGCGGCCCATCCCGTGATGACGAGCGCCTTGCTGCGCCCGCGCGGCTTGCGGCGCTTGCCGCCTCCGCCGCGGGGACGTCTGGGCCGCGTGTCGGCCGGGCCCGCCAGGGTGCTCTCGTCGGTCATGGGCTCCTCAGTCCTCGTCGGTCGGTTACCCCCTGCTTTCAGGGTCGGCGCGGTTCGTCGTCACTTGTCAGACGGGGAAACCGGTTGAAGGGTTGCACAGCGCCCTGGCGGCGCCCCGGGGCCGGAGCGGTGCCGGAATGTGCCCCGGAACCTCCCGATTTCCGCCTCTCACCTGCGGTTTTCCAGCGGGCCGGGTTGTCGCCCGGGACGGTGAGAATCTCTTACGCGTGTGGCCAAGGTCTCGCGCGTGACAAAAGGGCCGCCCCGTCACTCCTGTGACGGGGCGGCCCTTCGTGCCGTGCGGACGACTAGTCGTTGCCGTTGCCCGGCGTCGGGGTCGTCTTCTGGATCTGGAGCAGGAACTCGGCGTTCGACTTGGTCTGCTTCATCTTGTCCAGGAGCAGCTCGATCGCCTGCTGCTGGTCGAGCGCGTGCAGCACACGGCGCAGCTTCCAGGTGATGGCCAGCTCGTCGCTGCCGAGCAGGATCTCTTCCTTGCGGGTACCGGACGCGTCCACGTCCACCGCCGGGAAGATGCGCTTGTCGGCGAGCTTGCGGTCGAGCTTGAGCTCGGCGTTGCCGGTGCCCTTGAACTCCTCGAAGATGACCTCGTCCATGCGCGAGCCGGTGTCGACGAGCGCGGTC
This sequence comes from Streptomyces sp. G44, assembly GCF_016905445.1. Lineage (GTDB taxonomy): Bacteria > Actinomycetota > Actinomycetes > Streptomycetales > Streptomycetaceae > Streptomyces. The sequence goes on from NZ_JAFEXF010000048.1 coordinate 41,125, forward strand.
GCGAGGATGGTCAGCGAGCCGCCGTCCTCGATGTTGCGCGCGGCACCGAAGAAGCGCTTCGGCGGGTACAGCGCCGTCGAATCGACACCACCGGACAGGATGCGGCCGGAGGCCGGGGCGGCGAGGTTGTACGCACGGCCCAGACGCGTGATCGAGTCGAGCAGTACGACGACGTCGTGGCCCAGCTCCACCAGGCGCTTGGCGCGCTCGATGGCGAGCTCGGCGACCGTGGTGTGGTCCTCGGCCGGGCGGTCGAAGGTGGAGGAGATGACCTCGCCCTTCACCGACCGCTGCATGTCGGTGACCTCTTCCGGACGCTCGTCGACCAGGACGACCATCAGGTGGCACTCGGGGTTGTTGTGCGTGATCGCGTTGGCGATCGCCTGCATGATCATGGTCTTGCCGGTCTTCGGCGGGGCCACGATCAGACCGCGCTGGCCCTTGCCGATGGGCGCGACGAGGTCGATGATGCGGGTCGTCAGCACGCCCGGGTCGGTCTCCAGGCGGAGCCGGTCCTGCGGGTAGAGCGGCGTCAGCTTGTTGAACTCCGGCCGCCCGCGCCCCGATTCGGGCGCCATGCCGTTCTGCGAGTCCAGGCGGACCAGCGCGTTGAACTTCTCGCGGCGCTCGCCGTCCTTGGGCTGGCGGACCGCGCCGGTGACGTGGTCGCCCTTGCGCAGGCCGTTCTTGCGGACCTGGGCCAGCGAGACGTACACGTCGTTGGGACCGGGGAGGTAGCCCGACGTACGGATGAACGCGTAGTTGTCGAGGATGTCCAGGATGCCCGCGACGGGGATCAGGACGTCGTCGTCGGAGACCTGCGGCTCGTTGCCGAAGCCCTGCTCGTCGCGGCCGCGACGGCCCCGGCGGTCGCGGTAACGGCCCCGGCGGCCCCGGCGGCCGCCCCCGGAGGCGGCCCCGCCCTCGCCGGCCCCCGCGCCGGTGTCACCCTGCCGGGCCTGGCTCTTTTACACCTCCGACGCCGCCGGCCGACTGCCTCGTGCGGTG
>NZ_JAFEXF010000490.1 GCF_016905445.1 Streptomyces sp. G44
CCCGTACTCCGGGTCCGCTCCACCCACCACCTCGATGGCGAGGGCCTGGCGCGGGAGCTGTGCGACCGCTACGGCCGCCGCCAGGAGACCGGCGAGCGCCACCCGGACGACCGCCCCCTCGCCGACCTGGCCGATCTGCTGGCCGAGCAGGGGGCCAGCTGCGCCGAGGGCTGGCATGTATCGGAGCTCGAACCCACGGAGGAGACCTGGAACGCGGTCTGGCCCTGGGCCTGCGAGCAGGTTCGCCGACTGCTGCCCGACGTGTCCTGGAGCGTCGAGCCCGAGCGCCGCATCCATCTGCCCTGGCACGACGAACCCGGCACATCGCCGGCCGACAGGCTCTGAAGGCACCCCTGCACCGACGGTCCATGGCCGCGCGCTCCGCGCACGGCCCCTGCCCGCTTTGAAGGAACTTGGGGACGAGCACGGGCGTTGCATGTTCGCCTTTCGCAATGTACTGTCATGTTATCGTTCGGCGCACGGCGCCCGCGACTTCCCCCCTCTCTCCGTCAT
>NZ_JAFEXF010000491.1 GCF_016905445.1 Streptomyces sp. G44
GGTGTCGGTCGGCGGGAGGACCTCGATGCCGGCGAAGTCAAAGGTGCCGAAGCGCTGGCGGAAGTACCACCCCCGGGGCTGTCCGGGGTCAGTGTCGCGGGTGAGGGTCTGCAGTTGCTGCGGGGTCGGCTCCCGGCACTGGTGCCCCAGGGCGGCCCGCCTGGCGAGGGTCTCGGCCCCCGGCAGCTGCTGCAGCCCCCATGTGTGGTCCCCGTTGGCGTGGGTGACGGCGACCCGGTCCAGCCGGCTGCCCGGAGCGGCGTTCGCGCGAACGGCGTCCAGGAACACGGAAGTCAGGGCCGGGGTGTAGGGAGTGTCGACGAGCAGGGCCTCGCCCTGGGAGGTGATCAGGCCACAGTTGGCCAGGCCCCAGGCCGAGGACTGCTGAGGGAGCCACCCGAATACGCCGGGAGCGATCTGTCTCATGTCAGGTGCAAGTGCCATGAGCATGGATTGTGCGTGCTCCCGCTGCCCGGCGGCAAACGTGCCCGCCGGGCCGCGGGAGCAG
>NZ_JAFEXF010000492.1 GCF_016905445.1 Streptomyces sp. G44
GTCTCCGGTGTTCGCGGGGCGGATGCGGGAGTGTGCGGCGGCACTGTCGTCGTACGTGGAGTGGTCGCTGTTCGAGGTCTTGGACGATGCCGAGGCGTTGGAGCGCGTCGATGTCGTGCAGCCGGTGCTGTGGGCCGTGATGGTGTCCTTGGCCGAGCTGTGGCAGTCGTATGGCATCAAGCCGGGTGCTGTCGTGGGTCACTCGCAGGGTGAGATCGCGGCGGCCTGCGTCGCCGGGGCGCTGTCTCTTGATGACGCGGCGCGTGTGGTGGCTTTGCGGTCGAAGGCGATCCTTGCGCTGTCCGGGCTGGGCGGCATGGTCTCCGTGGCGCTGCCGGTCGAGCAGGTGCGGGAGCGGCTGACCGAGGGTCTTTCGGTGGCGGCGGTCAATGGTCCGTCGAGCGTGGTGGTGTCCGGTGACGTGGCCGAGCTGGACGCGCTCCTCGCCGCCTGCGAGGCCGATGAGGTGCGGGCGAGGCGTATCCCGGTGGACTACGCCTCCCACT
>NZ_JAFEXF010000493.1 GCF_016905445.1 Streptomyces sp. G44
CCCGAGAAAGGTTCCGCCGATGACCGACCACGGGAACGGCCGCGGCCCCCTGCACCTCGCCGCCGCCGTCGACCTCCCCGGAACGTACGAACCCGGCCCCTACGCCGAGCTGGCGCTGCTGGCCGAGCGCGGGGTCCTGGACTTCGTCACGCTGGGGGACTCCTTCGCGCGGCCCGGCCCCGACGCGCTCGCCGTGGCCGCCAGGATCGCGCCCGCCACCGGCCGCGTGGGACTCGTGCCGACCGTCACGACCACGCACACCGAGCCGTTCCACGTGCAGGCCGCCGTGGCCACCCTCGACTGGGTCAGCCGGGGCCGGGCCGGGTGGGTCCTGGACGTGTCGGCGACCGAGGCCGAGGCCCGGCTCTTCGGGCGGCGCGGGGCCGCACCGCCCCACGACCTGTGGCACGAGGCCGGTGAAGTCGCGGCCGTGGCCGCGCTGTTGTGGGACAGCTGGGAGGACGACGCGGAGATACGGGACGTCGCGAGCGGCCGCTTCATCGAC
>NZ_JAFEXF010000494.1 GCF_016905445.1 Streptomyces sp. G44
CGCCGGAGCTGCCTCCCAAGACCGAGACCTCTGAGTTCGCGCGACTGACCCGCGAGCAGGCGGTGCTGTACGAGGCGGTGGTCCGCGAGACGATGGCCAAGATCGAAGCGGCTGAGGGCATCGCCCGCCGCGGCCTGGTCCTCAAGCTCCTCACCTCATTGCGGCAGATCTGCAACCACCCGGCCCAGTACCTCAAGGAGGCCGACTCCCCCCGGCTGGCCGGCCGTTCGGGGAAGTTCGACCTCTTCGAGGACCTGTTGAGCGTCATGCTCGCCGAGCAGCAGTCGGTGCTGGTCTTCACGCAGTACGTCGAGATGGCCCGCTTGGTCTCCGCCCGCCTCGGCCAGCAGCACATCGATCACCGCATCCTGCACGGCGGCACGCCGGTCGCCGGCCGTCCCGCTCTTGTGGACGCCTTCCAAAGCGGCGACTTCAAGGTGTTCCTACTGTCGCTGCGGGCCGCCGGCACCGGCCTGACCCTCACCCGCGCCCAGCA
>NZ_JAFEXF010000495.1 GCF_016905445.1 Streptomyces sp. G44
CGCCGCGGGGGGGCGGCCGCCTCGTCCTGGGCGGGGTCGTCTTGGCGGGGGGGTCGGGCCAGGTCTTCCGGGGGGGGCGGGGGGGGGGGCGCGGCGGGGGGGGGGCGCGTGGGGGGCCCGGGCGGGGGGGGCCGGGCGGCTCGGGGAGGGGGGCCTAGACCCGGCCCCCCCCGCCCCTGCGCCCCCGCGTCCCCCCGCCCCCGAAGCTCCCCGGACCGGGACCGCCGCCGAACCCGCCGCCCCCGAGGCCGCCCCCGCCCCCGCGGCCCCTGCCGCCGAACAGCTCGCCCAGGATGATGCCGCCGAGGACCGCGCCGCCCATGCCGCCGCCGGTGCCGCCCATGCCGCCGCCCATGCCGGGACCTCCGTACGGATTGCCGTAGCCCCGCACGTCGCGTTCGGCGAGCTGGTGGGCCTGGCGGGCCAGCGTGTCCGCCCGCTGCGCCTCGGCGAGCGCGGCCGTCGCGTCGCCGGCCCGGAAGGGCCCCGCC
>NZ_JAFEXF010000496.1 GCF_016905445.1 Streptomyces sp. G44
CGGCACTGTCGTCGTACGTGGAGTGGTCGCTGTTCGAGGTCTTGGACGATGCCGAGGCGTTGGAGCGCGTCGATGTCGTGCAGCCGGTGTTGTGGGCCGTGATGGTGTCCTTGGCCGAGCTGTGGCAGTCGTACGGCATCAAGCCGGGTGCTGTCGTCGGCCACTCCCAGGGTGAGATCGCGGCGGCGTGTGTGGCCGGGGCGCTGTCTCTCGGCGACGCGGCTCGTGTGGTGGCCTTGCGGTCGAAGGCGATCCTGGCGCTGTCGGGTGCGGGTGGCATGGTTTCTGTGGCGCTGCCCGTTGAGGACGTACGGGCGCGGCTGACCGAGGGTCTGTCCGTCGCGGCGGTCAATGGTCCGTCGAGCGTGGTGGTGTCCGGTGACGTGGCCGAGCTGGACGCGCTCCTCGCCGCCTGTGAGGCGGAGGAGATCCGGGCCCGCCGTATCCCGGTGGACTACGCCTCCCACTCGGCACACGTGGAGACGATCCA
>NZ_JAFEXF010000497.1 GCF_016905445.1 Streptomyces sp. G44
GTCCCGGCGGGCGAACGTCGCCGCCCCCCCGCCCGCCTCCGTCCCCCCCCCCCCCGCCACCGCGCCCCCGGCCGCGCGGCCCCCCCCTCGCACGGCCCCCCGCGCCCCTTCCCCCCCCCCGGGACCCCCCCAGGCCCCCCGGCGGGACCAGTCCTCCCCCCCCCCGCCCCCCCCCAACACCTCCCCCCCCCACCCGCCCCCCCCCCCGCCCCCCCCCGCCCCCACCCCCCCCCCGGCCCCCGCCCCGGCCCCCGCCCCCGCCCCCCCCACCGCCCCCGCCCCCCGCCTCGGGCCCGAACCCGGCAATGCCTACGGCTCGGGCTCTCGCTCCCGCCCCAGCCCCAGCCCAAGCCCAAGCCCCAGCCCCAGCCCCAGCCCCAGCAACGGCAACGGCAACGGCAACGGCAACGGCAACCGCAACCGCAACGCCTCCAGCGACGCGACAGCACCCCACGACCCCCGAGCCCTGCCCGACCAGTCCGGCCC
>NZ_JAFEXF010000498.1 GCF_016905445.1 Streptomyces sp. G44
TCCCTGTCCCGCGCGGAATCGGGGCACCGAGGTCTTCTTGACGTGGACCCGTTCGCCGGTCTGAGGGTTTCGGGCGAACCGGGCGGGGCGGTCAACCTTCTCGAACGAACCGAAACCGGTGACCGACACTCGCTCGCCGCAGACAACCGCGCGGAGGATGGCGTCCAGAACGGCGTCGACGGCGTCGGCAGCCTGCTGACGGCTGCCGAGCCGGTCCGTGACGGCATCGACGAGCTGGGCCTTGTTCATGTCGAACTCCTTGAAAAGGGAAAGGGGTTTGCGCCGCGAAGGGGCGCGCGCATCCGCTTGGTGACCCGCCGGGTCGGACGGCCATGGGCGGGAGGAGAGAGGGCCCGCCGATGCAGCGGCGGCTGGTCGACCGCACGAGATTGGCAGTACATCGGGCATGAAGAATGAGCCACGCATTTCGTCGGGTTGCCGTTATGGGAATGCCGTGTCAGGCTGGCATAACGACAGCGGGT
>NZ_JAFEXF010000499.1 GCF_016905445.1 Streptomyces sp. G44
CCGGGACGGGTCGGGGGCGAAGGAAGGCTGCAACCGCTGCCTCGGTGGGGTCGACGAGCGTGACGCGGCCGGGAGTCGTGATGGTGGCGGCCATCTGAGCCAGCATCACTGAGGGGCCGCCCCCGACCGCTGTATGGACGCCGTGGAGAGCGAGCGCCCGGATCTGGATCATCTGCGCGATGTGGTGCGCAGTATCTCCGAAATAGGACAGGGCCGAGGTCAGGTCGAGGTCGACGGTGTCGGGTGGTGAGGGCTGCCAGATGGGGGTGAAGTCCTCGATGAGCACCAGGAGATGCTCGAACTGGTCGGGGCTGCGCAGGCCTTCGAAGCGGACGCGCACCAGGCACCGCGGGCGCGGGGCCTTGCTGGTGTCCGGCCCGCCGAGCGGGAAGGGGGTGAGGGCTGTCATCCCGGACTCCCGGGGGAGCGGTGGCCGAGGCGCCGCAGGTCGGCCGAGCGGCTTCCGGCAGGCTGCAGGTC